>CAZMLG010000027.1:0-24970 GCA_964566985.1 uncultured Intrasporangiaceae bacterium
TGGGCGTCCTCCAGCCGTCGCGTCCGCCGATGCAGACTCGGCTTCTTGAACTGCATCAACTCGAAGACCTCGGACGGCTTCGGGACCTGCCTGACCACCACGGCGAACCTCGCAATCTGCTGCACGAGCGCGGACTCGACCTCGCTGCGGTGTGCGGTGTGACGCACCGCGAGCCGGTCCGCACGACGATTCGAGCCTATCCGCCGGCCCCAGGACGCTCGAAACGACCACTCGGCGGTGCGGAGTGACCACTCGGCGTCACCCGAGCCAGATCCACCGGATCAGCAGCAGCACGGCGATCAGATAGAGCAGCCAGTGGGCTTCCTTCACGCGGCCGGAGAAGACCTTGATGGCGGCGTAGGCGATGATGCCGATCGAGACGCCCTCGGCGATCGAGAACGTCAGCGGCATGACGATGATCGTCAGGAACGCCGGGAGGAACTCGGAGATGTCGTCCCACTCGATGTGCCGCGCCCCCTCCATCATCAGCGCCCCGACGAGGATCAATGCGGGCGCGGTCGCGGCGTTGGGCACCGCGGCGATCAACGGCGAGAAGAACATCGACAGGAAGAACAACACCGCGACGGTGACCGCGGTCAGCCCGGTGCGGCCGCCCTCCTCGACACCGGCCGCCGACTCGACGTAGGCCGTGGTGGTCGACGTGCCGAGGGTGGCTCCGCTGAGGGCGGCCAGGCCGTCCATCGAGAACAGCGTCTTGGCGCGCGGCATCTCACCGTGCTCGTCGATCATCCCGGCGCGCTGGGACAACCCGGTCAGTGTGCCGGTCGCGTCGAAGAAGTCGACGAAGAAGAAGGTGAACACCACCGACAGCACGCCGGTGCCGATCGCGCCGGTGATGTCGAGATGGAACGCCAGGTCGCTGGGCCAGATCGGCGCCTCGACGGGTGACCCGCCGAATCCCTGGAAGGCCTCGAACCCCTTGTCCCCCTCATAGACCGGCAGCCGACTGACGATCGCGATGATCGCGGTGACCACGATGCCGAGCAGGATCGCCGCCTTGACCCGCAGCTTCATCAACACGGCGATGATCAGCAGGCCGACGAGAGCGAGCCACACGTGCGGCTTGGTGACGTCACCGATCGCGACCAGCGTGTCCTTGTTGCCGGTGACGAAGCCGGCGTTCTTCATCCCCAGGAAGGCCAAGAAGGCTCCGATGCCCGCGGTGATCGCATACTTCATGCTCATCGACAGTGCCCGTGCGATGGCCTGCCGGATCCCCAGGATGCTCAAGATGATGAAGAGCACGCCGGAGATGAACACGGCGCCGAGCGCGGTCTGCCACTCGTAGCCGAGCCCGATGACGACGGTGTAGGAGAAGTAGGCGTTCAGCCCCATTCCGGGGGCCTGCGCGAACGGGTAGCGCGCGATCAGGCCCATATAGAGCGATCCGAGGATCGCGGCCATGCAGGTGACCATGACCAGCTGGGTGAACAGGTTGTCCACGCCGGGGATCTTGATCGCGTCCGAGAGCACGCCGGGGTTGACGAAGATGACGTAGCTCATCGCCAAGAAGGTCGTCAGACCGGCGCGGATCTCCCGCGGGATGGTCGTGCGATGGCGGGTGATGCCGAAGTAACGGTCCAGGGCTCCTCGCGCGCCGGACGGGGTCTCTGGCGGGTCGTCCTCGCGTTGGGCGGTCTCGATACTCATGGCTCTCCTTCGCATCGTGCACGCGCAGTGACGGTCTGCGCTCCAGGGGTGACTCTGCCATCTCCGACGGGCCGAGTGTGGGCTATTTCACACATCTGATCAACATTTTGTTGATGCGCCGGTCCGGGGTGACGATCGCGGAGCGGAGCGGGATCAGCCGGACGGTGGCTCGTAGCGCCCGTCGACGGCCGTCCACCCGCCGTCGACGAACAGCTGGCTGCCGGTCACGAAACTCGACGCGTCGGAGGCCAGATAGACCACGGCGCCGGCCAGCTCGTCGGCGTGCGACCAGCGGCCGAGAGCCGACTTGCTCGCGTAGGCCCGCTCCCAGTCGGGCACGGCCCGGATCTGTGCGGTGAGCGGAGTGTCCACGACGCCGGGGGCGACGGCGTTGACGCGCACACCGCGCGGGCCGAGTTCGGCCGCGGTCGCCCGCAACAGCTGCACCAGTCCGGCCTTCGTCGCGGCATATACCCCCTGACCGGGCTCGACGGCCACGGCACGGATCGAGCTGAACCCGATGATGCTCCCGCGCCCGCGTTCGGCCATCCCGGTGCCGAAGGCACGCACGAGGTCGAAGGAGGCCCGTAGGTTGAGTGAGACGACCCGGTCGAACTCGTCCGCGGTGTAGTCGAGCACCTTCTTGCGCACGTTGGTCGCCGCGGTGAAGACCAGCACGTCGACCTCACCGAGCTCCGCCGCAGCCCGCTGCACCTCGTCGGTGTCGAGCACGTCCAGCCGGTATGCCGTGATCTGAGCCCCGGCCTCGGCGGTCGCCCGGGCGGCCTCGAGATCCCGGTCGGCGCACACGACCTGGGCCCCGTGGGCGGCGAGCGCGAGCGAGCACTCACGGCCGATGCCACCGCCTCCCCCGACGACGACAGCGGTGCGGCCGTCGAGTCGGAAGAGGGTCGAGTAGTCGCGCGCCGGCGTGGTCATCAGGCGTCCTTCCTGGTCGACGGCCGGATGACGGCCATGCGGGTCACGGTCAGCTCCTCGATCGCGAAGCGCGGGCCCTCGCGGCCGATGCCGGAGTCCTTCACCCCGCCGTAGGGCATCACGTCGGAGCGGAAGCCCGGCACCTCGTTGACGACGACGCCGCCGGCCTCGATGCGGTCGACGGCCTCGAAGGCCGCCTCCAGCGACGCGGTGTAGACGCTGACGTGCAGGCCGTAGCGCGAGGCGTTGACGGCGTCGATCGCCTCGTGCAGGTCGGCGACCGACCGCATCGCGACGACCGGTCCGAAGATCTCCTCGTCCCAGACCTTCCCGCCGTCGGCCACGTCCTCGAGGATGGTCGGTTCGATGGTCCGGCCATCCACGCCCCCACCGTGGGTGCAGCGGGCGCCGGCGTCGATCGCCTCACCGATCCAGCCGCGCACCCGGTCGGTGGACCCCGGGTCGATGAGCGCGGACACGCGAGTTGCCTCCTTACGCGGGTCGCCGACGACGACCTGGTCCATCCGCTGTGCGACCAGCTGTCGGAACCGTTCTCGCACGGATTCGACGACGATCACCCGTTGCACACTGATGCACGCCTGACCGGAGGCGTAATAGCCCCCGCGGATCACGGCGTCTGCCGCCGCCTCCAGGTCGGCGTCCGCGGCGACCACGAGTGCGGCGTTCGAGCCGAGCTCGAGCAGCACCTTGGTGGGCGCGGCGTCCTGGGCGATCCGATGCCCGACGGCCGCGGATCCGGTGAAGGAGACCGCTCCGATACGCCGGTCGGTGGTCAACCGGACGCCGACGTCGACGCCGCCGGTGACCAGTTGCACCGCGGCGGCGGGGCCCCCGGCGGCGATGAGCGCTTCACGAGCCAGGTGCACGAGCCACAGCGTGGCCAAGGGTGTCTGCGGCGCCGGTTTGGCGATCACCGGGCATCCCGCCGCGAGCGCCGGGGCGATCTTGTGGGCCGCGAGCAGCAGCGGGTAGTTGAACCCGGCGATGCCGACGACCACTCCGACCGGCCGGCGGGTCCAGAACCCCATCAGCCCCTCGCCGCTGGGCAACAGGTCGAGGGGCACGGTCTCGCCGTGCAGGCGCGCGACCTCCTCGGCGGCGACCTGCAGGGTCAGCAGGGTCCGGGCGACCTCGACGCGGCAGTCGACCAGGGGCTTGCCGGTCTCCAGCACCAGCAGGCGCTCGAACTCCTCGCGTCGCTCGCCGACCGCGGCGTGCACGCTCTGCAGTGCCGCCCGACGCACGTGGGAGGGCAGCGCGGCGCTCGCCGACCGCACCGCGAGCGCTGTCTCGAGGGCGCGTTCGGCGTGCGCCACGTCGCCGACCGGCGCGTCCGCGACCCGCGTCCCGTCATAGGGGAAGACCACCGGTTCGACACCGACGTCGTCCACCCACTCGTGACCGATGGGCAGTCCCGTGGGGTAGGCGGGGTCGAACGACGTGGCATCGGGGGTCATCGTGAGTTCTCTTTCGTCTCGGGGGAGATCGCGGAGGGGAAGGCGTCCGGGTAGCTCGGCCATCGCCCGGCGGGAGTCTCGGTCGTGCGGGCGGCGAGCATCGCCCGCGCGATCGCGCGGGTGAAGCAGTCGGCGGCCGTCTCGAGCACCTCGTGGAAGGCCGCAGGGTCCGTGCTCGTGCCGTCTCCGGTGGCCAGGGTGAAGATCGTGTCGCCGTCGAACATCGTGTGCACCGGCCGGATCCCACGGGCCAGGCCGTCGTGGGCGATGCCTGCCACCTTCGCGCACTGAGCCTTGGTCAGGGCCGCGTCGGTCGCGACGACGCCGATCGTGGTCGCGGTGCCGGCACGCAGCCCGCGCTCTCGCCGCAGCGCATCCAGTCGCTCCCGGTGGGTTCGCACCTGCGCGGCGTCGGGGGTATGCAGTGCCGGCAGGTCGCCGGGTAGGGCCAGGCGCGCGGCATACAGCTCTCCGGTGCGTGGGTCGACCGCGGAACCGAGGGCGTTGACGACGGCCAGCGCCGCGACACACCTGCCGCCCGGGAGCAGCGCACTCGCGGATCCGACCCCACCCTTCAGGCCGCCGGCGACGGCGCCGGCGCCGGCGCCCCCCCCGCCTTCGGGCCCGCCGCGCGATCCGGCGGCGGTCGCGGCGTCGGAGGCCTGCTGCCCGGTCTCGCGGCTCGGGCGGCACGTCACATCGCCGCCGCGTCCCAGATCGAAGATGACGGCGGCCGGCACGATCGGCACGGTCACCCCGTCCGCGACCGGGAGGCCGATCCCGTCACGCGCGAGCCGGTCCATCACCCCGTCGGCGGCGGCGAGCCCGAAGGCGCTGCCGCCGCCCAGGACGACGGCGTGCACCCGTTCGACCATGTTGCGCGGGTCCAGCAGGTCGGTCTCGCGCGTGCCGGGGCCACCACCGCGCACATCGACCCCGGCGACCGCGCCACCGTCGGGGGCGAGCACGACGGTCGTCCCGGTCAGCCATCCCTCGCCGGTGGCCGTCGCGTGCCCGACCCGCAGGCCGGGCACGTCGACGAGGCTGTCGGTCGGGCCGGGCCGCACGGCCGCGGACTCCTCGGTGGTCATGTGGTGCTCCCTGTCGGTCGGTCGCTCCCGGCGTCGATCCGGGCCAGTTCGGCGGCCGCCAGGTCGTGGGTCGTGGCCCCGGCGAGCGCCTTGTGCAGGCTGGGGATCGCGGCGACCAGGCGCCGGGTGTAGGGGTGTCGCGGGTCGTCGTAGATCTGCTCGGTGGGTCCCGCCTCGACGATCTCGCCCTCGTTCATCACGATGACGCGGTCGCACAGGTGGCGCACGACGGACAGGTCGTGCGACACGAAGACGAGGGTCAGGTCGAGGCGATCGACCAGGTCGGTGAGCAGGTTGAGCACCTGGGCGCGCACCGAGACGTCGAGGGCGCTGACGGGTTCGTCCGCCAGCAGGATTCGCGGCCCGGGGGCGAGTGCGCGGGCGATCGAGATCCGCTGGCGTTGACCGCCGGAGAACTGGTGCGGATAGCGCCCGGCCGCCTCGGCGGACAGCCCGACGGCCGTCAACAACTCGTCGACACGCTCGCGATGGTGTGCCCGCCCCTGGGCCACGAGCGGCTCGGCGACCATGTCCTTGACCCGCATCCGCGGGTCGAGTGAGCTCATCGGATCCTGCAGCACCAGTTGCAGGCGTTCGCGCAGCGGCCCGAGGCGCCGCTCCGAGCGGCCGGCGATCTCGAAGCCGTCGACCTCGACACTGCCGGCGGTCGGCCGGTCGACGCCGGCGAGGATGCGCAACAGGGTGGACTTGCCGCAGCCGGACTCGCCGACGATGCCGAAGCGCTCACCGTGCGCGACCTCGAAGTCCAGTCCGCGCAGCGCGTGCACGACCGGGGCGGGGCGGAAGAGCGATCGGCGGGGGCGACGGTAGTCACGCACCAGGCCCCGCACACGGATCGCTGCCTGCGAGCCTCCGTCCGGGCCCTTGAGCAGGTCGGGCATCACCGATCCTCCTTTCGGTGCGGCTCACCGATGGGCGCCGGGTGGTGGCAGGCGAATCCGTCGTCGCGGGAGGATCCGGTCCACTCCGGCACCTGGGTGCAGACGTCGGTCGCATGGTCACAACGGCCTCGGAAGACGCACCCCGCCGGGAAGCGTCCTCCGGGCGGCACGGATCCGCGGATCGTCGCGAGCCGTCCCGTCGCATCGGTCGCCGACAGGTCGGACGCGGCGAGCAGGCCCTCGGTGTAGCGATGCCTGGGCCGGGTGAAGACCCGCTGCACGGGCCCGGCCTCGACAAGGCGGCCGCCATACATGACCAGGACACGCTCACACGCCGTGGCGACGACGGCCAGGTCGTGGGTGATCAGCAACAGCGCGGCATCCCGCTCCTGCACGCCGCGCACGATGAGGTCGAGGACCAGGGCCTGGACGGTGACGTCGAGCGCCGTCGTCGGCTCGTCGCAGATGAGCACGGACGGGTCGTTCGCGAGCGCCAGAGCCACCACCACGCGTTGGCGCTGTCCACCGGAGAGCTGGTGGGGATAGGCACGGGCCGCCTCGGCGGGGTCGGGCAGGCGCACCTGGTCGAGCAGCTCGATCGCGGCGCGGCGGGCGGTGCGCTTGTCGGGCCTCGTGTGATGGATCGTCATCACCTCGGCGACCTGGTCTCCGATCCGCATCGTCGGGTTGAGCGCGGTCATCGGCTCCTGGAACACCATCGCCAGATCTCGGCCGCGCACGGCCGACAGGTGCCGCTCTCGGGCGCCGATGAGGTCGTGGTCGACGCCGGCCACGCGTGCGGATCCGCTCGCACGCAGGCCTTCCGGCAGCAGACCCATCACGCCGAGGGCGGTGAGGGACTTGCCGGACCCGGATTCACCGATGAGCCCAACGCGTTCGCCGCGTCGGATGGCGAAGTCGACCTCGCGGACCAGTCGCCGGTCACCGACCTGGACGGCCAGGTCGTGCACGTCGAGCACGACCTCGTCGCCCGGCGTGCCGGACGGCTTCTCGAGCGTTGTGGGCGTGGTCACCGGCGGTCCTCCAGCTTCGGGTCGAAGTAGTCGCGCAGCCCGTCGCCCAGCAGGTTGAACCCGAGGACGGCGACGGCGATCGCGACGCCCGGGAACACCGCCAGGCGCGGGGCGGAGAACAGCAACGGCTGGCTCTCGTGCAGCATCCGCCCCCAGGACGGCGTCGGCGCCGGAGTGCCGAGCCCGAGGAACGAGAGAGCGGCCTCGGCGAGGATCGCGATCGCGAACGCGACAGAGGCCTGCACGATGATCAGGTTGACGACGTTGGGCAGCACGTGGCGGCGCCCGATCTGCATCGTCCGGCGCCCGGACACCCGGGCTGCCAGGACGTATTCGGTGCCCATCACCTGCAGGGCGCCGGAACGGATGAGCCGGGCGAAGCTGGGGATGGTCGCCACGCCGATCGCGATCATGGCGATGAGGGTGCTCTGCCCGAAGACCGCCGTCAGCATGATCGCCAACAGCAGCGCCGGGAAGGCGAGCACGATGTCGTTCACTCGCATGAGCAGGTCACCGGCCCAGCGCGGCAGCACCGCGGACAGCATGCCGAGGGGCACTCCGATCACGGCGGCGACCCCGACGGACACGACACCGACGAACAGCGTGGTGCGTGCTCCCACGAGCACCTGGCTGAACACATCGCGCCCGAAGTTGTCCGTGCCGAACCAGTAGGTGCCGTCAGGGGTCTGCAGGCGGTGGGTGGAGTCGACCAGGGTCGGGTCGTGCGGAGTCCACACGTAGGACAGCAGCGCCATACCGACGACGAGCACCACGAGCACGGCTCCGACGATCAGGTTCGGACCGACGGCCCGCCGAGCGCTCAGGACCGGCTCGTCCTCGGCGTCGGGCGTGCCGCCCATGGTTTCGTCCAGGCTCATCGGCCGCCCTCCCGCATCCTCGGGTCGATCACCAGATAGAGCAGATCCACCAGGAAGTTGACCACCAGGACGGCGAACACCAACAGCATCACCACGTCCTGGACGACGATCAGATCGCGGTTGGCCACCGAGTCCAGCAGCAGGCTGCCCAGACCGGGCACCACGAAGACCCGCTCGACGACGATGGCCCCGATGAGCAAGGTGACCAGCTGCAGTGCCAGCACCGTCACGACCGGGACGGCCGCGTTGCGCAGTCCGTGCCGACGTAGGGCCTGCATCGGCCGCAAGCCCTTGGAGCGGGCCGTGCGCAGATAGTCCTCCCGCAACACCTCGAGCACCGAACTGCGCACATAGCGGGTCAGCATCGCGCCCTGGACGACGCCGAGCGACAGGGCGGGCAGGATCAGCTGCTTGACGAACATCACCGGATCCTGCGCCGGCGGGGTCCAGCCGTTGGCCGGCAGCCAGTGCAGCTTCACGGCGAACACCGTGATCAGCAGGATCCCGGCGAGGAACGCCGGGATCGCCATGCCCACCTGGGACAGCCCGGTGAGGATCAGCCCGGACAGATGCCGGTGGCGCACCGCCATCACCGTGCCCAGCGGCAGCGCGATGACCACGGCGATCACCATCGCCGTCACGACCAGCCACAAGGTGACCTGCAGGCGATCGGAGATCTGCGGGGCGATCGCGGCGTGGGAGACGTAGGACGTGCCCAGGTCGACGTGCAGCAGCCCGCTGACCCAGTCGAGATACTGTTGGGTCAGCGGCCGGTCCAGGCCGAACTGATGGCGCATCGCGACGAGCGCCTCCGGTGACGCGTTCACGCCCAGGGCGACCTGCGCCGGATCGCCTGGCAGCACCGCCATGAAACCGAACACGAGCACCGAGCTGATCGCGAGACTGATCACCAGCACCACGGTGCGGATCAGGAGGCGAACGGTCATGGGTCCTCGGTTCGAGCGACGCTCACCGGGTCAGGACCGGCCGATGGTCGACAGGTCGAAGGACTCGGAGATGGCATTCTTCGGCAGCCCGGTGATGTCCTTGTCGGCGACCATCAGGTTGGGCATGAGGAACAAGAAGTCCGACGCGGCATCCTTCGAGATCGTCTTCGCCGCGTCCTTCATGTAGGTGATCTGCTGCTGCGGGGTCCCTTCGTCGGCCTTCTTCAGGTCGTTCTGCACGGTCTTGCTGTCGTAGCGGACGTAGTACTTCTTGCTGCCGAAGACCGAGCCCAGGTCACGCGGTTCGACGTGCGCGACGATCGACATGTCGTAGTCGGCGTTGTTGAAGACCGTCTTGAGCCAGACGGCGGGGAAGGTGAGCTGGTCCATCTTGATGTGCAGGCCGAGCTGCTCCAACTGGCTCTTGACGACGGTGCCGCAGGACACGGCATACGGCAGGGTCGGCACACGCAGCCGCAGGGTCGCGTGCTGGGCCCCGGCGGCCTTGAGCAGCGACTTGGCCTTCTTCGCGTTGTGCGGGTACATCCCGGTGAGGTCCTCGTACCACGGGTCCGTGGGCGGCACCATGCTGCCGATGAGCTTGCCGTATCCGTCGAAGCAGGTCTTGTTGAGGGCCTTGTGGTCGATGCCGTAGCGAATGGCACGACGAACCCGTTTGTCGTTCAGTGGCGCCCGGCTGTTGTTGAAGGACAGCACGACCTCGCCGTTGCTCGTGCCGTCGATGATCTTGTATTTCGAGTTGCCCTTGAACTGGGCGAGCGATTCGGGCTGATCGACCCGTGCGACGACGTCGACCGTGCCGCTCAACAGCGCGTTGTTGATCGCGGTGCTGTCCTTGAAGTACTTCAGCACGACGGTCTTGTAGTAGGGCTTGTCGCCCCAGTAGTCCGGATTGCGTTGCAGCGTGATGGAGTCGCCGCGCTTCCAGTCCTTGAAGACGTAGGGCCCGGTGCCGACCGGCTTGGTGGCGATCGTGCTCGCGGCGGACTTGGTCATCATGGCACCGATGCGGGTGGTCATCCGGTAGAGCCAGTCGTTGCTCGGGTGAGCCAAGGTCACCTTGAGGGTGGTCGGGTCGACGGCCTCGGCCTTGGTCACGACGTCCATCGCGGACTTCAGCGAGATCGTCCAGTCGTTCTTGACCTGGTTGATCGAATACACGGCATCCGTCGCCGTGAAGGCGTGGCCATTGCTGAACTTCGCATCGTCGACCAGGTGGAAGGTATAGGTCTTGCGGTCCTTCGAGACATCCCAGGACTTCGCCAGTGCGGGCACGATCTTGCCCTTCTGGTCGAGCTTCACCAAGGTCTCGTCGACGTTGTAGAGCAGCGCCTGAGGGATCGCGGCGCCGTCGGTCTTGGTGAAGTCCATGCTCGCCGGCTCCGCGCCGAAGCCGATCGTCAGCGTCTGGGACGAGATACCGGACGAGCCGCCCTGGCTCGCCGCGGACGGATTCGATCCATCGCCACCGGTCGTGCTCGATCCGGCGGAGCAGGCGCTGGTGAGCAGGGCGACGGAGGCGATGATCGCCCCGGCGGTTCCCACGTGTCGTGCCTTCATCGTGCCTCCATCTGGTGGGTGAGCTGCGCCAGCACGGCGGCGGCGAGCTCGTCGGTCGTCGCACATCCACCCAGATCGGGCGTGTGGTGCGCAGGGTCGGCCAGGGCGGCCGCGACGGCTTCGCGCAACACGAAGGCCGCCTTGTCGTGGCCGAGGTCGTCCAGCAGCAGAGCACCGGACAACAGGCAGGCGGTGGGGTTGGCGACCCCGCTGCCGGCGATATCGGGTGCCGATCCGTGCACCGGCTCATAGACACCGGGCACGTCTCCCCCGGGCAGGATGTTCGCACTGGGCGCCATGCCCATCCCGCCCGCGAGCACGGCCGCGAGGTCGGAGAGGATGTCGCCGAAGAGGTTGCTCGCGAGCACGACATCCAGCGAGCGCGGCGCCTGGATCATCCGGGCGGCCATGGCGTCGACGAGGACGGTCTCGGCCTCCACCTGCGGATAGTCCTCGGCGACCGCGCGCACCACCCGGTCCCAGAGCGGATAACCGTGCCGCATGGCATTCGATTTGGTCACCAGGGCCAGTCGGCCGGTCCGCCGGGTCGCCAACTCGAAGGCATATCGCGCCACGCGCTCGATGACGCGGCGGGAATGGAAGGCCACCTCGAGGCCGACGTCGTCGCCGGTCCCGGCGTGCACGAGTCCGCCTGCGCCGGTGTACTCCCCCTCGGTGTTCTCCCGCACGATGACCAGATCCACCCCGTCGGTGTCACGCACGCGCGACGGGACCCCGGGGAAGGCGCGGACGGGGCGCACGTTGACGGCCAGGTCGAGCTGCTGGCGCAGGCCGATGATCAGGCCCCAGACCAGTTCGTCGTCCGGCACGTCCGGGCGTCCCACGGCCCCGAAGAGCATCGCGTCGTGGGCGCGGGCGACCTCGCCGGCGTCGTCCGGCATGGCGCGGCCTTCGCGAAGGAATCGCTCCCCTCCCCAGGCCAACGACGTCACCTCGAGCCCGACGCCCTGCTGCGCCAGTGCTTCTCGCACGACGGGCAGGGTCGCGGACACGACGTCCGGACCGATGCCGTCGCCGGGGATCACGGCAAGGCGAACGGGCGAAGGGGCCGAGTTCATGCGTCTCTCCGATGCTCCAAAGTCAACTGGTCAGACCAGTACCCTGAGCGGGCTATGTCGGGTACCCTGTCGCCTCAACGGGATGCTGTCAAGGGCCCCGCCCGATTTTCCCGGCATCTCTCGCGATCGGAAGGAGCGCCCGTGGAGACATCCGACGAGATCCCATTGGCCACGATGTCCGCGACCCGGATGGTCCGTGCTTTCGCTGAACGCTCGGTCTCCCCTGTGGAGGTGCACGACGCCGTCCAGTCGTTGATCGAGCGTCGGGACACGACGCTGAACGCTTTCTGGAAGCGCGACGCCGAGCAGTCTCGTGAGCAGGCCCGCGCCAGCGAGCGGCGTTGGGCCGACGGTGCGCCGCTGGGTCCGATCGACGGTGTCCCGGTGACCCTGAAGGAGAACATCGCACGCCGCGGCGTGCCGATGCCGTCCGGCAACGCCGGTGTCGTGCCGACGATCCCGGATCACGATGCTCCGATCACCGAGCGTGTGCTCGGATCCGGGGGTGTCGTGCTGGGTTCGACGGTGATGCCGGACTGGGGGATGCTCTCCTCGGGGGTCTCCAGCCTGCACGGCATCTCGCGCAGTCCCTGGGACGAGCGGTCGACGACCGGCGGGTCGAGCGCCGGTGCGGGGGCGGCGGCAGCGGCGGGTTACGGCCCGTTGCACGTCGGCAGTGACATCGGCGGGTCGATCCGACTGCCCGGCACGTGGCTCGGGCTGACCACCTTGAAGCCGAGCGCCGGACGGATCCCGTTGGATGCGCCCTACCTCGGACGTTGCGCCGGCCCGCTGTGTCGCACGGCCGACGACGTCGCACTGCTGATGTCGGTCCTGTCGGGTTTCGACGCCCGCGACTGGACCGCGCTGCCCCCGGCCGAGATCGACTGGAGCCACCTCGACCTCGACGTCTCCGGTCTGCGGGTGGGACTGCAGCTGGATGCCGGGTGCGGTATGCCGGTCGAGGACGAGGTGCGCGAGGCGATCGGCCGCGCCGGGGAGGTTTTCCGTGCCGCCGGTGCTGTGGTCGAATCGCTCGAGCCGTTCATGACACCTCGGCTGTTGCGCGATCTGGATCAGTTCTGGCGGGTGAGGTCGTGGCACGACTACCACCGGCTCGACTCGGACCAGAAGGCACGGATCCTGCCGTTCATCGTGCAGTGGGTGCACGGCGGCGCCGACGTGCCCGGAGCACGGGTGCTGGAGTGCTATCAGGCCATCATGGAGATCCAGCGGGCGACGACGGCTGCCACCGAACGCTTCGACCTCGTGCTGTCACCGGTCGCTCCGGTGCGCAGTTTCCCCGCAGAATGGCCCATGCCGTTCGGATTCGAGGATCTCGGGATGGCACACATCGGGTTCACCGCCCCCTACAACATGTCCGGCCAGCCGGCCGCCTCGGTGAACGCGGGATTCAGCACCGACGGGCGCACGATCGGCTTACAGATCTCCGGCCGCCGGTTCGACGATCTCGGGGTCGTCCGGGCGACGCGCTGGTTCGAGCGGCACCGGGGTGCGGACGCCACACCCCGGTGGCCGTTCTCGGGCCCGACGACCCAGGGGGTGCCGTCCGCGTGACGGACGAGAACGGCACCTTCCGCCCGGTCCGCCCCGTTCGCCTCTACGAACGCATCGTGGAACAGGTCGAGGACGCCATAGCCCAAGGGCAGCTCAAGCCGGGGCACCGGCTGCCCAGCGAGCGGGAACTCGTGAGCCAGTTCGGTGCCAGCCGCTCGACGGTCCGCGAGGCGTTGCGCGTGTTGGAGAGCAATGGCGTCGTGCGATCCCGGCCGGGAGACCCCCACGGGCCCGAGGTGCAACCCTTCACGGCCACCATCTTGTCCAAGCAGCTGGGGCGACTGACCCGCGCTCAGGAGGTGGGGCTCGCGGAGCTCATCTCGTTTCGCATGATCCTGGACAGTTCGGCCAACATGCTGGCAGCCCGGCTGCGCTCCGAGCAGGAGCTGGATGACATGGAGTCGACGATCGCCTCGATGCGCGAGGCCATCGACGGGGGATACGACGAGTTCAGCCGGGCGGACATCGCCTTCCACGACGCCGTCGCGACGGCGAGCCGCAACACCCTCATCCAGGTGTGCAACCAGGTGGTGCGAGATGCCGTGCTCACCCTGATCTCCGACAAGATCGCGCACGCCCGCAACCGCAAAGAGCGCATGCGTGAATCGGTGCGCCACCACGAGGAGGTGCTCGAGCAGATCCGTTGCGGCGACGGCCTCGCCGCGGCCCGGATCTCCCGGCGCAACATCTTCGACTACTACGCGGGTTATGTGCCCAAGGCCGACCGCGAACCGCTCACCGCCCTGCTGCTCTAGATCCGCACCCGAACAGGCACATGCGCCCGAAACAGGCACGCACACCTGCCCGTTTCGGGAGGAAGTGCCTGTTTCAGGAGGTGCTGGGTCCCTCCCAGAGGTTGAGGTGCCCCTCGACCGCGTGCTCGTCGATCTGCCGCAACTCCTCCTCGCTGAAGTCCAGCCGCCGCGTCGCCGCGACGTTTTCCTCCAACTGCCGCACGCTGGACGCACCGATGAGCGCAGAGGTCACCCGCGCATCGCGCAGCACCCAGGCGATCGCCATCTGCGCCAGCGACTGCCCGCGCCGCTGTGCGATCTCGTTCAACGCGCGCACGTGCGAAAGGTTCTCCTGCGACAACATGTCATCCGACAGGGACTTCCCCTGTGCAGCACGCGAGTCCGCCGGCACGCCATCCAGGTAGCGGGACGTCAACACCCCCTGAGCCAACGGTGAGAACGCGATGCATCCGGTGCCGGTCTCCTCGAGGGAGTCCAACAGGTCGGGCTCCACCCAGCGGTTCAACATCGAATACGACGGCTGGTGGATCAACAGCGGTGTGCCCAGCTCCCGAAGGATCGAGACGGCCTCCCGGGTGCGCTCGCCCGAGTAGGAAGAGATCCCGACATAGCGCGCTCTCCCACTGCGCACGGCGTGGTCGAGCGCGCCCATGGTCTCCTCCAGCGGCGTGTCCGGGTCGAACCGGTGGTGGTAGAAGATGTCGACGTGGTCCAGACCCATCCGGGCCAGCGACTGGTCGAGGGAGTCGAGCAGATACTTGCGGGACCCGAGATCCCCATAGGGGCCCGGCCACATGTCCCAACCCGCCTTGGTCGAGATGACCAGCTCGCCACGATGGCGGGCGAAGTCCTCCCGGAAGATGCGTCCGAAATTGAGTTCGGCGCTGCCGTAGGGCGGCCCGTAGTTGTTGGCGAGGTCGAAGTGGGTCACACCCAGGTCGAAGGCGCGTCGCAGCACGTCGCGTTGGGTCTGCAGTGGCTTGTCATCGCCGAAGTTGTGCCACAGACCGAGGGAGACGGCCGGCAGTTTCAGCCCGCTGTTCCCCACGCGCCGGTAGGGCAGGGAGTCGTAGCGGTCTGGGGCGGGAACGTAGGTGTCGAGCATCGGCATACGGCCACCCTAGGCCGATGGGCCACAATGCGGGTATGGGGCAGCGCATGTTCGTGGCCGTGGTGCCACCGGTCGAGGTCAAGGACGATCTGGCGGCGTTCCTCGAACCGCGCCGGGAACACCCGTGGATCGATCCGGAACAGTGGCACATCACGCTGGCGTTCCTCGAATCCGTGCCGTCCGCCCGCATCGACGAACTCACCGATGCCCTGACCGAGGCGGCGGCCAAACGGCATTCGATGTCGTTGCGGCTCGCGGGCGCCGGGGCGTTCCCGGAGCCGGTACGCGCGAAGGTGCTGTGGATGGGGCTCGAGGGCGACGTCGACGAGTTGGTCCGCACGGCACGCAACGTGCGCGCCGCCGCCACCGCCAACGGGGCCAATCCGGACGGCAAGCCGTTCCGCGCCCACCTGTCGGTCAGTCGGTTGCGCGCGGTGGCTCACGAGGCCAAGTGGGTGGATGTGTTGTCGACCTACCAGGGCCCGGCGTGGGAGGCGGCATCCTTCGAGCTCATCGCGTCGCACCTGCACGAGGGGCCGCGAGGGCGGCCGCGCTACGAGCCGATTGCGTCCTTCCCGCTGACCGGGCCCCGCTGAGCGACGCCGAAGACTGCCGGAGTGCGCGCCGCAGGGTGTATGCCGATCAGGCGGCGCCCAGCGCCTGCTCCAGGTCTTCGCTCAGGTCCTCGACGTCCTCCAGGCCGATCGACAACCGCACGATCGCGGCGCCGGGGCGCGCCTCCGGCGGCACCGGTCGGTGAGTCAGCGACGCGGGGTGCTCGATGAGCGAGGTGACCCCACCGAGCGACACGGCGTGTTCGATCATTCGCACGGATGCCGCGACCCGGGCCGCGGCATCGAAGCCGCCCGCCAGCTCGAGCGCCAGCATCGCTCCCGCACCGCGCATCTGCCGGGGCACGAGCCCGGCCGGATCGCACTCGGGCAGCCCCGGGTAGTGCACGCGCGCGACCGCCGCGTGCTCACCCAGCCGCGCGGCGAGCTTGCCCGCACTGTCCTGAGCGGCACGCACGCGCACCGGCAGTGTCGCCAGACCGCGCTGCAGCAGATACCCCGCCAGCGGATGCAGCATGCCGCCGGTGACGGCCCGCACGCGCCGCAGCGCCTCGGCCCAGCCGGTGTCGGCCGCGACGACCCCTCCGACGACGTCGCCGTGGCCGCCGAGGAACTTGGTCGCGCTGTGCAGCACCATCGCCGCACCCCACTGCGCGGGATTCTGCAGCACGGGGGTCGCGAAGGTGTTGTCGATGACGACCGGGCAGTCCCCGGCCGCAGCCGTGAGAGCGGCGATGTCGAGGAGTTCGAGGGTCGGGTTGGCAGGGGTCTCGGCCACGACCAGGCACGTGTCGGGGCGGATCGCCCCGGCCACCTCACCCGGCGTGCAATACGTGGTCTCGACGTCCAGCAGCGCAGAGCCGAGCAGGTGGTCGGTGCCGCCGTAGAGGGGACGCACCGCGACGACGTGGCGCCCGCCCCTTTCGACCTTGGCCGCGAGGATCACCGCGGTCATCGCCGCCATCCCGGAGGCGAACGCGACGGCCTCGGCCGTGCCCTCGAGCTGCGCCATCCCGTCCTCGAACCGGGCGACCGTCGGGTTCCACAGCCGGGCATAGACCGATCCACCGCCGTCGACCGGGCGGCCACCACCGGCCATCTGCTCGTAGGACGCGCCCGCCAGGTCCAGGTCCGGCACCGGGCTCGTGGAGGACAGGTCGATCGGCGGCACATGCACACCCTGCTCCAGCAGGCCCTCCCGTCCGGCATGGGTGGCGATCGAGTCCAGGCGGCGCGATGGTGACGTCATGCCCCGGAGGTTAGAAGATCCTGCCCGATGAGGACGGCATACGCGAAGAAGTCGATGTGTGATCCTTGATCTGTGACAGAACACGACGACGACGCCGCAGTGACGGCACCTGCGGCGAGGAATCTGCACGACGGCCTCGACGAGGTCGACCTGGCCATGCTCGCGGTGCTCGCGCGTGACGCGCGCGTCACGAACGCCGCCCTGGCCCGCCGGGTCGGCATCGCCGAGTCGACCTCCGTCAAACGGCTGCGGCGGCTGCGCGAGTCGGGGGTGATCGCCGGGTTCACCACGCAGATGAACCTCGCCGCGCTCGGCTACCCCATCCAGGCGGTGATCAAGGTGCGCCTGTCGGATCACAACCGCGATCACGTGCTCCGTTTCCATGCCACGCTCACCCGCATCCCCGGGGTGCTCACCGCGTTCCACGTGGCCGGCGAGGACGACTACCTGCTGCACGTGGCCGTCAAGGCGCCGGAGGAGTTGCGTGACCTGGTGCTCGGGCACATCACGGTGCACCGGCAGGTACGGCATACCGAGACGCAGTTGGTCTTCGGCGTGCTGCCGGGGGCGGGCCTGTTCTCCGACCGATTTGACGATATATAGATCCTCTATCTAATCTGGTGGGGTGACGACCTCCCCCAACGACCCCGGTGCACGGCTCCTGGCGGCCGTGTCCCGGCTCAATCGCTGGGCGACCCGGCACGCCGACCTGCGGATCCCCCCGGCTCAGGCCCGGCTGCTCAGCCTGATCCAGGCCGTCGGCCCCGCACGCATCGGGGAGCTCGCCGAGGCCGATCACTGCAGCCAACCGACGATGACCACCCAGGTGCAGCGCATCGAGCAGGCCGGGTGGGCCACGCGCCAGAAGGACCCGGCCGACCGCCGGGCCTGTGTCATCACCCTCACCGAGGCCGGCCAGGAAGAGCTCGCCCTGGTCCGTGCGGCCCGACACGCGGCCGTCGCCGACGTGTTCGCCACGCTCACCACCGAGCAGTCCGCCGCGGTCGAGCAGGCCGTCACCGTCATCGAGAAGTTCATCGACCGTTCCGAGCGCACCAAATAACGCTCGCCCCCATCCGCCGGTCCGCCGGCAGCAAAGGAGAGATGCCGCTGATGTGGCGCCAACCCAAGGCCGTCTGGGCCGTTGCCTTCGCGTGTGTCATCGCGTTCATGGGCATCGGGCTCGTCGACCCGATCCTCAAGCCGATCGCCGACAAGCTCGACGCGTCACCTTCTCAGGTGTCGCTGCTGTTCACCAGCTACATGATCGTCATGGGTGTGGCGATGCTCATCACCGGCGTGGTGTCCAGCCGCATCGGCGCCAAGAAGACCCTGCTGTCGGGGCTGGCGATCATCGTGATCGGGTCCGCAGCGGCCGGCTCCATGAACAGCGTCATGGCGATCGTCGACTGGCGTGCACTGTGGGGCCTCGGCAATGCCCTGTTCATCGCGACCGCGCTGGCCGCGATCGTGCAGTCGGCCAAGGGGTCGGTCAAGGAAGCCATCATCTTGTACGAGGCGGCGCTGGGTGTCGGCATCGCCTCGGGACCGCTGATCGGCGGCGTCCTGGGCAGCATCTCGTGGCGCGGGCCGTTCTACGGCGTCGCGGTCCTCATGGCGATCGCGCTCGCGGTCACCGCGTTCCTGCTGCCGTCGACTCCTCCGGAGAGCAAGCCGACCTCGATCAAGGCCCCGTTCAAGGCGCTCGGCCACGGCGCGCTGCTGACCGTCGCGATCACCGCGGTGCTCTACAACTTCGGGTTCTTCACGCTGCTGGCCTTCACGCCGTTCCCACTCGACATGACGGCGATCCAGACCGGTTTCGTGTTCTTCGGGTGGGGTCTGCTGCTCGCGATCTCGTCGGTCTTCGTCGCCCCGATCCTGCAGCGCCGGTTGGGCACCCTGCCGTCGGTCATCGGCGCGCTCACCTGCTTCGCGATCGTGCTGGCCGTCATGGGCGTCCTGACCGACGAGAAGCTCGCCCTGATCATCGGGGTGATCATCTCCGGGTTCTTCCTGGGCATCAACAACACCCTGGTCACCGAGACGGTGATGAAGGCGGCGCCGGTGGAACGCTCGACCGCCTCGGCCGCCTACAGCTTCGTGCGATTCGGCGGCGGTGCCGTCGCGCCGTGGTTGGCCGGCAAGCTCGGCGAGAACATCAGCGTCCACCTGCCCTTCTGGGTCGGCGCCGGCGCGGTCATCCTCGGCGCGCTGGTGCTGGTCGCCGGCCGTAGGCTGTTCAGCCACATCGACGACGACGAGGGCCACGGCGCACTCAAGCCGGGCTCGAAGGAGGAGGCCGAACTCGTCACGGTGGGCGACGACAGCTGAGCCCCTGCGGTCGAGGCGCGATCGCGGCGCACGGTGCGCCGGCGAAGAGGGCGTCGGACCTCGAGTGGCCGTGCACCTCACCGGGCTTCGATACGCTCGCCCAGGGGCTCGCTACTCAGCCGGCCGTGAAGCGAAGCGCGCGGGGGAGCGAAATCAGCCGGACTCACCCGTCGCCGTTCAACCGGTGCAACGCGAGCAGCACCAGGGAGGCGGTCCAGGTGAGCGGCGCGACCGACGCGGGCTCGCCGTCCGCCGACACCTTCTCCGGGAACGATCCGGCGCTCGTGCGGTGGGCGGCGAGCCAGTCCAGCCAGTGTCGCGCGTCCTCGCGCTCACCGCAGGCGGCGAAGGCCACGGCATACAGCGCGGTCTCGGGGGTCCAGCTGACCCCGTCCTGCTTCCAGGACGAGCCGGGCGCCAGTCCGCCGGCCGGCCGCTGCATGACGCGGATCGAGTCGCGCATCGCCGCGAGCGCGCCCGGGGCGGGAGCCGCGCGGAACGGCGGCAGCATGAAGGTGACTGCGGCATCGATGTCGTGGCGACGCGGATGGCGGGGATAGCCGTACGCGCCGAACGAGCGCTGGATCGTCAGATCGAGCCGTTCGCAGCCTGCTTCGGCGGCGTGGGCGAGGCCGGTCTCGCCCACGGTCCGCAACAGCCGGGTGGCCGATTCGAGGCCCGCCGCGAGGATCGCACAGGTGCCGAGCGTGGTGGTGCGCTCAGTGATCTCCCAGTAGTCGGGGCACGGGGCCGGCAGGCCGCTGCGGGTGTCGATCGATTGTAGGATCCGGTGTGTCGATCGGACGATCATCGGATGCAGCGTGCGCGCGAACGAGTCGCCGTCCGGGAGGAGGTGGCGCAACCGTTCGGCGGCCCACAGCACCCAGCCGGTCCCGTCCAGTTGCCTCGGGCGGGCGTCGGGTGTCCGATCGGTGCCGGGGACGTAGCGCGCCTCGAACCAACCGTCCGCGTGCTGGATGCGCTGCAGGTAGGCCATGGTCTGCTCGGCGAGGCCGGCCTGGCCTGCGACGGCGAGCGCCACGGCCGCGGCACTCGCGTCTCTGGGCCAGACGTAGCGCCACCGTCGCGGCCATCCGGCGACGGGCGCCGGAAGGCCCTGGCACATGACCTGCAGGTCGAGCAGCGCGCTGCGCGCGAGGTCGGTGTCCCGGCCGGTGTGGGTCCAGGGCGGCGCCGCGGCGCGCCAGGTGCGAGCCGCCCCGATCAACTCGTCGGTGCTCCGCTCGGCGAGCACCCGGGTGCCCGGCACCAGCGCATCGTCGTCGGGATTGCGCAGCAGCACGCGGGTGTCGGGCCCGGTGAAGGCGACCGACCGGGACAACAGCGTCAGGTGATCCGAGCGGGGCCGCGTCGCCCAGATGCTGCCTCCGGTGCCGGCGAGGAACGCCATACCGCCCAGCCCGGTGAGCATCTGGCGGCGGTTGGGGCGCCAGGGGTCGCGCAGGACCCGATCGTCCGGCTCTGGTCGATCGAGCCCCGGCGTCGTCCCCACCGGATCAGCGTAGGGCCCCTCCCGGCGATCTCGAGGGGCTGTTATGAACTCGTTGTCGGCTCGCGCGGGATCCCGATCGGGCGGCGGTGGTGACCCGCCGCGCGGCATTACGCTAGGGCCATGGTGAAGCCACACCTGGCCTCGCGCGCCGAGGACACCGTCAACGCCATGGTCGCCCGCCGCCTCGGGCGCCGCGGGTGGCGTCGCCGGGTGCTGCCCTACACCGGATACGCGGGCCCGTCGTTCGCGCGCGTGCTGGCCCGGGTCGTGATGAGCAAGGAGGGGCAGGACACCCAAGAGCCCCCGGTCGACGCCGAGGACAGCCGGCGAGGGTTCTGGGTCTTCTTCTCCGCGCCGCTGGCCGGCGTCGAGGTCACGGTCACCTTCGGAGATGAGACGGTCACGACGACCACCGACCGGGGCGGCTACGTCGACGTCGACCTCGGCAGCCACGGTATGCCGTCCGGCTGGCACGAGGCGACCATCACCGGCGACGGGGTGTCCGCTCAGGCCCCGGTCCAGGTGATCGGCCCCGAGACCACGTTCGGCATCGTCAGCGACATCGATGACACCTGCCTGATCACCTCCCTGCCTCGTCCGATGCACGCCGCCTGGAACACGTTCGTGCTGGAGGAGACGGCGCGCAAGGTGGTGCCGGGCATGCCGGCGCTCTATCGCTCCCTGCTCGCGCACAATCCGGGCTCGCCCGTGGTCTACCTGTCGACGGGCGCCTGGAACACCCAGCCGGTGCTCGACCGGTTCCTGCGACGACACGGCTTCCCCGTCGGACCGATGCTGCTGACCGACTGGGGACCGACCGAGCAGGCCATGTTTCGCAGCGGCCAGAAGCACAAGCGAGAGTCCTTGCGGCGCCTGGCACTCGAATTCCCGCACATCAAATGGCTACTCGTCGGCGACGACGGCCAGCACGACCCGCGCCTCTACGAGGAGTTCGCGCTGGAACACCCCGAGGCGGTGGACGGCATCGCGATCCGCAAGCTCACCGTGGCGCAGAAGGTGCTCTCCCATGGCCACCCGTTGACCAAGGACGACGTGACGGGCCGCCCCGTGCGACTGATGGTGTTCGAGGGGTCCGACGGATTCGCGATCCACCGGCTGCTGCAGCAGTCCGGCCTGCATCGCACCGGCCCGACCCAGCCGGAGGGCGCCGATGCCTGAGCTCCCGGAAGTCGAGGCGCTGGCCCGTTTCCTCGACGAACGCACTTCCCAACTGGCCGTCACCGGAGTCGAACTGGGGTCGATCACGGTCCTCAAGACCTACGATCCGCCTCCGCAGGCACTGCAGGGGCTGCTCGTGAACGGTGCGGCGCGACACGGCAAGTTCATCGACCTCGATGTCGACGGAGTGCATCTCGTCTTTCATCTCGCGCGTGCGGGATGGTTGCGCTGGTCGGAGAAGGCACCGACGGCGACGCTGCGGCCGGGTAAGTCACCGATCGCGTTGCGCTGCAGGTTTTCCGACGGTTCCGGATTCGACCTCACCGAGGCCGGCACCAAGAAGCGGCTCGCGGCATACATCGTCTCCGACCCGGCGACGGTGCCGGGGATCGCCTCGCTCGGGCCGGATCCGTTGGCCGACGATTTCGACGAGGCGGCGTTCGCCACGCTGCTGACCGGCAAGCGGGTGCAGATCAAGGGGCTGCTGCGCGACCAATCCGTGCTCGCCGGGGTGGGCAACGCCTACTCCGACGAGGTGCTGCACGCAGCGCGTCTGTCGCCGTATGCACCCGCCGGATCCCTTGATCTCGAGCAGGTCTCACGCCTGTATGCCGCGCTGCGATCGGTGCTGTCGGAGGCGGTGGCCGCATCAGTCGGCAAACCGGCCAAAGAACTCAAGGACGCCAAACGTGCCGGGATGCGGGTGCACGGGCGGGTCGGCCAGGCGTGCCCGGTGTGTGGTGACACGGTGCGCCAGGTGTCGTTCGCCGACCGGTCGCTGGAGTATTGCCCGACCTGCCAGACCGACGGCAAGATCCTCGCCGATCGCCGGATGTCTCGCCTGTTGAAGTAACACCCACACCGTGCCCAGACCGGCACTTTCGCTCGAGACGGGCATGCACGGCTGCCTGTCTCGACGGAAACTGCCTGTCTGGTTGCGAGACAGACTTGTGCCCGCACACTGGGCAAACCCTGGCGGGCCGCGATCGCACCGCATACCGTGTGATCAACATCGCCGCGTAGTGAGGACAGGCCCATGACCGACGACCCCGTGAAGTATCTGCTCGACGACTCGCAGATCCCCACGCACTGGTACAACATCGTGGCCGACCTGCCCACCGCGCCGCCCCCGCCGCTGCACCCGGCGACCCACGAGCCGGTCGGGCCGGACGACCTGGCGGCACTGTTTCCCCCGGAGTTGATCGCGCAGGAGGTGACAGGGGAGCGCTTCGTCGAGATCCCGGAGGCCGTGCGCGAGGTCTATCTCCAGTGGAGGCCGTCACCGCTCTACCGCGCGCGCCGACTGGAGCGCGTCCTCGACACCCCGGCACGGATCTACTACAAGTACGAAGGTGTCTCGCCGGCCGGGTCGCACAAGACGAACACGTCGGTGCCGCAGGTGTATTACAACTCCGTCAACGGCATACGGCGACTCACGACGGAGACCGGGGCCGGGCAGTGGGGCACCGCGTTGGCGTTCGCATGCTCGCTCTTCGGAGTGCAGTGCGACGTGTGGCAGGTGGGTGCCTCGTTCGACACCAAACCGGCTCGGCGCACGCTCATCGAGACCTTCGGCGGCACGGTCTATCGCTCCCCCAGCTCGATGACCGAAGCCGGCAAGGTCTTCGAGGAGGGCCACCCGGGCAGCCTCGGGATCGCGATCTCCGAGGCGGTGGAGCTGGCCGCGCAACGCGACGACACGAAATACGCGCTCGGGTCGGTGCTCAACCATGTCCTGCTGCACCAGACCGTGATCGGCGAGGAGGCGCTGCTGCAGTTGGAGAAGGCCGGCGAGCAGGGAGCGGACCTGGTCGTCGGCTGTGCCGGCGGCGGTTCCAATCTGGCCGGGCTGATCTTCCCGTTCCTGCGCGAAAAGCTGGCCGGCCGCCAGTCACCGCGCCTGCTGGCCGTCGAGCCGGCCGCGTGCCCGACGATGACCCGCGGGGAATACCGCTACGACTTCGGCGACACCGCCGGGCTCACGCCGCTGATGAAGATGTATACCCTCGGGCACGACTTCGTGCCGTCACCGATCCACGCGGGCGGGCTGCGCTACCACGGCATGGCGCCGCTGCTCTCGCACACGGTGCACGAGGGTCTGGTCGAGGCGACGAGCCTGCATCAGAGCGAATGTTTCGAGGCGGCACTGCAGTTCGCTCGCACCGAGGGCATGGTGCCGGCACCCGAGTCGTCGCATGCGATCGCGCAGGCTCGCCGCGAAGCAGCCCTCTGCAAGGAGTCGGGCGAGGAGAAGGTCATCGTGATCGGGCTGTCCGGCCACGGGCTGATGGAGCTGGGTGCCTACGAGAGCTACATGGCCGACCAGTTGGTCGACGACGCGCTCTCCGAGGAGGCCCTGAGCGCGGCCCTGGCGGCCGTCCCTGCCGTCGAGTAGACCGCGTGAGATGACCACTTTCGCCCGAGATGATCACCTATAGATGGTCATCTCGGGCGAAAGTGATCATCTCGGGCGTGCGAAGCGCGCTCAGAGGACCTGAGGGTCGCCCGCGCCGGTGAGCGGCTTGTCGGCCGCGGCCCAGTCCTTCATGCCGCCGGCGACGTTGACGGCCTCGAAGCCCTGCTGGGTGAGCCAGGCGACGGCGCGCCCGGAGCGGTTGCCCGAACGGCATACGACCGGCAGCGGCTCGATCTCGGGCAGCTCGCCGAGCCGCGACGGCAGATCGCCGAGCGGGATGTGCACGGCGCCCGGGGCGTGCCCGGCATCCCATTCGTTCTGTTCGCGCACGTCGACCATGACGGCGTCGTCGGCGAGGTCGCCGACCGTGATCTCTTCGCTCATATCTCGATCGTGCCCTACCGGCGCGCCATGCCGTCGACCGGCCCATAGAGTGCAGGGGTGAAGATCTTGTCGATCCAGTCGTCGGTCGCCTACGGGTATGCCGGCAACACGTCGGCCGTGTTTCCGCTGCAGCGCCTGGGACACGAGGTCTGGCCGGTGTTCACCGTGCACTTCTCCAATCACACCGGTTATGGACAGTGGCGTGGCCTGGTCTTCGAACCCGACACGATCGCCGACATCATCACCGGCATCGAGGAGCGCGGCGTGCTGCCGGAGTGC
>CAZMLG010000028.1:0-24938 GCA_964566985.1 uncultured Intrasporangiaceae bacterium
GACACCGGCGCCTGGCAACACACCACCTGGACCACACCCACCGGCCACACCTACCGCTCCGGCCCACCACCACCCACCTGACCAGGCCCTGGGCATCCGCATACCATCGGGTCATGTCGAATTCACGCCGCTGGCCGTCATGGGTTTACGGCGTCGGCGATGATCCCGACTACCGATTCACCTTCGCCAACGAACGAACCTTCCTGGCCTGGATCCGCACCTCCCTGGCACTGTTGGCCGGTGGCGTCGCACTCGACACGTTCAGCGTCTCGATGCCGGAGGCGATACGCCGCACCTTGGCCTGTGTGCTGATCGTGCTCGGCATCGTGTGCGCGGGGGCCTCGTGGCTGCGGTGGGCGGCCGCGGAGCGAGCGATGCGACAGGGGTCGTCCCTGCCGTCCTCCCGACTTGCCGCGACGCTGGCCGGGGTCATGATCGGCTGCGCCATCGTCGTCCTGGTCATCGTGCTGACGGTGACGTGAGCGAGCACGGGTCACCGTCATGAGCGATCAGCAGCCTCCCGGCGCACAGAACGAACGCACCGCGCTCTCCTGGCAGCGCACCGCGCTGTCGCTCATCGTCGCCTCCGCGGCCTTGGCGAGACTGGCCTACGAGCGTGTCGGCTATCCGGGCCTGCTGTGCCTGGTGGCGATCCCGGCCTCGCTGTTCGTCTTCCGGGAGAGCCGCACACGGTATCGGCGCCGCGGCCCCGACGACGGCAACCCGCATGCACGCGGTGGTATCGCCGGCCTCACTGTCGCCGCGATCATCATCGTCCTGTGCCTGACGAGTCTGGCGATCGTGCTGCGCGGGTAGGACACGTCGATATAGCTTGCCGGCTATGGCATGACGGCAGATGAGCATTGGACGGCAATATGGCCCGGGTCACATGCTGGATGGTGCACGCAGTCGTGTGCACCATCTGCACGAGGAGTTCCTCTCATGACCGACGCTCGGCGTCCCAGCCGGACTGCACTGCATCGCTCGGTGTCGTTGCCACAAGCCCTGTTCGTCTCGTTTCACCAGATCGTCGGCGGTGGGGTGATCGCCTTGATGGGCACGGCGATCGGCCTGACCGGTGGCGGGACGCCGTGGGCATTCGTCATCGCAGCGGCCGCTGTCGCGGTGTACTCGATCCCCATGGCGGTGCTCGGAAGCGCGACGCCGTGCACCGGGGGCCGCTACCTGTATGCCGGGCGGTTGCTGTCTCCGTCGGCAGGCTTTGCCACGATGTGGTTCTCGATCGCCGTTGCGATCCAACTGAGCCTGATGGCTCTCGCCGGTGGCAATTACCTGCACGCATGGGTCGACTGGTTGCCGGTGCGGCCGGTCGCACTCGGCCTGCTCACACTCTTTCTGCTCGCCAACATCTTCGGCGCATCGCTCTCGGGACGGGTCGGCATCGTGCTCGGTGGCGTCATGCTCGTGGCCTTCGCAGCGTTCGTGGTTGCGGGCATACCGCACGTCAACTGGTCGACGTTCCACGACGCCATGCCGCAGGGCAGCTCGGGTATGTTCACCGCTGCCGCGATGCTCACCTTCGCCGTGACCGGGAGCACCTATGTCGCCGAAATCGGCGGGGAGATGAAGAATCCGGGCCGCGATGTGCCCGTGTCGATGCTGGGCGGGATCGGCCTCGCCGTGGTCCTGTATGTGTTGATGGCCCTTCCCGCGGTGGGAATCCTGCCGATCGGAGACGTTGCCGACCAGCCGATGACCGTGGTCGCGGAGCGGATCTTCAGTTCGCCGTGGCTCGGATTCTTCGTGCTCGGGGGCGCGCTGGTTTCGGTGGCGGGTCATATCAATTCGGTGCTCATGACCTCGACGAAGCCGATCCTGTCTGCCGTGCGCGACGGCTGGTTCCCGGACCGGCTCGGCGCGGTCAACGAGCGCTACCGCACACCGCACTGGCTGCTTCTTCTGCTGTATGCCGTCGGCGTCGTGCCGATCCTGCTGGACTTCAGCGTGGCGAGTGTCGCGGGGATGGTGTCGGTCGCGGCGACGCCGATGCTCGCGCTCATCAGCATCGCCTCGCTGAGGATCTGGACCGTTTATCCCGAACGGGCGGCGCAGGCGCCGTTCCGGCTGAACCGCAGGGTGCACCGTCTGGTCGTCTCCGCCAGTGTGGTGATCCTGGGCTACCAGGCCTATCTGTTGATCAAGAAGCTGACGGCGCCGGCCATCACCGCTTTGGTCGTCTGGGCACTCCTGGGCCTCGTCGTCTGGGCGGTGCGGCGGCGGCGCGTGGCGGTGGATCAACCGCTCGGCGAAGGGTCGATGGCCGTGACGAGTGCTGCCACGGATGAACCGGAGGTGGCACGATGACCAAGACCATTCTGCTGGGGACCGCGGGCGGGCCCGCACCCAAGTCGTCTCGTAGCGCGCCGGCACAGTGTGTCGTCGTCGGTGAGCGTAGCTATGTGATCGACTGCGGCAACGGTGTGGCCCGCCAGATGGTGCTGGCCGGTGTGCCGCTGGCCACGACGCAGGCGGTCTTCGTCACGCACCACCATTCGGATCACAACGCCGACCTGGGCAATCTCCTGTTGCTTGCCTGGGAGGCCAACCTGGACCACGCCGTCCACCTCTACGGCCCGCCACCGATCGACGACATCTGGCGCCATTTCCTGGCGATGAGCCGGTTCGACATCGATATCAGGACGGGCGACGAGGGTCTTCCGCCGCTCGACGGATTCGGTCTCACGCATGCGGTGAGCGAGCCGGGCGTCGTTTTCGAGGACGACCTGGTGCGGGTGACCTGTGCCCGAGTGCACCACCCACCGATCGACGTCGCACTGGCCTACAGAGTCGATACCCCGGACCGATCCATCGTCATCTCCGGCGATACGACGCCGACTCCGGCCATGGTCGAATTGGCCAGGGGCGCAGATATTCTCGTGCACGAGGCGATGCACGTCCCCAGCGCGCGGCGCATGGCGGAGATGTATAGCGGCACGACGCTGCTGGATCACCTCCTGGCCAGCCACACGAGTGCCGAAGATGCCGGGAACATCGCTGAGGAGGCCGGTGTCGGGCGCCTCGTGCTCTCCCACCTGGTGCCCTCGGACATCCCGATTTCGGACGCGACCTGGCGGGAGGCAGCCGGGCGACACTACCGCGGCGAGGTGATCGTCGGCCGGGATCTCATGGTCATCGAGTAGTGCGCAGTGGATCGGGGTCGATCGGCTTCTGCATCCATGCCTCCTAGGACATAAGGAGCGTCATAATGGGTATTGGTCAGGCATACGACGGCGATCGTAGTGTCGAGGGCATGAGCCCTACGAAGCCGACAGAGCTTTTCAACATCGTGGGTGGTGCCGAGGTCGCCGGCCGCCGGACCTTCGACAAGGTCAACCCGGTCGATGGGTCCGTCATCGCGCACGTTCACGAAGCCGGCCCGGACGTCGTCGACGCCGCGGTCACGGCCGCACGCACGGCCTACGACGGTGAATGGGGCGCGATGAGCGTCGCCGGACGGGCCGAGTTGCTGCGCAAGGTCGCGGACAAGGTCGAGGAGCACTTCGACGAGCTGCTGCAGGCCGAAGTCGGCGACACCGGCAAGCCGGTGCCGGTGGCCACGCAACTGGACGTGGCGCGCGCGGCTGCCAACTTCAGGTCGTTCGCCGACACCGTCGCCTCCTCGGGACTGGACTCCTATCTGACGGAGACGCCCCACGGCAATGCGCTGAACTACGCGGTGCGCAAACCGCTCGGCGTCGTGGGCGTCATCGTGCCGTGGAACCTCCCGCTCCTCCTGCTGACCTGGAAGGTGGCCCCGGCGCTCGCGTGTGGCAACACCGTGGTCGTGAAGCCGTCGGAGGACACGCCGTCCTCGGCGACGGTGCTGGCCAAGATCATTCGGGAGGCCGGTGTCCCGGACGGGGTCTACAATGTGATCCACGGCTTCGGGCCCGACTCGGCCGGCGAATACCTGACCACTCACGACGGAGTGGACGGGGTCACCTTCACCGGTGAGTCCAAGACGGGATCGGCGATCATGCGGGCCGTCTCGCCGAAGGTGCGCCCGGTCTCCTTCGAGCTCGGCGGCAAGAACCCCGCCGTCGTCTTCGCCGACTGTGATCTCGAGGCGACACTCGACGGCTTGAGCCGGTCGATCTTCCTCAACACCGGCCAGGTGTGTCTGTGCACCGAACGGGTGTATGTCGAGCGGTCGGTCTTCGACCAGGTCGCGGACGGGCTGGTCCAGCGCGCACAGGCATTGAAGCTCGGTCGCCCCGATGCGGAGAGCACGACCACCGGACCGCTCATCTCCCAGGAGCACCGCAAGAAGGTGCAGTCCTACCTCGACCTCGCGGTCGAGGAGGGGGCCACGGTGCTGACCGGCGGCGGAGTCCCCGACATGGGTGAGGGCCTCGACGGTGGAGCGTGGATCGAACCGACGCTGTGGACCGGCCTGGACAACAGCAACCGATGCGTCCGCGAGGAGGTTTTCGGCCCGGTCGCCGCGCTGATCCCCTTCGACACCGAGGAGGAGGCCATCGCGCTCGCCAACGACACCGAATACGGTCTGGCCGCAGCGGTGTGGACGTCGGATCTCAAGCGCGGCCACCGTGTCGCGCAGGCGATGCGTGTGGGGATGGCGTGGGTCAACACCTGGTTCCTGCGCGACCTGCGCTCGCCCTTCGGCGGGGTGGGCCTCTCCGGCATCGGCCGCGAGGGCGGAGTCCACTCGATGCATTTCTACACCGAGCCGACCAACGTCTGCGTGCAACTGTGAAAACCCCACAAAGTTCTCCGCTCGCACGCTCACTCCGATACTTTGCGGGAGCCCCGAAATGAGTGCCAACCTTCTTGACATCGAGGCCCTGGCGGCGACACTCGACGGGGCGACCCGCACCGGTCACGCCGTCCCGCAATTGACGACGACCACCGACGGGCTGACCGTCGAGCAGGCCTATCAGATCCAGCACGCCGGAATCGCGTTGCGCGAGGGTCGCGGCGAGACCTACAGCGGGGTCAAGCTGGGCCTGACCAGCAAGGCGAAGGCTGCCCAGATGGGTGTGTCCGACGTCATCATCGGCACCATCACCGCGCAGATGGAGGTGCCCGACGGGTCCGTCGTCGACATCGCTCGCGGCGTGCATCCGCGTGTCGAGCCCGAGGTGGCGTTCCGCTTCGGTGAGGACGTGCCCGCCGACGCCACAGACGAGCAGGTGCTGGCCGCGATCACCCATGTCGCCCCGGCACTGGAGATCATCGACAGCCGATACAAGGACTTCAGGTTCACTCTCGTCGACGTCGTCGCCGACAACACCTCGGCCTCGGGGTATGTGATCGGCGAATGGATCTCGGTCGCCGACGTGCGTGAACGGATCGATCTGGCGGATCTGCCCGTCCGCCTGGTCGCCGACGGCCAGGAGGTCGCGACCGGATCGACGGCCGACATCCTCGGCGACCCGTGGCAGGCGCCGCTCGACGCGCACCGGATGGCGGCGGCCTACGGGCACCGCATCGACTCCGGGGCGGTGCTGCTGGCCGGCGCCGCGACCGCGGCCACACCACTGGCGGGCCGGACCGAGGTCCGCGCCGACGTGACGGGACTCGGATCCGTGAGCGTGCGCGTGCACGACGAGGGAAGGAGCGATCAATGAGCGAATCACACGTGGTGTCGGGGAAGGCCACGCCACGAGGCAAGTTCCCGCATGTGAAGACGGTAGGCAACCTGGTCTTCGTCTCGGGCACGAGCAGCCGGCGGCCCGACAACAGTTTCGAGGGCGTCGCGGTCGACGAGATGGGTGTCACCGACCTCGACATCCGGGCCCAGACTCGTGCGGTGATAGAGAACATCCGCGACATCCTGAATACTGCGGGAGCCGACCTGAGTGACCTGGTGCAGATCACCGCCTACCTGGTCAACATGAACGACTTCGCGGGGTACAACGAGGTCTACGCCGAATACTTCGACGAGAACGGGCCGACCCGCACCACCGTCGCGGTCCACCAGCTGCCGCATCCTCATCTGCTCATCGAAATGCAGGCCGTCGCATGCCTGCCCGACACGAAGGAAGCGCCATGACAGACATTCCCCCGGTCTTCAACTTCGACGCCTGGATCAAGGACAACGAGGACCAACTGAAGCCTCCGGTCAACAACAAGCAGATGTGGCAGCCCATGGGCGACTTCATCGTGCAGATCGTGGGCGGTCCCAACCAGCGCACCGACTACCACTTCGACCCGTACGAGGAGTGGTTCTATCAATACAAGGGGTCGATGCACGTCGATCTGATGACCGACGACGGGCCGCAGCGCGTCGAGATCGGAGAGGGCGACATGTGGATGCTGCCGCGCAACACCTTCCACTCGCCGCAGCGCCCGGAGGCCGGCTCGATCGGCGTCGTCATCGAGCGCATCCGCGAGGAGGGCACCCTCGAGCGGTTCGCGTGGTTCTGCCCCGAGTGCCACCACAAGGTGCACGAGGTCGAGCTGCAGGTGCGCGACATCGTCGAGGACCTTCCGCCGGTGTTCACCGAGTTCTACAACTCGCAGGACGGCCGCACGTGCGACAAGTGCGGCACATTGCACCCCGGGAAGGGTTGATCGTCGGTGGGCACCATCGATGTGCACGCCCACTACATCCCGCAGGGATGGCCGGACCTGGGCGACGGTAGGCCCTGGTTCAAGCCGCTGTCCGAGCGGGAGGCCATGGTGATGATCGGGTCCTCGGAATTTCGCCGGGTCCAGTCGGATTGCTGGGATGTCGACGAGCGTCTCGCCGCGATGGACGAGGACGGTGTCGAGCGTCAGATCGTCTCGCCCACGCCCGTGTTCTTCGGCTACGAGTTCCCTGCAGGGGAGGCCGAGAAGACGGCGCGGATCCTCAACGACGTGGCGCTGGAGATGTGTGAGCCGGCAGGGGGCCGGCTTGCGCCGTTCTGCCAGGTGCCGATGCAGGACACCGACGCTGCGTGCCGCGAGCTGGAGCGGTCGATGGCCGCCGGGCACGCCGGAGTCGAGATCGGCAACCACGTGGGAGACCGGGACCTGGACGACGCGGGCGTGGTGACCTTCCTGCAGCATGCTGCATCCCTCGGGGCACCGGTTTTCGTGCATCCGTGGGACATGACCAATTCGCCGCGCCTGGATCGATGGATGGCCAGGTGGCTCGCCGGCATGCCGCAGGAGACTCACCTGTCGATCATCGCGATGATCCTCGGGGGCACCTTCGACAAGGTCTCCGACGACCTGCGGATCTGTTTTGCGCACGGCGGTGGGTCGTTCGCGTTCTGGCTGGGCCGGTTCGAGAACGCTTGGCATCAGCGCAGGGACCTGATCGGCGTGTCCGAGAAGCCACCGTCGGCTTACGTCGGCCGGTTCAGCGTCGACTCCGTCGTCTTCCGCGAGTCGGCACTGCGTTGTCTCGTCGACACGCTCGGGTCGTCCCAGGTCATGGTCGGCAGTGACTTCCCGTATCCGCTGGGGGAGCGTCCGGCCGGTGGGGTGGTCCACCGGGCCGGCTTCCTGAGCGACCAGGATCGCGAGGCGATTCTGCATGACAATGCGGTGCGTTTCCTGGGGGGATAGCGTGCCCTCATGGAGATCCCCCGGCTGCTCGACGGGCGCCTGAAGCTGCGTCACCTGATCCTCGTCGACGCCCTGTCCGAACAGGGCAGCGTCGTCGGCGCCGCGGCGGCGCTGCACGTCACCCAACCGGTCGTCACCCGTGCGCTGCACGACCTGGAGGCCATTCTCGGGGTCTCCCTCTATGACCGCGGTCCGCGAGGAATCACCCCGACCGCGTTCGGCGTCGCCTTCACCGAGCACGCCCGCGCCGTCGTCGCCCAACTCACCCAGGCGGCCCGGCACGTCGCCGAGATCGCCGACGCCGACCGTGGCACCGTCGTCGTGGGGTCGCACCTGGCCGGCTCCAATCTGCTGCTGCCGCGGGCGATCGCGGCCCTCAAGGCCGAGCATCCGCAGTTGACCGTCGTCGTGCGGGAGGCGACCCCCGACGCCCTCCTGATCGATCTGGAGGCCGGGCGCATCGACGTGATCGTCGGCCGGCTGACCGCCCCGACCGATGAGGCGACCGTGCGGCATACGCTGTATGAGGAGTCGGTCAAAGTCGTCGTCGGCGCGAACCACCCGGCCCTGAGCCGCTCCGATCTCGCGATCGCGGACCTGTTGGACTACCCGTGGATCCTGCCCGGCACCCAGACGATGCTGCGCGGCGAACTCGAGGCGTACTTCATCCGGCACCATCTGTCGTTGCCGACCAACCGGGTGGAGACCACGTCGTTCCTGACCGTGCGGCAACTGCTCATCGACACCGACGTCGTGGCCGTGCTTCCCAGCCTCATCGGTCAGGACGACCCGCGCCTGGAGGTGCTCCCGATCGAACTGGAACACATCGGCCACAGTGTCGGGATGACGCTCGCGGCGGGCCGGCCCCTCAGCCCCGCGACCAACGCACTCGTGCAACAACTGCGGTCCACCGCCGAAGGGGTGTCGCACGGCGGACAGGGCTACAACTCGCCGCCCGATTGTGACACGCTGCGATCGTGAAACTGCCACACGACGACATCGACCCGGACGGCCTGCTCGAATATTCGGTCGTCTTCACCGATCGCTCCCTGAACCACATGTCCCAGCGGTTCGTGGGGGTCATGCAGGACCTGATCGGCATCCTGCGCGAGACCTACCGCGCCGAGACGGTCGCCGTGGTGCCGGGCGGCGGCACCTACGGGATGGAGTCGATCGCTCGCCAGCTCGCCACCGACAAGCGCGTGCTCATCGTGCGCAACGGCGCCTTCTCGTTCCGCTGGTCACAGATCATCGAAACCGGCGGCATCACCGACGACGTGACCGTGTGCAAGGCCCGCCCCGTCGAGGACTCCCACCAGGCGGCATGGGTGCCGGCACCGTTGGACGACGTCACCGCCGCGATCCGCGAGCAGCGCCCGCAGGTGGTGTTCGCCCCGCACATCGAGACCGCCTCCGGCATCGTGCTGCCCGACGACTACCTGCGCGGCCTCGCGCAGGCTGTGCACGAGGTCGGTGGGCTGTTCGTGCTCGACTGCGTCGCCTCCGGCGCACTGTGGGTCGACATGGACGCCGCCGGCGTCGACGTGCTGCTCACCGCCCCGCAGAAGGGGTGGAGCGGGTCGCCGTGCGCGGCCTACGTCATGCTCGCCGAATCCGGCCGGCAGGCCGTGCAGGACTCCACCACCACGAGCTTCTCGATGGACCTGAAGAAGTGGCTGTCGATCACCGAGGCGTTCGCCGACGGCAAGGCGCCCTATCACGCGACGATGCCCACCGACGCGCTCGCACACAACACCCAGCTCATGCGCGAGGCCCGGCAGGTCGGGCTGGAGACGCTGCGCGACGCGCAGACTCGCCTCGGGGCGCAGGTGCGCCGCGTGCTCGCCGACGCCGGCCTGCCGTCCGTCGCGGCGCCCGACGTCGCCTCGCCGACCGTCGTGGTCGTGCACACCGACGACCCCGAGCTGCACAGCGGCGCGGCGTTCAAGAAGGTAGGGCTGCAGATCGCCGCCGGCGTGCCGCTGCAGTGCGACGAGCCGGAGGACTTCTCCACGCTGCGCATCGGCCTGTTCGGACTCGACAAACTCGCCGACGTCGATGGCACCGTCGACCGGTTGCGCAGCGCGCTGACCCGGATCGGGCACTGAGTTCGCCGATGCGGGATCTGCGCCGCATCCCGTCTACGATGGACCCATGGCACAAGGTCCCATGGGTTTTGGTGGAGGACAGCGTCGACCGCACGGGTTCGGCGCCGGTCTCGAACTGAACTACCCGCGATCACTGGGGGTCTTCGAGGAGTATGCGCAGGCCCAGAAGGCTGTCGACTACCTCTCCGACCACGAGTTCCCCGTCGAGAACTGCATGATCGTCGGCACCGACCTCAAGCAGGTCGAGCGGGTCATCGGGCGGCTGACCTGGGGCCGGGTGCTCGGCGGCGGGGCCGTCTCCGGCGCCTGGTTCGGGGCGTTCATCGGCCTGATCATGTCGATGTTCACCAACGCCGGCACCCTCGGCGTCATCGTCTCGACGGTGATCTTCGGCGCGATCTTCGGCCTCGTGTGGGCTGCGATCGGGTATGCCATGACCCAAGGGCGGCGTGACTTCCAGTCGGTCACGCAGGTCGTCGCGACCCACTACGAGGTGCTCGTCGAGCACAAGGTCGCCGAACGCGCTCGCGAACTGCTCGAGCAGATGCCGGGCGCGGGGCCCACCCTCACCTGAGCCACGGCATACCTTTCCCGAGGTGACCACTTTCGCCCGAGATGATCACCTACAGATGGTCATCTCGGGCGAAAGTGGTCATTTCGCGTCGAGTGCGCGCCGATGTGGGATGCTGCCGGTATGCAGAAGTCATCGCTCACCGCCCTCGCCCGCCAGCAGTTGAAGGCCGCCGCCGACTCGTCGGCGGGCCGCGGTGCCACGACCGTCTTCGGCGGTCACGAGAAGGTGCTGCGGCAGACACTCATCGCCCTGACCGAGGGACAGCGGCTGGAGGAACACGACAGTCCCGGCGACGCCACGCTGCAGGTCCTGGTCGGGCGAGTGCGCCTGACGTCCGGCGAGGACGCCTGGGACGGCGCGCCCGGTGACCTGATCATCATCCCGCCGCCGCCCGCCCGCCACGCGGTCGAGGCGCTGGAGGACTCGGCCTTCCTGCTCACCGTCGCCAAGCGCGGCTGACCGCACCTCACCGTCGCCGCGCGCGGCCGACCGCGACGCGGCGACGTGTGCCGTCGAGGCGGGCGCGCTATGCGCGCACGAGCTCGCGCGCCGCGGCCTCGATGTCGCCCTCGCCGACGAGCACCAGCTCGGCCGCCGGGCCGAGTGGGACGTAGCTGTCGGCGCTCACGACCCGCGCCATCCGACCGGTGAACCCGTCCTCGACGAGCGCGGTGAGCACCGCCTCGGACACTCCGCCGGAGCGCCGCGTCTCGTCGACGGCGAGCACCCGGCCGGTCGCGTCAGCCTCCCGCAGGAGGTCGTCGACCGGCAGTGGCGCGAGCCAGCGCAGGTCGAGCACTCGGGCGTGGATCCCTTCCCGCGCCAACCGTCGCGCCACACGCAGGCTCAGATACAGCCCGTTGGCAAAGGTCACGATCGTCAGGTCCGTCCCGTCGCCGTAGGTGCGGCCCCGCCCAAGCGGCACGTGCGCCGCGCTCCACCGGTCCGGCGCGGCATACGGCTGGAGCCACGCACCGTCGCCGTCCTCATGCAGATCGCGGGTGTGGTAGCGCGCGATCGGCTCCAGGAAGGCACAGACACGCCCGTCGACCTGTGCCGCGGCGACGCAGGTGCGCAGCATCGCGGCCGCGTCCGCCGGCCGGGCCGGCGAGGCGATCACCAGACCGGGGATGTCCCGCAGCACGGCGACCGACGAGTCGTTGTGGAAGTGACCGCCGAAGCCCTTCTGATAGCCGTACGAGGCGATCCGGGCGACCATCGGGTTGCGAAACTGCCGCGCCGAGAAGAAGCCGAGGCTGGCGGCCTCACCGCGTAGTTGGTCCTCGGCGTTGTGCAGATAGGCGAGGTATTCGATCTCCGGGATGGGCAACAGGCCGGACACCGCGGTGCCCAGCGCGAGCCCGAGGATGGACTGTTCGTCCAGCAGTGTGTCGAAGACCCGTGCCCGCCCGGCATGCTTGGCCAGACCACGCGTGGCGCCGTAGACCCCGCCCTTGTGTCCCACGTCCTCACCGAAGACGAGGGCCTCGGGGTAGGCGGTGAGCACGTCGCCGAGCGCGCGATTGATCGACTGCGCCACCGTCAACGGGCCCTCGTCCTCGGGGAGCGTGCCGCCGAACTGACGATGGCGCTGGCGCTCCGGAGGCGGGGCGGTCGCCCTCCGGTCGACGGCTTCCGCCGGGCCGGGCAGCAGCGGCTCGACCACCTCGGCGCGGGTGACCAGGGCCTTCTCGTCGAGCACCTGCTCCGCGACGCCGATCACCTCGGTCCGCTTGTCCTCGTAGGCTTCCACGACGTCGTCGGGCGTCATCACGCCGTGGTCGACGAGCAGTTGCGCGGTGCCCAGCAGCGGGTCACGCTCCAGATCGGCCTGGATCTGCCGCGGTGTGCGGTAGGCGGACTCGACATCGGATCCCGCGTGCCCCATCAGGCGCACCGTGCGCAGGTGGAGGAAGGCGGGCTTGCGGGTGCGGCGCACCCAACCGGCGGTGGCCCGGGCGACCTCGAACGTCTGGGTGATGTCGGCGCCGTCCGCCACGGCATACCGCAGTCCGGCGCGGTCGCGGAAGTTCGCGGCGACCCATCCGTCCGGTGTCGGGACGCTGATGCCCAGGCCGTTGTCCTCGCAGACGAACAGCAGCGGCATCGGCAGCCCTTGGTAGCTCGAGTGGGCTGCGGCGTTCAGCGCGCCGAGCGCCGTCGAGTGGCTCGCGGAGGCGTCACCGAAGCTGCAGACGGTGATCGCATCCTCCGGCCACGGGCAGTCGGCGTGCAGCTTGCGCGAGCGGGCGATCGCGAACGCGACGCCGACGGCGCGCGGCAGGTGGGAGGCGATGGTCGAGGTCTGCGGCAAGATCGCCAGCTCGGGATGACCGAAGACCTTGTGTCGCCCGTGCGACATGGGTTCCGCTGCGGCCGCGGCCACTCCGAGCAGCACGTCACGGATGCCGTCGTGCCCGGCCACCTGCGCGGCCCGGGCGAGATAGAAGCCGCCCGAGCGGTAGTGCAACAGTGCAGGATCCGTCGGCCGCAGAGCTGCTGCGACCGCGGCGTTGCCCTCGTGCCCGGCCGACCCGATCGTGTAGTAGCCGCGCCCCTGTGTCTGCATCCACCGTGCGGCGAGATCCAGATGGCGGCTGCCGAGTTGGGCGTCGAAGATCTGCAGCGCACGCTCGGTGTCGAGCGTGCCGGTCAGTGTCCGGCGTGCCAGGTGTGCCACGGCCTCGCGGAAGTGCGCGTCCGTGGCGTCGTCGACCCGCGGTGTGGTCATCGAGCTCAGGCTCCTTCAGCGGTGAGGATCCGGTCGACGGCACCGAGCAGCAGGTCGGCGTCGTCGCGGGAGAACGGCATCGGTGGCTTGAGCTTCAGCACGTTGTCGCCGGGGCCCTCGAGGGAGAGCAGGATCTGGTCCTCCTCCTTCAGCCGCCGGATCAGGGTGCGCGCCAGCGTGGTGGCCGGCTCGTGCGTCGAGTGGTCGGTCACCAGTGCGACGCCGCGGAAGAGGCCCCTGCCCCGGGAATCGCCGATCACGTCGTGGTGTTTCGCCAGGCCGGCGAATCCGCGCGCGAGGTGCTCACCGACGGTCCGTGCGTGCTCCTGGAGCCCGTCGTCCTCGAGGACGTCGAGCACTGCGCTGCCGACGACGCAGGAGACCGGGTTGCCGCCGAAGGTGTTGAAGTATTCCATGCCGGTCGCGAAGGAGTCGGCGATCTCCGGCGTGGTGATCACGGCGCCGAGCGGATGCCCGTTGCCGATCGGCTTGCCCATCGTCACGATGTCGGGCACCGCGCCCTGCGTCTCGAATCCCCAGAAGGCGTCGCCCATCCGGCCGAACCCGATCTGCACCTCGTCGGCGATGCACACCGCCCCCGCGGACCGCGCGGCGGCATACGCCGCCTCGAGGTATCCCTCCGGAGGGTCGACCTGGCCGGCACAGCCGAGCAGCGCCTCGGCGATGAACGTGCCGGCCGGTGTGCCCGTCGCCGCGGCGCGCTCGAATGCGGCGGCCACGTCGAGCGCATAATCACGCCCGGCACCCTCGCCACGGAACCGCCCGTCATACGGATCGGGGGTTGCGGCGACCTGCACATGCGGCGGGCAGCCCTCGCCGCCGGCGCCGTCGAACTTGTAGGGGCTGATGTCGATCAGCGACGTCGTGTTGCCGTGGTAGGCGCCGTCCTGCACGACGATGCCGCGACGACGCGTGTGGGCCCGCGCGATGCGCAGCGCGAGCTCGTTCGCCTCGCTGCCGGAGTTGACCAGGAAGCAGGTGCTGAGCCCGTCCGGCATCAGGGCGGCGAGCCGCTCGACGTAGTCGAAGAGCTGCTCGTAGAGGAATCGCGCGTTGGTGTTGAGCACGCGCATCTGTCGGCAGGCGGCCTCGGCGACACGAGGATTCGCATGGCCGACGTGAGAAACGTTGTTGATGCAGTCGAGATAGCGAGTGCCGTCGGCGTCGATGAGATACGCGCCGTCGCCACGCACGATGTGCAGGGGATGGTCGTCATAGTGCAGCGACGTCGCCCGCGGGAGGTGCTTGTTGCGGCGGGCGACCAGCTGGTCAACGGTGGACATGTCATTCCTTTGCATGAGTCAGTGGCCGAGGGCGCGGTCGACGATGTGCAGGACTCGCCATGCCGGCTCCTGCGACACGAGGAGGTAGTCATTGTCGGGTTCGAGGGCGTGCTGGTGGGAGGACATCGCGATGCTGGTGGCCAACCGCGTCCGGACGAGGCCCGGCAGGAGGGCGCGCTCGTCGCTTCCGAGCGGCATCGTGGTCGCGTAGCCCGAGGCGACCTGGTCGAGGCACTCCCACGGATCGTCCTGGCCCAGAGCGGCATACGTGGCCCCGATGGCCAGTTCGTTGAGGGTGACCGAGTGCAGCATGTCGCCGAAGTCGATGATGCCGGTGATGCCGTCATCCTCGACCATCACGTTGTGGTCGTTCGCGTCGTTGTGGATGACGCTGTGCGGCAACTCCGGCAGGGCGGGTCCGACGGACGTCTCGAAGGCGCGGAGCGCTCGCTCGACGAGCTCCCGGCCGTCGGGATCCACCTCGGGCAGATGCTGCGCGATGACCTTGCCGGACTGACCCACGTCCCAGGGCAGCACGCGGTGGGCCGCCGGGTGTTCGAAGCCCGCGAACGCTCGCGTCATCGTGGCGAGGAAGACCCCGAAGCTCCGCAAGAGTCCGGGCGAGCGCCGTGTGCGGGCGGCGAGCAGCTCACCGGGGAGGAACGAGACGACCCAGAACAGATGGTCGTCCACGCGCCGCGTGATGCTGCCGTCGAGCGCCTTGATCGGCACCGGGCCACTGATGCCCGCAGCCGCCAGGTGCTCCATCGCGCGCTGCTGCAACTCGATGACCTCGAGTCGTTCGGCGGAATTGGCGATCTTGACGACACAGTGCGGCGACCCGTCGACCTGCACCAGGAAATTCTGATCGCGGTCCGACGGCAACTCCCGCAGCCGGCCGTCCAGACCGTAGGTCTCGCGCACGACCGTCTCGATCTCCTCGACGGTGTATGCCGGCCGCCCCGCCATCCGTCCGGCCCCGGGGCTCCCTGTGCTCACCAGTGAGCTCCTTTCGGATCGGTCAGGACCAGCAGCATGGCCGAGGACCACGCGAAGTTGGTCGAATTCATCGCGGCGCCGGTGATCGGGTCGTAGTTCTCCGCGATCGGAGTGTCGCCCAGCAAGCCCTCCGCACCGGTCAGCAGGTGCCGCGTCGCCCGCCGTGCGTCGGCGTGGAAGCCGTAGCGATGCAGGCCGTGGATGGCGAACGCGGTCTGGTCGAGCCAGTTCGGCCCGCGCCAGTATTCGGTCGGCGAGAAGTGCGGGGACGACTGGGCGACCGTGGGGAAGGGGGCCTTGCACCAGAAATCGTCCGCGCTCATCAGATGGTCGCGCACGGAGCGTGCCTGCGCCCTGGTGGCGACCCCCGCCCACAGCGGAATGGCCCCCTCGATGCCCATACCGCGCGAGACCAGCGGGCGGCCGTCGTCGAGGGCGACGTCGTAGAACCAACCGGTGGCCCGGTCATACATGTGGTCCTGCACGAACCGCTCGATGTGCCTGGCCTCCCGGGCGTAGGCCGTGGCCTCACGACGGTGACCCAGCGTGCGGGCGATGCGTCCCAGAAGCCTGGCGTCGACGGCGAGATACGCTGCGAGGTCGACGGACTGCTGATTCATCGAATAGCCGACGAGCCTGCCGTGCTCGTCGCGGTCGGGCACCATGCCGGCGCCGAGGTCGGCATCGAACCGGGGCGCGTTGTCCATCCCGGACTCCCAGGCCGCGGCGAGCAGCCGCTGCGCCTCGGAGTCGTTGGCCGGGTCGATCGTCGCGCCGTACTGGCAGATGCCGTCACCCGCGTGGTTGCGATTGCGCAGCCACCAGGCGTGGAACTGCGCGAGGCGGGGATAGGACTCGCGCAGGAACCGCGGATCGCGTGTGCTCCGGTAGACGCACCACACCGCCCAGGCGGCGAGCGGGGGCTTGGAGTTGCGCTCGTTCCAGTTGCCCCCGCCCGTGGAGGGGTCGTTGTAGAACACGGCGTCCGGCACCATGCCGGCGTCCTGCGGGCGGTCGGGCGAGTCGGCCGTGATCTGGTGATCGAAGACGGAGCAGATCGTGGACTGTGCCAGGTCCCGGTCGAACTGGACGACTCCGACGGCCTCCTTCCAGCTGTCCCACGCCCAGAAACCGCCGGTGAACCACTTGTAGCTGATCGACGGGGTGATGCCGTCGCTGTGGAGTTCACCGGCGGGGGAGCGCCAGTCGGTCGTGAGGGTCTCGAGCGCCTTGACGGCAAGGTCGCGGTGGCCGCGCGGCCGCCCGCGGGTGACGTCGCGCACCATGCGATTCCAGCGGGAATCGACTGTCGCCGCCGCTGCGACCGGCCGGGCCAGCACGCGGTCGATCACGAGGCGTTCCCGGCGACGCTCGTCGGCGGTGAAGGTGTAGGTCTCGGTCCAGGCGATGTCGACCGGGCGCCCGGGGCGGAGGACGATCGGGTCCTCGCGCATCGTGACATAACGGTCGCCGTCCACCCTGGTGCGGGTGCGGTCCGCATGACGCACGGCGAAGCGCTCGTCTCCGCCGGTGAGGTAGTCCCAGGTCTCCCGGACGCGGGCGAATGTCACTTCGACTCCGGTCGTCGTCGCGGTGAGCTGCGGTGCCGAACGCATGGGTTCGGCGTCGGGACGCAGCAGTTCGCCGACCCAGCGAAGGTCGAGCGTGCGACGGCGGCGCGTGCTCAGGCGCAACTGCATCAGCGCGGACCGATCGCTGACGAAGCGCAGATCCAGGTCGAGGTCCAGGCCGTCGGAGCCGACCCTTTGGTGCAGTCGTCCCGGCAGCGACTCCGCCACCGCGCGGGGGTCGTCGGTGAACGAGATGTCCTTGCCGGTGGCCCGGTCCCGCACCTTGATCCGGCTGAACGCTGTGCTCAGCCACCAGGGGTATTCCTGCGCGATGTAGAGCGGCCCGGTGAAGCCGAGACGGCCGGTCGGGTCCCCGGCGGGAGGCAGGGCGTAGGCGTGCCACGCACCGTGGTCGGCGAAGACGTCCACGGTGAAGACCTCCGAGGGTTCGGACCGGTCGGGCACGCCGTGCAGGTCGAGGATGTCGGCATAACGGTGCGGCCGCGGATGGTGTCGCCTGCGGGAGCCGTGCGCGTCGGAGGACGGCGTGACGGCGGCCGTGGCGCCGAGCGCGGTCACGGCCGCGGCACCGGTGGTGAACTGGCGGCGCGAAATCCTATTCATCATCGGTCCTCTCGGCCTCGGCGATGTGCATGACGGCGACGTCCGAATGTCCCAGCGTGACTGAGATGTCGGGCGACCGGTCCGGGTCCAGCAGGTTGCGGGCCGGCGCGGGAAGGTCGACTCGTGCCGATGCACCGGAGCGGTTGATCAGGAAGTAGAAGGTGCCGTGCTCGTCCCGCCGGCACGTCGCCTCGACCCCGCCTGGAGTCGGCAGGACCGACGCCGCGCCGGCATCGCGCAGGATCTGATCCAGGATCAGGCCGCGACCGGCTGCGTCGAGCATGCATCCGGCATACCATGCGGCGCCGGCCCCGTGGACGTTGCGGGTGACCGCGGGCCGCCCCTCGAGTGGCCCGGCGGTGTATTCGGCGACGACGGAGGCCGAGGTCGGTTCCAGCCATTCGGTCCAGGTGCGCGCCATGGCACCGTCGCCCGAGACGGTGACCGGCACGGTCTGCTCGTCGGGCACGGGCCACCATTCGTCGACCGCGACCCCGACCAGCGTCTGCATCGTCGGCGACAGGCCGTCCGGGTGCACGCGGTCGCACTCGTCGACGACGCCGCTGAACGGGCCGAACAGCAGGTGCCCGCCGCGGTCCACGTAGTCGGCGAGAGCCGCTGCGGCATCGTCGCGCAGCAGGTAGAGCGACGGAGCCACCACGGCTCGGTATCGGCCGAGTTCACCGGTCGGCGGGACGAAGTCGACGGCGATGTTGCGGGACCACAACGCCGAATACCACTCCAGCAGCATGCTCTTGACCCGCAACCGCTGCGAGGGATGGTCCTCCTGCTCCAGGGCCCACCAACTGTCCCAGTCGAGCACGAGCGCCACGTCCGCCTTGGTGCGGGCATCCGCGACGTGCTCGAGGCGCTGCAGGTCCTGCCCGACCGCGACGGTGCCCGCCCACCCGCGGGAGCGGCGCCCGCGGTGAGGCACCATCGCCGAGTGGAACTTCTCGGCGCCGGATCGGGAGGCACGCCATTGGAAGTGCATGATCCCGTCCGCGCCGTGCGCCAGCGCCTGGATGCAGTCCTGCCGGCGGCGCTCCCACGTCTTGGGAACGTTGACCTCGCGCCAGCTCACCGCGGAGGGTGCACTCTCCAGCAGCAGCCACGGCTGCCCGCCGCGCAGGGAGCGCATCAGGTCGTAGGTCATCGCGATCGCCACGGGTGACTCGGGATCGGCCGGGTCGGGGTAGGCGTCGTCGGACACCAGGTCCTCCTCCGCGGCCCAGGCCCAGTAGTCGAGCGACTTCAAGGCGCCCATGAAGTTGGTCGTGACCGGGAGTCGCGGACAGATGCGGTCGAGCACGGCCTTCTCCGCCCGGTAGCACTCCAGGAGGGCGTCGCTGCAGAAGCGTTGCCAGTCCAGCCGTTGCGCGGGGTTCGGCGGTGCCGGGGTCGTGCGCGGGGGCTCGACCTGGTCGATGCCCTCGTATCGCTGACTCCAGAAGGTGGTGCCCCAGGCCCGGTTGAGCGCGTCGATGTCGCCGTACCGCGCGACCAGCCACCGGCGGAAGTCCTCCGCCGAGGTGTCGCAGAAGCATTCGCTGGTGTGGTCGGCATACTCGTTCCCGATGTGCCACATCACCACGGCCGGGTGGTCCGCGTAGCGGGTCGCCAGCTGCTCGGCGAGCGCGGCCGACCTGTTGCGGAACACCGGCGAACTGGGGCAGTAGTGCTGACGGCTGCCGAACTCCAGACGGACTCCGTCGGCGGTGACCGGGAGCATCTCCGGGTGGGAGCGCACCAACCAGGCCGGAGGCGATGCGGTGGCTGTTGCCAGGTCGACCGAGATGCCGTGATCGTGCAGCAGGTCGAGCAGCCGGTCGAGCCAGGCGAATTCGTAGACGCCGTCCCGGGGCTCGAGCAGGGCCCAGGAGAAGACACCGACGGTCACCAGGTTGACCCCGGCCTCCCGCATCAGTTCGCAATCCTCGATCCAGACCTCCTCCGGCCACTGCTCGGCGTTGTAGTCGCCGCCGTACAGCAGACCCGGAATCGTCGTGAGGGTCATGCTTCTCCTCGTCGTGGTGTTGCCGGGTTTCGATACGCGCTCGCGCTACTCAACCAGCCGTGGTGGAGGGCGCTCGCGCTACGGGCCGTCCAGCATCGGCTCACACCGAGAAGTCGACGCCCTGGGCGAGGGGGAGCTGCCCCGAGTAGTTGACCGTGTTGGTCGCCCGGCGCATGTAGGCGCGCCACGCGTCGGACCCGGACTCGCGTCCGCCGCCGGTCTCCTTCTCGCCGCCGAACGCGCCGCCGATCTCGGCACCCGAGGTGCCGATGTTGACGTTGATCAGCCCGGTGTCGGACCCGGCCGAGCTGACGAACCGCTCCGCCTCCGACTGGTCGCCGGTGAAGATGGCCGACGAAAGCCCTTGCGGCACGGCGTTGTTCACCGCGATCGCGTCGTCCAGATCCTGGTAGGGGATCAGATACAACACCGGCGCGAACGTCTCACGCGTGACGATCTCGGTCTGCTGCGGCATACGCACGACCGCCGGTTGCACGTAGTAGGCGTCCGGGGCGTCGTCGGCGAGTTGCCGCTCGCCCCCGACCAGCACCGTGCCGCCTTCGGACTGGGCCTGCTTCAGCGCCGCGCTCATCTTCTCGTATGCCGTGGCATTGATGAGCGGCCCGACGAGCGTGCCGTCGGTCTCCGGGTCGCCGATCGGGAGGCGCTCATAGACGGCGGTGAGGCGCTGGGCGAGCTCGTCCGCGATCGACTCGTGCACGATGACCCGGCGCATCGTGGTGCAGCGCTGGCCGGCGGTGCCGGCCGCGGCGAACACGATGCCTCGCACGGCCAGGTCGAGGTCGGCGGACGGTGCGACGACCGCCGCGTTGTTGCCACCGAGTTCGAGCAGGTAGCGCCCGAAGCGTGCCGCGACGCGCTGGCCGACCGCCTGACCCATGCGGGACGATCCGGTCGCGCTCACGAGGGCGACGTCCGGGTGGTCGACCAGTCGCTGCCCGACCTCCGCGTCACCGACGACGACCTGACTGATGTCGGTCGGAGCGCCGACCTCGGCGATCGCCTTCTGCAACACGGCATTCGAGGCAAGTGCGGTCAGGGACGAGGTCTCGGACGGCTTCCAGACGACGGGGTCGCCGCAGACGAGCGCGACGGCGGTGTTCCAGGACCAGACCGCGCACGGGAAGTTGAAGGCACTGATGACGCCCACCACGCCGAGCGGGTGCCACGTCTCCATGAGGCGGTGGCCGGGGCGTTCGGACGGCATCGTGCGGCCGTAGAGCTGGCGGGACAGGCCGACGGCGAAGTCGCACACGTCGATCATCTCCTGCACCTCGCCGAGGGCCTCGGAGGTGATCTTGCCGACCTCCAGGCTGACGAGGGTGGCGATGTCGGCCTTGTGCTCGCGCAGCAGTTCACCGAATCGGCGCACCAGTGCGCCCCGCGCGGGAGCCGGGGTGTCGCGCCAGGTGGGGAAGGCCTCCTTGGCCCGGGCGACCGCGTCGTCGACGCCGGCGGCGTCCGTCCAGGCCAGCCCGGTCAGGGCCTCGCCGTTGATGGGGGAGTGGGAGCGCCGCTTGCCCTCGAGCACGGAGGGGTCCACGCCGCAGCGGTCGAGCGCCTCGCGGGCGCGGGCCTGCAGGTCGTCGGCGGACGGGAGTGAGGTGGTGGTCATGTGGGGCCTTCCGTTTCGTAGGGGTTCGGGTGGTCAGACGATGTTGAGCTCGGGTCGGGCGGTGTGGTGGGCGAAGCGCCGCGCATCCATGCTGGAGACGTCGACGACGGGTGGCCGGTCCAGATACAGGTCGCGCAGCACCTCTCCGATCGCCGGGCCCATGAGGAATCCGTGCCCGGAGAAGCCGGTCGCGTAGAGGAACCGGTCGACCTTCTCGGCGCGCCCGACGAGCGCATTGTGGTCAGGGGTCATCTCGTAGAGCCCGGCCCAGCCGGAGCCGAAGCCGACGTCCATCAGGGCCGGGGCGCGGTGCTCGATGGCCTCGCCGAGCCGGGGGAGCCAGTCCTCCGATCGGCGCTCGTCGAAGCCCGGCTCCTGATCGGGGTCGGACATCCCGATGAGCAGGCCGGGGCCCTCGCGATGGAAATAGAACGACGTCGCGAAGTCGACGGTCATCGGCAGGCCCGCCGGGAGGTCCTCGATCGGCTCGCTGATCATGATCTGTCGGCGCAGCGGGGTCACGGGCAGGTCGACGTCGACCCAGGATCCGACCTGTCGGGACCAGGCGCCCGCGGCACAGATCACCGTGTCCGTCGCGATGGTGCCCCGATCGGTGTGCACGCCGGTGAGGTGCGTCCCCGTGGTCTCGATGCCGGTGGCCGAGCAGTGCGTCACCAGCGTGGCGCCGAGCCGGCGTGCGGCCGTGGCGTATCCGAGCACGACGGCCTCCGGGGCGCAGTAGCCGTCGATGGGCGAGAAGGAGCCCGCCAGCAGTCCTTCGGGGGAGATCAGCGGGGACATCTGGACCGCCTCGTCGACCGACACCATCCGGCTCGGCACGTCGAGGGACTGCTGCAGGCGCACGCTCTCCTCGAAGGCGGCCACGGTCTGCGGATCGTCCAACAGGAAGAGGTATCCGGGCTGGTGCAGGTCGATCTGACCGCCCGGCCGGTCGGAGAACCGCTCGAACGCTCGCAGGCTGCGCAGGCCGAGCTCGATGTTGGTCCGGTCGGAGAACTGCGCGCGCACGCATCCGGCCGCCTTGCAGGTGGATCCGGCGCCGAGATCGCCGCGCTCGACGAGCACGACGTCCTGGACCCCGGCCTCGGCGAGGTGGAAGGCGGTGCTCACGCCCATGACGCCGCCGCCGATGATGACGGCAGTGGCGCGGCTCGGCAGGTCCGTGCTCATGAGGCGTCTCCTTCTCGGGAGGTGGCGGTCGCCGCTGCGGTGAGGGCATCCAGCACCTCCGCGACGACGGGGCGGGCCAGGGCACTGGTGCGCGCGACGGCCAGCAGCCGGCGGTGGATGCCGGGGGCACGCAACTCGCCGACGCGCAGGCCCTGGGAGTCACGGCCTACCGACAGCCGGGGGATGACCGAGATGCCGTGCCCGGCCCGCACGGCCCGGGTGAGCACGAGCATGTCGTCGCTCTCCCAGCGCACGTCGGGCTCGAACCCCGCCGCGCGGCACGCCGAGCGCAACGCCCGCCCGCAGGCCGCATCGTCCGGGGGCATGACCCAACCACGGTCCGCGAGGTCGACGAGACGCGGGCGGGACGGGATGTCGGCACCGGCCGGGGTGATGGCCACCAGCGGCTCGGTGAGCAGTGTGCGGGTCTCCACGTGGTCCGGCAGGCTGATCGGCACGTAGTCGTATTCGTCGACGATCGCGATGTCGACGTCCCCGCACGCGACGAGGTCGAGCGAGCGGTTCGGCTCACACACGGTGACCGACGGGTCGATGCCGGGCTGCTCCTGTGTCATCTGTGTGATAGATGATGAGACAAAGCTGATCGCGGCGCTCGCGACGCAGGCGATGTCGACCGTGCCCGTGTGGATACCGCCGAGGCGCTCGAGGTCGGCTCGGGCCTGGGCGAGCACGTCGGAGACCTGCTCGGCCCGCGCGACCAAGGCGCGGCCGGCGCCGGTCAGGGTCGTGCCCTTCGCGGAGCGGTGCAACAGAGGCACGCCGACGTCGCGCTCGAGGGCGGACAATTGCTGCGAGACGGCCGACGGTGTCAGGCCCAGCGCCCGGGACGCACCCGAGATGGATCCGCGCAGGGCGGCCTCGCGCAGCATGTGCAGACGGCCCGCGTCGAGCGGAGCCTGCACGCGGTGGCGGGGGCCGTGCGTGGTGTTGGGCAGGTGGTCGGTCATGAGGCCAGGTCGCTGCGGAAGTAGGGCGGTGGGGTCGTCCCGTCGAGGGCGAGGGCGACCGCGGCGCGGGCGGCGACGGGCCCGACGAGGTTGCCCGATCCGCTGTATCCGCCGCAGGCGACCACCGTGCCCGCGTCGTCCGCTTCGGCCTCGAGGACCAACGCCCGGCGATCGGGGGTGTATCCGGCCGAGGCGGCCCAACGGTGGGTGACCGTGACCTCCTGCCCGGCCACCCGCGCGGCGGCACTGTCGAGCCAGCGCTGTATTCCGTCGCTCGGCCGGTCGTCGGTGGTCGCCTCCGCGTCGCGGAAGTGATCGCGGCCGCCGCCGATGAGCAGCCGGCCGGCCGGATCCTGCTGGGCCCACTCGTATCCGTCGCGGTAGCCGACGCCGAAGGGCACGCGTCCCGGCTCGATCGGCGCGGTGGCCACCATCTGCAGCCGCATCGTCTGCACGGCGCCGGCCAGGCGGGGCAGCAGCAGCTCGAGCTTGCCGTCGACCGCGACCACGACGACCGGGGCACAGACGCTGCCGCGCTCGGTGCCCACCCGGCCCGGCCGCAGGTCGGTCACCGGGGAGTGCTCGTGCAGGGTCGCGCTCGCCGGCAGCCGCCGTGCGAGACCGAAGGCACGGCATACGGGGTTCATCAGGGCGGTGTCGGGGGTGAAGTATCCCTGTCCGAGCGGCCCGTCGTAGTCCTCGACCTGCACCCCGAGGGAGGCGAGCGCGCGCTGTTCGGCGCGGAGGGCCTGCAGTTGGCGCACGGCATCCTCCTGCTCGCCCGGGGCGACCGGGGTGCCCGGCAGGCCGGCGAGGTCGAGGCTGCCGGTGGGTCGGACGACGGCCGGGCCCAGCAGGTCCGCGAGGCGCTGCTGCTCGGCGTGGGTGGCGCGGTAGAGCTCGGCATACGTCGCGAGGTCGACGTCGGGATCGGCGGGGGACATCGCGCCGCCGCAGGAGAGGAAGCCACCGTTGCGGCCGGCGGCGCCCGCGGCGACGCGCCCGGCGTCGAGCGCGACGACGGTGAGACCGCGGCCGCCGAGCTCCTCGATCGCGGCGAGCCCGCTGCCACCCAGGCCGATCACGCACGCGTCCGCGGTCACGTCGCCCGTGAGCGGCGGGTATCCGGGCCAGTCGGACACGGCCGGGTCGTCGTCCCAGCCGGGGCGACCGATGGCATCGAGCACGTGTGGCCTTTCGACGGAGGAAGCACGTCCGACTCGAGTCCACCATCTTCCGCAGTTTTCGTCAATGCTTATGTCAGTAGAAGGATTGTGTTAGTCAATCTAATGGCCGGTCAGCGGTCGCCAGGAACAGGAATATTGAATGTTCAACTATAGTTGACGGGGACGTACGCTGATCATGTCGACCAAGGAGCACCCTCATGCCCGCCGTGACCGTAGACAACATCCTGACCCTGCCGCGGATCACCGCGCCCGGCCCGCAGCAGGCCATGCGACCCGTGCGGTCTGTGACCACCGCCCCGCAGGGGTTCGAGGGGGAGGGCTTCCCGGTGCGCCGCGCGTTCGCCGGGGTGGACATGGCCGCTCTCGACCCCTTCATCCACATGGACCAGATGGGTGAGGTCGAATACGCCCCCGGTGAGCCGAAGGGCACCCCCTGGCACCCGCACCGCGGCTTCGAGACCGTCACCTACATGATCGACGGCATCT
>CAZMLG010000029.1:0-24930 GCA_964566985.1 uncultured Intrasporangiaceae bacterium
CAACGACGAGCTGAAGCAGCACTTCCGCCCGGAGTTCCTCAACCGTGTCGACGACGTCATCGTCTTCCCGCAGCTCTCGCAGGAGGAGATCATCCAGATCGTCGACCTCATGGTGACCGGGTTGGAGGAGCGACTGCGCGACAAGGACATGGGCATCGAGCTCACCACGTCGGCCAAGGAGTTGCTGGCCAAGCGCGGCTACGACCCGGCGCTCGGCGCGCGTCCGTTGCGTCGCACGATCCAGCGGGAGATCGAGGACGCGCTCTCCGAGAAGATCCTCTTCGGTGAGATCGCCTCGGGCGAGATCGTGCTCATCGACACCGAGGGCGAGGGCAAGAAGGCCACCTTCACCTTCACGGGCACCCCGCGGCCGGAGACCCCCGACACCTTGCCGGTGGAGCCGGCGGGCCTCGGCGGTGACGGCTCGGACGGCATCGACCTCGGCAAGTCCGACAGCGCCTGATCCGCCTCTGACGAATTCGCAGGGCCCGAAGACACACATCTTCGGGCCCTGCGACGTATTCTGCCGTCGGGCATCGACAGCAGGCAGGGGCGCATGGGTCACAAGGTGAATCAATACAAGGGCTATCTGCAGCGCCGGCGCTCCTCGGCCGTCAGGGCGGCCACGGCTTTGGAGACGTCACTCGACAAGGCGGTCAAGGCTCAGCGGGACGGCGCGTGGGTCTCGCCGGAGGGTGAGCGATTCGCGGCAGAACTGTCCGGGCGCGCCTCCAAACTCGTCAAGGCCGGTGTGGAGGTGGTCGGCGAGTTCGACGACGAGATCGCCAAGCAGCCGGATCATGTCGCAGAGGACGACTGGCGCGCGGCCTGGGATCGGATGCACCGCATACAGGTCGGGGGCGCGGGCTTGTGGTGATGCGCACCCAGAGGCCTGGTGGCACCGGGGGAGCCGGTGAGGTCTCGATCAACCTCGAGCAGATGCAAGCGCTCGTGCGGGCACTGGAGGCGGCCGGCAAGGACCTCCCGAACGCCAAGTCCGCCGCGGACAGCGTGCTGTCGGATGCGATGTTGTCGACATCCGCCACCGGTGGCGTGTCCGCCATCGCACGCTGGGTCGACGATCAGTTGGCACCGACTCGCAGGCGTCTGGCCATTGCGCAGAGCCTTGCTGCGTCGCACCCGGGCATCAAGCAGGTCCACTTCGATGCGTCGGCCATCCCGAGCGCCACGCCGGCGCAAGCGAGGGCCCGAGCGGACAAGGCCGTCAAGCTGCTCAAGGATCCGGATCCGAAGAATCTCGCGGCGCTGAAGAAGCTGCTGAGCGAGAACGGGATCGATCCGTATTTCGCGAGCAGGTTCGCACGGCGCACCGGGCCGAAGGACTACGAGAAGTTCGTCCGGGCGATCAGCCCTCCGTCGATCAACGACGACTATCCCGACGGGGTGACGGCGCACACCTACCACGAGTTCACATCATTGCTGGGGTCGACGCTCGGGCTTGCGACGCGAGGGTCGGGCGACCTGGCCCTGCCGCCGTCCTGGACGAGACATTACGTCCGGATGATGGTGGACCCGATCTCCCGTGATGAGACATCGGTGCAAAAACGCAGCGATGTGTGGTTCGGGCGGTCGGCGCTGTCCCTGTTGATGTCCAGGGGCCGGTTTTCCACGGCGTTCCTCAAGGACGCGACTCGAGCGATCGGCAAGGTCGCCGAGGGCGGTCAGTATGCACGGCCGTTCCTGACGGATGAACACGGCAATGTGCAGCCCGGTTACGTCCCGGTGGACCCGAACGGTCAACCCCCGATCCTCGGCGCGAACGGCAAGCCCTTCACAGATCCGGTCATCGCTCTTATGGGTGCGTTGGCACAAAACCCCAAGGCAGCGAACTGGGCGTTCACCCAGGGCGGCACGACCGACTTTCCGCTCCCACGCGACGGCAAGGACGCGTCGACGCCGGTGAACTCGTTCCTGGCCACAATCCTCACCAAGCACCAGTGGTTCCACGCGAACGACATGAAGACGGTGATGGTCGCGGTGCGCGCGGGTGCGCTCTTCGACCCGGACAGTTCGGTCGGCACCTCGATCCACAACTTCATCAGGTCACAGAAGCAGCAGAAGTATGTGTGGGACCACACGCCCTGGTATGACAAGTGGGGGCATCTGATCCTGGACGGGTTGAGCCTCCTCGCGCTCGCGATCCCCGTGCCAGGGGTCGATGTGGCCGTCTCAGGCGGTCTTCAGGCGGCAAACGCCGCGTGGTACGGGGTCCAGGGCGATTGGACGAACGCCGGCCTGTCCGCCGTGGGCACGGTCTTCTCCGGATTGGGTGTGGTGGGCGCTTTGCGCGCCGGTGGTGAAACGCTGGCCGCGCTGACGACCGTCGATCGATTCGGCCAAGAGATTCCTGAGACGGCCGACGCATACGCGGCCTTGAAGACGGCGAAGCAGCTCGAGCCGGGCGTCTACGAGTTCAAGGACGCGACACAACTCGGAAAGGCGATCGATGCGGCACAGCCCAACGTGACGTATGTCGTGGGCGATCTGAAGTACTTCACGGACGATAGTGGAGCGGTGTCCAAGCTGCAGATCTATGTCGACGGCAAGTGGATCGATACGAGTTTGAACAAGGGGCACCTGTCGACGATCGTGCGGAAGAACGGCGCGGACGTGTGGGACCTGGACGGGCTACCTCGCGGTGTCGTGATCGAAGATGCCCTGGCTCACACGGAGTATGCGGATTGGACGCATATCGGCGCGTGGGACCACGGGAAGTTCCCCACCGCAGACTTCGCCGACGGCGATCACGTGGTGAGCCTGAAGACATTCCATCCGAACCCGGATAAGAATTCCATACCAACCAATATCAAGAAGAATATTGAGCAGTTAAAGGACGCCGTAGAAAACGGATATATCGTGGGGAAGGGTAGAGAATACGGTGGAGTGAAAAGTGCCGAACTTGATCTCAGAGTCCCCTCCGGGGAAGAGAATCTTCCAGTCATCTCGCGAATTAAAAACCTGTGCGAGGATAGAAAGATAAAATTCCACCTCGATATCTATTAGGAGCTCCTTTGCGTCTCATTGTCAATTATATCTTGGATCAGGTCGATGACCAGGCGGTTCTTGACCTGGTGTCGTCTCTTGATTTCGAGGGGCGTGCCACACAGGTTTATTACGATCCGGGTGGTAGTGCCGCGATCCGGAGGATGCGGTATGGCCCGGACGTCTTCGATCGGCTGAGCGGTCAGGAGTTTGCGAGCCTCGAGGTGACAGACCACGTCGGTGAGACATTGCTTTCGACGATGTTTCTTCGACGCTTTCTCCTTCGAGAGCTGTCGTTTGACGAGGCGTACGATGACTTGTCTGCCAGGATTGAGGCGTTGACGGCGCATCCGGCGTTCACGGTAGCGGTTTATGGGGATAGAGACGACTGCTCGTGGCAGGGGGAGACGTCCGTTAGTAATTATCGGATGTTTAAGCGTCCGTATGAGCATTTGCCGCGGACGGTGGATCGGCGGGGGCGTGAGGTGATTGATGTGTCGGGGAATTCTGGGCGGTTGCGGGAGACGTTGGGGATGCGGTTGTGGGCGGGGGCGCAGGTGTGGTTTGGTCCGGCGGCGGATGCGATTGTGGGGTTGGATCGGGTGCGGTCGTTGCCGGTGGGTGAGGTGTCGGAGTTGTCTGGGGGTCGGGTGCATGTGCGGTTGTTCGAGGTGGGGGATCCGATGGGGGAGGTGCGTGAGAAGCAGCGGATCTTTGAGGAGTGGCTGCGGTTTGATGAGTTGGAGGCCCGCCGGGAGGAGCTGCTGGCGGCGTACAACGCGGGCGAGTTGTATTGATGGGGCGGCTAGAAATGCGTCTCGATACCTATTAGGAGTCCCCTGTGCAGCTCATTGTGGATTATCTTCTCGATCAGGTCGATAACCAGGTGGTTCTTGACCTGGTGTCGTCTCTTGATTTCGAGGGGCGTGCCACACAGGTTTATTACGATCCGGGTGGTAGTGCCGCGATCCGGAGGATGCGGTATGGCCCGGACGTCTTCGATCGGCTGAGCGGTCAGGAGTTTGCGAGCCTCGAGGTGACGGACCACCGCGGCGAAGTGCTGCTTTCAAATATGTTCCTTCGACGATTTCTCCTTCGAGAGCTATCGTTTGACGAGGCGTACGATGACTTGTCTGCCAGGATTGAGACGTTGACGTTGCATCGGGCGTTCAGGGGGGAGTGTCAGAAATTCGGTGTTTCTGCACTTGATTGTTCAGTACTTCTCGGCGCTCGGCCAGCGGCCCTCGAAGACGGTCGCGAACACGTTCAGTGCCGGCTTCCACCGGGTGACCCAGCGTTTACCTCCTTTGCCGGTAGGGTCAAGGCTACGCGTGACCAGGTAGAGACACTTGAGCGCGGCGTGCTCGTTGGGGAAGTGCCCACGCGCCTTGACCGCTCTCCGATAGCGTGCATTGAGTGACTCGATCGCGTTGGTAGAGAACAAGACCCGGCGGATCTCCTCGTGGTAGTCGAGGAACGGGATGAACTCTTCCCACGCGTCGTTCCACAACTTGATGATCGCCGGGTACTTACTACCCCACTCGGGGATGAAGTGCTCGTCGAACTGGGCCCGCGCCGCCTCGGGCGAGCTGGCCGTGTAGACCAGCTTGATGTCCTTGGCGATCTTGTCCCAGTACTTCTTCGACGCGTATCGGAACGTGTTGCGCAGCAGGTGAATTACGCAAGTCTGCACGAGCGCATCCGGCCACACCGCGTGCACCGAGTCCGGCAGGCCCTTCAGCCCATCGCACACCACAAACATCGTGTCGACCACACCGCGGTTACGGATCTTGGTCAGCACGGCCGTCCAGTACTTCGCGCCCTCACCCTCACCTGGCGTGCCCGGCCAGAGCCCGAGGATCTCCTTGTGCCCCTCGACAGTGACCCCGATCGCCGCATAGAACGGCCGGTTCGCGACCTGCCCGTCGCGGACCTTCACGACGATTGCGTCGATGAAGATCGCCGCGTACACCGGGTCCAGCGGACGCGCGAGCCACTCGTTCATCTCCTCCAGGATCTGATCTCCGATCCGGCAGATCGTGTCCTTGGACACGGACGCGCCGTAGATCTCGGCCAGGTGCGCGGCGATCTCACCGCTCGTAAGCCCCTTGGCCGTCAGCGGCAGCACGATCTCCTCGACGCTGCCGAGCTTGCGCTGGTGCTTGGGAAGAATGACCGGTTCGAACGTGCCCGCCCGATCGCGAGGAACCTCGACCTCAACCTGACCGACATTGCCGGTCAGCACCCTCTTCGAACGCGTGCCGTTGCGCACGTTGTGCGAAGCGCTCAGCACCTGCGCGACCTGGGCGCCGGCGACACCGTCGGCGTCGCTCTGGGCGCCTCCTGCGCCTTCCTGCGCGGCCTCGGGGGCCTGGTGCTTCGCATGACCGAGGTGGGGGTACCGCCCAGCACGAAGTGCAAGGGGGAATCAGTCATTTCCTCTTCCAACGCGGTCTCGAGCACCATCTTCGTGACCCGCTTGAGCAGTCCACCCGGGCCGGTCAGCTCGTCGCCGTCCTCACGGTCCTGGCGCACCAGGTCAGCGATCGTGGCCGCCTCATCCAGACGCGTCTCACGCTGGGACTTGCGATGGTCCTGCGGCGCCCGACCCGGCTTACCAGGCTTGCTCGACGAGCCCTCGGTCGTGTTCGTCGTTCCTGCATCCATGTGCGGCATCGTCATGCTTCATCACTCCAAATCCCGCCACTTACCGTGGCGTGTCGCGGAGTGCAGAAACACCAAATTTGCGGTATTCCCACCAATATCAAGAAGAATATTGAGCAGATAGAGAAATCTATTAGGAATGGATATATTGCGGGGAAGAGTGGTTACTATGAGGGAGTGAAAAGCGCCGAACTGGACCTCAGGGTTCCTGCTGGGCAAGAAAATCTGCCGATTATAAGTCGTATTGACAAAGTGTGCAGTGACGCAGGTATAGACTTTAGCGTCAGCGTATACTAGGAGGAGCGATGGAGCTAAAATTCGACTATATATTAGATCGGCTTGGCGGGGAAGAATCATTTGATCTCGTGTCCAACGTTTGCTTTGGCGATCGGGGCTTGCAGCTGTATTACTGGGGTGAGCATGATGCCCGACGGCGCGTGAAGTTCGACGGTGACGTTGTCGCTGCGCTGCGAGGGAATCGATTCGACCAATTCGAAGTCTTGAACCGTCGAGGAGAAGATGTTTTTGCGTCACGTGAGTTCTATCATCTTCCGGCGCGAGAGATCTCGTTTGAGCAAGAGTTCGAAAATTGGGCCGGTCAGGTCGAGCGCTTGACGTCGCATCCAGCGTTCACTTCTGCAATGTTGGGTGACGAGGACGATCGGTTGTGGCAGGGTCAGCGAAAAATTAGTCGCTACCGGCAAACCGGCCGTCCGTATGAGCATTTGCCGCGGACGGTGGATCGGCGGGGGCGTGAGGTGATTGATGTGTCGGGGAATTCTGGGCGGTTGCGGGAGACGTTGGGGATGCGGTTGTGGGCGGGGGCGCAGGTGTGGTTTGGTCCGGCGGCGGATGCGATTGTGGGGTTGGATCGGGTGCGGTCGTTGCCGGTGGGTGAGGTGTCGGAGTTGTCTGGGGGTCGGGTGCATGTGCGGTTGTTCGAGGTGGGGGATCCGATGGGGGAGGTGCGTGAGAAGCAGCGGATCTTTGAGGAGTGGCTGCGGTTTGATGAGTTGGAGGCCCGCCGGGAGGAGCTGCTGGCGGCGTACAACGCGGGCGAGTTGTATTGATGGGGCGGCTAGAAATGCGTCTCGATACCTATTAGGAGTCCCCTGTGCAGCTCATTGTGGATTATCTTCTCGATCAGGTCGATAACCAGGTGGTTCTTGACCTGGTGTCGTCTCTTGATTTCGAGGGGCGTGCCACACAGGTTTATTACGATCCGGGTGGTAGTGCCGCGATCCGGAGGATGCGGTATGGCCCGGACGTCTTCGATCGGCTGAGCGGTCAGGAGTTTGCGAGCCTCGAGGTGACGGACCACCGCGGCGAAGTGCTGCTTTCACATATGTTTCTGGACGAATTCCTTCTTCGGGAGCTGTCCTTTGATGAGGTGTTCGGCGATTGGCCTGCCAGACTGGAGAGGCTGACGGCACATCCGGCGTTCACGACGGCCGTATTCGGGGATTCAGATGATTGGTTGTGGCAGGGTCAGGAAAGTATTTGTCGTTATCAGCAGACGGGTCGTGAGTATGAGCATTTGCCGCGGACGGTGGATGAGTGGGGTGAGGAAGTGATTGATGTGTCGGGGAATCCTGGGCGGCTACGGAACACGTTGGGGATGCGGTTGTGGGCGGGGGCGCAGGTGTGGTTTGGTCCGGCGGCGGATGCGATTGTGGGGTTGGATCGGGTGCGGTCGTTGCCGGTGGGTGAGGTGTCGGAGTTGTCTGGGGGTCGGGTGCATGTGCGGTTGTTCGAGGTGGGCGATCCGATAGGGCAGGTGCGTGAGAAGCAGCGGATCTTTGAGAAGTGGTTACGCTTTGACGAGTTGGAGGCCCGCCGAGACGAGTTGCTGGCGGCGCACCGGTCACACGAAGGGAGCAGATAGAAGATGGGGACGTTTCTCATCACGGGTGTCGCGCCAGGACTTCCGGTCGATGACATGATCGCGCACCCGCACGGTGGTGATCCTGACGAGGCAAGGGCGCGCGTCGCCGAGCTCTTCGCCGGCCAGCGACTCGAGCTGCGGCGCTCGGGGGCATTCGGTGAGGTGCACACCACGGGCGGCGATGAGTTGCTGGTCGCGACCTACGGGCCGACGACGGTGCTGTTCGGCGTCACGCCGGCGTCGGTGACCACCCCGAGTGGGTATGGCGTCTTCAACCACGGCTACCAGTCGACCGTCGACTCCTACGGCTTCGAGGTCCACACCCCCTCATATGAGCGGAAGGTCGAACTGTGCGAAGGAGACATCGTCAGGAGCGAGGGCACGCCCCTGCCGTTCGAGGAGAAGTATTGGTCGGGACAGGAGGACGTCGTCGACGATCAGGACCTGCCCTTCCGCTTCGAGGCATATGAGTGGGCCGAGGCCGGCATGCAGTGGATGTTCGGCTACAACCCCGATGGATCCTCACCGGAAGACCGAGTTGACCTGGACGCGGGACAAGCTCACGTGTTCGAGTTCGTCGACAGCCAGCCCGGCGACGCCCTCGCGCGGAAGCTGGGGCTGATGTGACCGGCGGTCGTCTCGGGTGAGACCGATGCGCATGTGCACCGATCGCGGCATACCCTCGTAGAGTGACTGACACCAAGACCGGCCCGGTGATCCGGCCCGCGCGCACGACGGACGTCCGTGCGATCCGATCCCTCGTCGAGCCGTACGTCGACACGCGCACCCTGGTCGCCAAGCCGGCGGTCTCCTATTACGAGACGGTCCAGGAGTTCCTCGTTGCAGAGGAAGGCCTACGCATCTTGGGCTGTGGCGCACTGCATGCCATGTGGGAAGACGTCGCCGAGGTGCGCACTCTCGCCGTGCATCCGAGCATGAAGGGGCGCGGGCTCGGCGGGCAGTTGCTGGAGATGCTGCTCGATCGCGCACGACAGCTCGGCGTCGAGCGGGTCTTCTGCCTGACGTTCGAGGTGGACTTCTTCGAGGCGCACGGCTTCCACCCGATCGACGGGGACGCGGTCGCCCCCGACGTCTACATGGAGATGCTGCAGTCGTATGACGACGGTGTCGCCGAATTCCTCGGCCTCGATCGAGTCAAGCCCAACACCTTGGGCAACACCCGGATGCTCATCGAGTTCTGAGTCCGGCCCGGCTGGTCGGGTCAAGTGCGTCATGCATGATGTGTCAGATCTGACGCAAAATGCATGACGCACATCCTGATCAGTGCGGAGCGCGGCGGCTGGAATAGACCCGCCGGACGACATCCTCGATGTCGGGCTCCTCGATCGACAGATCCCTCACCTCCGCGCGTGCCGAGACCTGCGAGAGCACCTGCGCGGCCGTCGTCCGATCCGCGTCGAACGCAAGGCGCTGTCGCATCCCACCCGCCTCGCCGGCCAGATGCTCGGTATGCGGTATCCCGGTGAGCGGCGGTGTGCTCTCCACGAGGTCCACGACCAGCACTCTGCGGGCACCGGTCGTGCGGGCCAGGCCGTCCAGCGTGCCGTCGAAGACGCAGCGGCCACGGTCGATGAGCAGGATCCGGTCGCAGAGACGCTCGATGTCTCCCATGTCGTGCGTCGTGAGCAGCAACGTCGTGCCGTGCGATCGACGCTCGGCGGTGAGGAAGTCTCGAAGCCGTTGCTTCGAGACGACGTCCAGGCCGATGGTGGGTTCGTCGAGAATCACCAGCCGCGGCTCGTGCACCAGCGCAGCGGCCACCTCGCCTCGCATGCGCTGGCCCAACGACAAGGACCGCACCGGCGTCTCCAGGAAACTGCCGAGTTCGAGCCGTTCGACCAACTCGTCGGTGCGAGCGGCCAGCCGGGCTGTCGGGATGCGATGGATCGCGCCGAGGATCGAGAAGGACTCGCGTAGCGGCAGATCCCACCACAGCGCCGAGCGCTGACCGAACACGACCCCGACCTGTGCCGCGAGCGTGCGGCGGTCCTTCAGCGGATCGAGGCCGCAGGTGCGCACACGGCCGGACGTCGGCACCAGGATGCCCACCAGCATCTTGATCGTGGTCGACTTGCCCGCGCCGTTCGCCCCGATGTAGCCGACCGCCTCCCCGGGTGCGATGGCGACGGAGAGATCGTCGACTGCGGTCAGCGTCGTGCGGCGCAACGTCGCCGACCGTCGGCTGAACTGCCTGGTGAGACGCGTGGTCTCGATGATCGTGTCATCCACAGACCTACCCTCCTGCTCCTTGATAGTGGCGGGTGCCGGATCGCCAGAACATCAGCGCCAGAGCCCAGGTCCAGGCGGCGAACAACGGAGTGACCCAGGCCAGCCAGGAGGGCAGCCACTCGGGGCCGGGCAGGTCGAGCAACACCAGGCACGGCACGTAGGCGCTCATCGCCATGGGGAACACGAAGCCGAACAGCGCCTTGAGCGGCCGGGACCAGACCGACGCGACCTGTGTCGCCGCATACCGGCCGCCGTAGACGAAGGCGTTGGTCATCTCGGCGCCCTGCACGAGGAAGAACTGTGCGCCGGCCGCCCAGACGTACATCGCGGCGAAGATCGCGAACGCGCTGACGATCGACATCGCCAGCAGGAAGGCGTGCGACGGACTCCACGCCACGTCGTTGATCGACAGGCCGACGACGAGCGCGCCGAGTCCGACCGCCGCGCGAGACAGCCTCCGCAGCGAGATGTCGCTGGTGACCAACTGCAGCAGCAAGGGCTGCGGGCGCAGATAGAAGACGTCGAGCGTGCCCGCGCGAAGGTAGGTCGGCAGGTTGTCGCAATGCCCGAAGACCATGTCGGCGAGCGAGAAGGCGAAGTCGGCCAGTCCGAAGACGAGGACGATCTGGCTGAAGGTGAACCCTCCCAGCGAATGGATGCTGCGGAAGATCATCCACACCTCCGCGAGCTCGACGAACCCGACGAGGAAGGAACTGGCCAGGTCGATCACGAAGTTGCTGCGATAGGACGTCTGCGAGCGCACGCGCGATGCCAGCACCGCGCGATAGGGAGCCGACCGCCCCCGGTATGCCGTCGCCGCGCTACCCACCTTGCACCTCCAGGTGGCGCCGGCCGGCCATCGTCAGCACCTCGCCGAGCATCCACACGAGGACCAGCCACACCATCTGGGCGCCGAGGACGGCGAGCATCGCCGTGCCGGCCGTCCGACCGGAGAGGATGTCCGTGGGATACATCAACATCGAGGGGAACGGCGTCGCCTGAGCCACGACCAGCAGCCAGTGCGGGAAGAGATAAATGGGCACGAACAGCCCGGCGAAGAAACCCGAGATCACCATGTAGAGCACCTGCACCCCGCGGGTCTCCACGAGCCAGAACCCGGTCGTGGCGAGGGCATAGACGGTGGAGGCCGAGATCACGAGACCGAGCAGCAGGCTCACAGCGCCGGCGGCGTAGGCCGTAGGCGAACCGGGCAGCGCCATCCCGACCACCAGCGCACCGATCAGCACCGCCGGGACGCCGCGCGGCACCAGGGACCACAGGGAGCGACCGACCTCCGTCGCGACGAAGGCGCCCTGGATGCTCACCGGGCGGATGAAGTCGGTCGTGACGTCACCGGACTTGATCCGGTCGGCGATGTCGCTGCGCCCATTGACGTTGATCGAGCCGAGTAGCCCCTGGGACAGCCAGATGTAGCTGCTCATCGAGCCCACGTCATACCCGTGCAGCGACCCACCGGCCGCACGGACCGTGGCGAAGAGGATCGCCACCTTCAAGAACCCGAAGGTGGTGTTGGCGACCAGGCCGCCGAGCGCCGCGAGGCGATATGTCGCCTGCCGCCGGATCCCTGCGGCCAGGAGTTTCCCGTAGACCCTCCCCAGCGCGCGCACAAGCGCAAGAACATACCGCAGCGGGGCGACGGCCGCAAGTGCGAGACGGGGACCGCCAAGCCCTCACATCCGCTGCCCGTCGCGGATAGGGTCTGGGCATGGCAGATCACGAGGACACACCGCAGTTCATCATCGTCATGGGAGTCTCCGGGTCCGGCAAGACCACCGTGGCGAAGGGGATTGCCAAGACCATGGACTGGATCTTCGCCGAGGGCGACGACTTCCACCCGGACGCCAACGTCGAGAAGATGCACTCGGGCGTGCCGCTGACCGACGAGGACCGTTGGCCCTGGCTACGCTCTATCGGGGAGTGGATCGACGGGCACGAAGCCGGCGGGCGCAGCGCCGTCATCACCTGCTCCGCGCTGCGCCGCGTCTATCGAGACCTGCTGCGCGAAGGGCGTCCGACGGTGACGTTCTGCCACGTCGACGTGCCACAGGAGGTGCTGGAGAAGCGGCTCGCCGAGCGCACCGGCCACTACATGCCGGCCTCGCTGCTCCCGTCACAGCTGGCGACCCTCGAACCCCTTGAGCCGGACGAACCCGGAGTCGTCGTGCATGCCCACGGTGACGCCGGACAGGTGCTGCAGGAGGCCCTCGACTCGTTGGGGCTCAGCGCGGCAGGCTGAAGGTCTCACCGGGCAGCGGCTCGACGAGGCCGTCCTCGATCAGCCCCGAGAGGCACCGATCCCGTTGCGGTGCGTCGTGCCACACGTGGTCGAGGTCGCGACGGGGCACCGGCTCGTCCCGCTCGCGCAACACCTGCAGCAACCGCCCGCGCACCTGGCGATCCGTGCCGGCCCAACGCTGTCCGCGGCGAGCCGGCCCGTCGTAGGCCGGGGCGCCCGCGATCTGCCACGCACACCGGTCGCGCACCGGGCACACCCCGCATCGGGGTGTGCGCGCGGTGCACACGAGCGCGCCGAGCTCCATCACCGCGACGTTCCAGACGCGCGCGCGGTCGACATCCTCGGGCAGCAGGCGTTGTGCGAGGTCACGCTCGGCCGCCGTGAGCGAGGGTGCGGCCTGCCCGTCACCGGTGACCATCCGCGCGTGCACGCGGCGGATGTTGGTGTCGACGACGGCCGAGCGGATGCCGAAGGCGAACGCGCCGACCGCGGCCGCGGTGTATTCGCCGACGCCCGGCAGCGCGCGCAACGCCTCCAGGTCGTCGGGCACCTCACCGCGATGGCGCTCGGCCATCGCGGACGCCGCGGCGTGCAACCGCAGCGCGCGGCGCGGATAGCCGAGTCGGCCCCAGGCTCGGACGGCTTCTCCGGCGGGCTCTGCCGCCAGGTCGCGGGGAGCCGGCCACCGGCGCATCCACTCCTGCCAGATCGGCAGCACCCGCGCCACCGGAGTCTGCTGCAGCATGATCTCGGAGACGAAGACGCCCCATGCGGTGGCTTCGGAGGCGCGCCAGGGCAACTCGCGGCCGGCCTCGGCATACCAGTCGATGACGGCGTCGTGGAGCGCGGCGGTGTCGAGTGTCATGGGTGACGTGTCGGGATGACTAAACGTAGCGTTCGAGGATGCTGCTCTCTGCGAGACGCGAGAGGCCCTCGCGCACCGCACGGGCGCGGCTCTCGCCGACTCCGTCGACCCGCATGAGTTCGGTGAAGTCGGCGGCGAGCAGCTTCTGCAGGCTGCCGAAGTGGTCGATGAGCCGCTCGACGATCGCTCCCGGCAGGCGGGGGACCTTGGTCAGCAGGCGGATGCCCTGCGGGCTGATGCCGGCATCGAGAGACTCGCCCATGACCGGGAAGCCGATGGCGCGGCTGACCGCGGTCAGGTCGAGCAGCTCGCTGGGGCCGAGTGACCCGAGTCGCTGCAGGGCGATCTCGACGGTGACCGGGTCGCGGGCCGCATCGAGATAGTCGCGGGCGACGAGTTCGCGGTCGTCGCGCAGACCGTCGACGAGTTCGTCGAGCTGCAGCGACATGAGCCGTCCGTCGGTGCCGAGTTCGACCACGTATTCGCTGATCTCGTCGCTGATGCGACGCACCATCTCCAGCCGCTGCAGCACGACGGCGACGTCCCGGACGGTCACCAGATCCTCGATCTCCAGCGCGGACAGGGTGCCGGTCACCTCGTCCAGTCGCGACTTGTAGCGCTCCAGTGTCTGCAGCGCCTGGTTGGCGCGCGACATGATCGCTCCCGAGCCCTCGATGACGTGGCGCACCTCGCCCACATAGAGGGCGATGATGTGCATCGACTGGCTGACGGAGATCACCGGGAAACCGGTCTGTTTCGCCACCCGCTCGGCCGTGCGATGTCGGGTGCCGGACTCTCGGGTGGGGATCATCGGGTCGGGCACGAGTTGGGTGGCGGCCCGCACGATGCGGGTGACGTCGCGGTCGACGACGATGCCGCCGTCCATCTTGGCCAGTTCGCGCAGCCGCGTGGCCGAGAATCCGATGTCGATGGGAAAGCCTCCGGTGCACAGGCTTTCCACGACCTTGTCGTGGCCGAGCACGATGAGAGCACCGGTGCGCCCGCGCAGGATGCGTTCGAGGGCGTCACGGAGCTGGGTGCCTGGTGCGACGGCGGCGAGCGTGTCGCGCAGCAGCACCTCGTCGGAGCGTTCCACGGCCTCGAGTCTAAGCGCCGCAGACTCCAGAAGTGTCGAAGGGAGTGGGGCCTCGGGAGGCCGAGTCGGGGCTACTCGCCCGTCGGCTCCGGGATGGCGCGCATGGCCGAGGCGATGTCGCGGACCTCGAGCAACCGCATACCCTCCGGCGGCGCCTCGCCGGCGAGTGACCCGGCAGGAATGACCGCACGGGTGAACCCGACGCGCGCGGCCTCCGCGAGGCGGCGGGCGACACCACCGACGGGGCGCACGTCGCCGGCGAGCCCGACCTCACCGACCGCGAGCGTGCCGGGGAAGAGCGGGCGATCGGCCATCGAGCTCGCGATCGCCAGGGACATTGCGAGATCGGCGGCCGGTTCGCGCAGCCGCACGCCACCGACCGTGGACACATAGCAGTCGTGGCCGAGGACCTTGACCCGGGCGCGCTTTTCGAGCACCGCGAGGATCATGGCGGTGCGCGACGCGTCGATGCCGCTGGTCGTGCGTCGCGGCGAGCCGCCCGACGACGCCGGCGTGAGCAGCGCCTGCACCTCGGTGACGAGGGGACGCCGTCCTTCCAACGTGACCGTGACGCATGTGCCCGGCACCGGCTCCGGCATGCGGGAGAGGAACAGCCCGCTCGGATCGGGCAGACCGACGATGCCGACCTCCGACAGGTCGAAGCATCCGACCTCGTCGGTGGGGCCGTAGCGGTTCTTGACGGCACGCACCAACCGCAGACGGGAGTGCCGGTCGCCCTCGAAGTGGATGACGACGTCGACCAGATGCTCCAGCGCGCGGGGCCCGGCGATCGAACCGTCCTTGGTCACGTGCCCGACGAGCAGCACGCTGATGCCTCGCCGTTTGGCGGTCTGGATGATCGCCGCGGTCACCTCGCGCACCTGACTGACGTTGCCCGCCGCGCCTTCGACCTCGGTCGAGGCGATCGTCTGCACCGAGTCGATGATGAGCAGGTCGGGTTGCACCTGGTCGATGTGCGCGAGCACCGTGGCCAGGTCGGTCTCGCTCGCGAGGTAGAGCGACGCGGCGAGGGCCTCGATGCGTTCGGCCCGCACGCGCACCTGGGCGGCGGACTCCTCGCCGCTGACGTAGAGCACCGTGCGCGGTTCGCGGGCCGCACGGGAGGCGACGTCGAGCAGCAGCGTCGACTTGCCGACGCCGGGCTCGCCCGCCACAAGGAGCACCGCGCCCGGCACGAGGCCTCCGCCCAGCACGCGGTCGAACTCGCCGACTCCGGTCGGCCGGGCCTGCGCGGCGGACACGTCGATCTGCGAGATCGGTGTCGCGGGCCGCTCGACGGTGGCCGCCGGAGACGTCCGGACGGCGACTTGGCCCACCTCGGTGACGGTGCCCCATGCCTGGCACTCGCCGCACCGGCCGACCCACTTGACCGCCTGCCAACCGCATTCGGTGCAGCGGTAGGACGGTGCCTGTCGCTTCTTCGTGCTCGAACTCATCGTGTCGACCCCATGCGATCACCGTAGAGCGTGGGCCCGACATCCCGGCCGGGGCACACGAGTGTGTGCCCTCCGTGGTTCTGCGCGACCACTCGGAGGTTCTGCGCGACCACTCGATGGTTCTGGGTGACTACTCGGTGGTTCTGCGTGACCACTCGACGGTCCCACGTGACGATCGCACGGCCGGGCCGTGCGGACGCGACCGTATCCTGACGGACGTGACGGACCCGGCGAAGCCGCACCGGATGTGGGCGCTCTACCTGGGCGGCTTCCTCGGCCCCTTCGGCGGAGGCATCACCGCGACCATGCTTCCGGAGATGGCGAGCGGGCTGCACACGAGCGTCCCGTCCGCCGGGCTGACCATCACCGCCTACATGGTGCCGTTCGCGCTCGTGATGCTCGTGTCGGGCACCTTGGCCGAACGCTGGGGGCGGGTGTGGACGCTGCGCATCGCGTATGCCGGCTACATCGCCGCGTCCCTGGCCGTGGCCGTCGGGCCGACTCTCGGGCTGGTCCTGATGGCGCGCGGCCTGCAGGGCGCGGCGAACGCGTTCACCACTCCCGTGCTGATCGCGGTGCTCGCCGACCTGGTCCCCTTCGCGCGGCTCGGCCGCACGCTGGGGACCTATGGCGCGTTCCAGGCCGCCGGACAGGCCTTCGCCCCCTTCGTCGGAGGAGTGTCGGCACAGATCGGCTGGCGGTGGGGATTCGTCGCCTCCGCGGTCATGGCCGCCGTCCTGCTCGCCGCCACCCCGGTGCCGCAGGGCAGGGCCCGCGCGGCCCGGACGGCGAGCCCGGCGAGCGTGCTGCGACCCGGGGTGCTCGTCGGGGCCGGCGCGGCCGCCTTCGCCTACCTGACCAGCATGGGCATGACGGTGCTGGCCGCCCTGGTCGCCACGGACGCCTTCGGCGCCGGCCCGAGCCTGCGTGGGCTGGTGGTCGCCGCCTACGGGGTCGCCGGGCTGCTCGCCGGACCGGTGGTCGGGCGATTGCTGGACCGCGCCGGGATCCGGGTCATGGGCGCGGTCCTCGGCTGCGGTATGGCGATCGGTGCCGTCGTGTGCGGATTCTCCCCGGCGTTGCCGGTGCTGGTCGCCGGACTGCTCGTCGGGGGAGCCACGAACACCGGGGTGCGCGCGACGACCACCATGCTCGCGGTGCACACGTCGCCGGAGAATCGCGGCGGAGCCACCTCGTTCGTGCTCGCGTTCCAGTTCATCGGTGCCGCTGTCGCTCCCGCGCTCTGGTTGCCGCTCTATCACCTGCACGGCGCCCCGATCGTTGCCCTGGCCGGCATCGGGGCCGTCGTGGCGGCCGGCCTGCTGGCGGTGGCCCCGCTGTCTCGCAGCGCCCGCCCGCCGGCGGGTGTCACGTGAGTCGGCGCGATCCCGCGCGGATTGGCCCCGCCGGGGGCGTCCGGGTTATGGTGCCGGTGTGTCTACGACGATGTGTCGTAGATCTGGACGTATCGCCCCGTCCGCGCCGACGCGGACCAACACAGTGAGCCGATTGCCGTGAACCTGAGCGCCCGGACCATCTTCCGTTTCGTCGCCTTCGCCGAGGCCGTCTCCTGGGCGGCGCTGCTGATCAGCATGTACGTCAAGTACGGGCCGGCCGACAACCCCGTCGGGGTCAGGATCTTCGGGATGGTCCACGGGCTGGCGTTCATCGCCTACCTGATCACCGTCCTGCTCGTGCGCCGGCCGTTCGGCTGGAACCGCACGGTCTTCGTCGTCGCCGCGCTGTCGGCGATCCCTCCGTTCTGCACGGCGGTGTTCGAGGTCGTGGCCGAGCGGCGCGGCCTGTTGCGCGAGCACTCCTCGGCGAAGGACCGCGCCGGTGCGCCGTCCTTCGCCGAGGCGGACTGAGTCCGGCCCTCCCGTCCTGGGTCCGGCCGAGTCCGCCGCGGGGTCAGTCCTCTTCCTGCGCCGCGAGGGTCGCGGGGTGCACCAGCAGCGGCAGCAGCTTCCGGTTGCCCGACTCGCGGGCCATCCGCACCTGCTCCAGGTGAGCGTCGCACCGGTCCGCCAGTTCGGCGTACGCCGCGTCGCCCATCAGGTGTTTCAGCTCGCCGGCGTTGGACAGGTAGACCGGCTGCCGGCCCACATGGGCCTCCGGGTTGGCAGAGCAGTACCAGTCCAGGTCGTGCCCGCCCGGGCCCCATCCGCGACGGTCGTATTCGCCGATGGTGATCTCGAGGTAGGACGTGTCGTCCGGTAGCTCGACCGTGCGGAAGGTGCGCCGGATCGGCAGTTGCCAGCACACCTCGGGTTTGATCTCGTGCGGCTCGATCCCCTTGCGCAGGGCGTGCTGATGCAGGGCACACCCGTCGCCGGCGGGGAATCCGGGGCGGTTGAGGAAGATGCACGCGCCGTCGACGACCCGGGTCTTGGTCTCGCCGTCCTCCTTCTCTCGCCAGCCTTTTCGGCTGTGCCCCTCGTCGTGGTACTGCCACTCGTCGGGCCCGAGCTCTCGCACGACCTCGCGGATGGTGTCGATGTCGTCCTTGTCGGTGAAGTGCGCACCGAGGGTGCAACACCCGTCGTTCGGCCGGTCGGCATAGATGCCCCGGCAGCCGTTGCCGTAGATGCAGGTCCACGACGAGGTGAGCCAGGTCAGATCGCAGCGGAAGCGCTCTTCCTCGTCGTCGGGATTGGTGAACTCGACCCAGAGGCGGGGAGTGTCGAAGTCGGTCTCAGGCACGGCCCCATCGTAGGTCCTGGGCCGGCGGGGCGGGGGTGCCGCAGTACCGTTGGGCCATGCGCCTCGGGGTGATCGACATCGGATCCAACACCGTGCACCTGTTGGTCGTCGACGCCCACCGGGGAGCTCAGCCGATCCCCGCCTACTCCCACAAGCGCGAGTTGCGCATCGCCGAGCACCTTCGCCCCGACGGCAGCCTCGACGACGAGGTCGTCGACCGGTTGGCGGCCTTCGTCGCCGAGTGCCTGACGATCGCCGAGGACCAGGGGGTCGAGGACCTGTTCGCGTTCGCGACCAGTGCGATCCGGGAGGCACGCGGCGGGGACGCGGTGCTGGACCGCGTCTCACGGGAGACCGGCCTCGAGCTCGAGGTGCTCGCAGGGGAGCAGGAGGCGCGCTTCACGTTCCTCGCCGTGCGCCGCTGGTTCGGTTGGTCCTCGGGACGGCTGCTGGTCATCGACCTCGGCGGTGGCTCACTGGAACTGTCCGCCGGGCTCGACGAGGAACCCGACGTGGCACTCAGCCTCCTGCTCGGCGCCGGCAGGCTGAACCGCGATCTCCACGGAGACCCACCACCAAACGAGCAGGTGCGCGAACTGCGCAGCCGGGTGCGCACACACATCGCCCGGTTCGTGCGCACTCTGCGCACCGCCGGCACCCCCGACCACGTCGTCGGCACCAGCAAGACCATCCGTTCACTGGCCCGCATCTGCGGGGCGGCGCCGCGCGCCGAGGGGCCGTATGTCCAGCGCAGCCTCAAGCACGCCGACGTCCGGGCCCTGGTGCCGAGACTGGCACAGATGACCGCGGCGGCGCGCGCCGACCTTCCGGCGGTGTCGCTCGGGCGTGCGCCGCAGCTGCTGGCCGGCGCGATCGTGGTGGACGCGGCGATGGACCTGCTCGGGGTCGAGGAGCTGGACCTGTGCCCGTGGGCGTTGCGCGAGGGACTGATCCTGCGCCGACTCGACTGGTTGGAGGGCTGAATGGGCGGCGTGCGCGTCCCGGACGCCAAGATCGCGCTGTCCACGGCCTCCGTGTATCCCCTCGGCGTCGTCGCCGCGTTCGACATCGCCGAGCGACTCGGTTACGACGGCCTGGAAGTGATGGTCTGGACCGAACCGGTCAGCCAGGAGGCCGGCGCCCTGCGCCGCCTCGCCGACCACTTCGGGCTACCGATCGTGTCGATCCACGCCCCCACGCTGCTGCTCACCCAGCGGGTGTGGGGCCCGAGCCCGTGGACCAAGGTCGACAGGTCGATCCGGCTGGCCGAGGAGGTCGGCGCCGACACCGTCGTGGTGCATCCGCCGTTCCGGTGGCAGCGCGAGTACGCCGCGGAGTTCGTCGACGGGATCGCGAAGCGGTGTGCGCGCACCCACGTGCGGATCGCCGTCGAGAACATGTTCCCCTGGCGGGCGCGCCAGCGCGAGATGCAGGCCTACCTGCCCGACTGGGACCCCGTGCCCGTCGGCTACGACCACGTCACGCTGGACCTGTCGCACACCGCGACGGCCGGGTCCGATGCGATGGCGATGGCCACGGCCCTCGACCGGCGCCTGGCACACGTGCACCTGGCCGACGGGCTGGGGTCCTACAAGGACGAGCACCTGGTGCCCGGCCGGGGGAGCCAGCCGTGCGCCGAGCTGCTGGAATGGCTGGCCGGCCGGGGCTACTCCGGCTCGATCGTGGTGGAGGTCGGCACGCGCAAGGACGACGGGGACCAGCGCGAGATCGACCTGGCGGAGGCACTGGCGTTCGCCCGGCTGTATTTCGCGACCCACGGCTGACTCGACGAGTCCGGCGCAAGTCCGCCCACGAGGCGGTTTCGGGCGATAGCGTCGACCAGGTGGATGACCTCTTCGACGGATACGCGTCGCCGCCCGCGACCTACGACGAGATGTATGACGGCGCCACCGCGCGCAGCGGTTATCTCGGCGTGCGCCGACAACTGGAACGGCTCGCTCCCGAGGAGGTGCGTGCTCGGGCCGACTACCTCTCGCACACCTACCTCGACCAGGGCGTCACCTTCGACATCGGCGGCGAGGAGCGTCCCTTCCCGCTCGACATCGTGCCGCGCCTCATCGAGGCCGACACGTGGTCGCACGTCGAGCAGGGTGTCGCCCAGCGGGTGCAGGCGCTCGAGGCGTTTCTCGCCGACATCTACGGCGAGGGCGGGGCGTTCCACGACGGGGTGATCCCGCGTCGGGTCGTCACCAGCAGCCCGGCCTTCCTGCGGGTCGCCAGCGGCATCCGGCCCCCCGCGGGCGTGCGGGTGCACGTCGCCGGGATCGACCTGATCCGTGACGGAGACGGCAACTTCCGGGTGCTGGAGGACAACGTGCGCATCCCGTCGGGGGTGTCATACGTCATGACCAACCGTCGGGCGATGTCCGCCGCACTGCCGGAAGTCTTCGCCCATCACCGGATCCGGCCCGTCTCGCAATACCCTGCGAAGCTGCTGGCCGCCCTGCGGGCATGCGCACCGAGCGGCGTCACCGACCCGGTCGTGGTCGTGCTGTCGCCCGGCGCCTACAACCCCGCCTACTTCGAGCACGCACTGCTGGCACGCCTCATGGGCACCCGCCTGGTCGAGGGTCGCGACCTGATCGCCCAGCGCGGCCGGGTCATGGTGCGCACCACCGACGGCCCGCGGCCGGTGCACGTGATCTATCGCCGGGTGGACGACGACTTCCTCGACCCGGTGCACTTCCGGCGCGATTCGGTGCTCGGCGTGCCGGGGCTGCTCAACGCGGCCCGCGCAGGCAACGTGACCATCGCCAACGCGGTCGGCAACGGCGTGGCCGACGACAAGCTGGTCTACACGTATCTGCCGGATCTCATCCGTTACTACCTCTCCGAGGAGCCGATCCTGCCCAACGTCGACACCTGGCGGATGGAGGATCCCGCGCATCGCGAGGAGGTCCTGGACCGACTGGACGAGCTGGTGCTCAAACCCGTCGGGGGAGCCGGGGGCAAGGGGATCGTCATCGGGCCGCGCGCCGGCCGCGCCGAACTGGATGAATTGCGGCGCAAACTGGCCGACGATCCGCGAGGCTGGATCGCGCAGCCGGTGGTGCAGTTGTCGACCGTGCCGACGCTGATCGGCGACCGGATGGCGCCGCGTCACGTCGACCTTCGCCCGTTCGCGATCAACAGCGGGGACAAGGTGTGGGTGCTGCCCGGGGGCCTGACCCGGGTCGCGCTGCCCGAGGGCGAACTGATCGTCAACTCCAGCCAGGGCGGCGGTTCGAAGGACACCTGGGTGCTCGCCTCCGAGGGCAACCGCAGCGCCCCGCAGCCGGCGACGGGTGGCCACGCACCGCATCCCGAGCTCGGGTCGCGCACCGTCGCGCCGGGCGACGACGCGGATGCCGCCGCGCCACCCACGGCGTCCGACCAGGCACAAGGAGGCGCATCATGCTGAGCCGGATCGCCGAGGCACTCTTTTGGATCGGGCGCTACATCGAGCGGATCGAATGCACCGCGCGGATTCTCGACGTCTACCTGCAACTGCTCGTCGAGGACCCGGTGATCGATCAGGAGACGACCTGCCGGTCCATCCTCGCGGCCATGGGCATCCCGGAGGACGAGGCCGGCGAACCCGACCAGCAGACGGTCCTTCGCATGCTTCTCTACGACAGGTCGTCCCCCCACTCCATCGCGTATGCCGTGGAGGCGGCTCGCGAGAACGCCCGCCGTTCGCGAGAAGTCGTCTCCGCCGAGGTCTGGGAGGCGCTGAACACGACCTACAACGCGGTGCTGAGCGGGCAACTGCGGCGCAGCCGCCCCGCCGACGCGTTCCGGGTCGCGCGAGAGCGGGCCAACATGGTGTCGGCGCTCGCGGACAACACCCAGAGCCACGACGACGGCTGGCAGTTCATCGTGCTGGGGCGCCACCTCGAGCGCGTCGACATGACCTCCCGGCTGATCCTCACGCGGACCTACGCGAGCGGGTCCGCCTCGAGTTGGCAGATCACGTTGCGGGCGTGCGGCGCCGCGCACGCGTTCACCCGCACCTACCGTGCGATCGAATCCCCCCGGGCCGCGGTGGAGTTCCTGCTGTTGGACCGGCTGTTCCCGCGGTCGGTCGCGTATTCGATGGGTGAGGTGGCCACGTGTCTGGAGGAGCTGGACCCGCGCCAGCGCCGGATCGGCTTCGGCGGCGACGCGGCGCGGATCATCGGGCAGGCCCGGGCCCGGACGGACTACCTGACCCTGACGGAGTTGATGACCGACCTGCCCGGGGAGATGGGCCAGTTGCAGCAGGTGTGCGCGGACGCGAGCGATGCGATCGCGAAACGGTATTTCGAGGGCGCGGTGGTGCCGGAGTGGTTGGGAGGTGCGCTATGACGGTGACCCTGCGACTGGTGCACAGCACCGGTTATACCTACAACGGGCCGGCGACGGCGTCCTACAACGAGGCGCGGCTGGCGCCGCTGGCCACCGCGGACCAGACGATCCTTCACCACCGCATCGAGGTGACCCCGTCGCCCTGGTCGCAGACCTGGACGGACTACTGGGGTTCGCAGGTGACGACGTTCGAGGTGCACGAACCCCACGAGGAGTTGCACGTCATGGCGGTGAGCACCGTCGTGGTCGACCGCAAACCCGTCGAGGGTGAGCGGCTCACGCTCGAGCAACTGCGTGAGCGCGGTGTGCGCGACGAGTTCGACGAACTGCTCGAGGTGTCCGAGCGCGTCGACCCGGGCGACGCGTTGCGGTCGGTCGCGGGGCGCGCGGGATCTGCGTCCACGACCGGGGCGCAGGTGGTCGACGAGGTCGGATCGGCACTGCGGGAGGCGGTGCGGGTCGTGCCCGGCAGAAGGGCCCGCGCAACCGCCCGGGACGCCTGGGAGGCAGGCGAGGGCACGAGCCACGATCTTGCCCACCTGATGATCGGCACCCTTCGCGCGCAAGGGATCCCGGCGCGATACGTCACCGGCTACCGGTTGCCGAACCCCGAGGTGCCGGTGGGGGAGTCGATTCCTGCCGAGGCGCACGCCTGGGTGCAGTGGTGGGACGGTGCCTGGCTCGACACGGACCCTGTCGACGGCGGGGCCCCCGGCAACTTCTACATTGAGGTAGGCCGTGGTCGGGACTACTCCGACGTGGTCCCGCTGAGCGGGATCTTCACGGGGGCGCCCGGCAGCAAGATGTTCGTGACGGTTGAGGTCAGCCGTCTCGCGTGACAGACGAAGGAGCCCCTTGTCGTGATCGATCCCCGTTCGGCGCTACGAGCCGGCCTGCTCGGTATGAGTCGCAGCGACTCCGTCAAGCAGCTCATCGAGAAGGCGCCCGTCAGCCGCAGCGTGGTGAACCGGTTCGTCGGCGGCGAGCAGGCCGCCGACGCGGTCGCGGCGGCCGGGGCGCTCGCGAAGGACGGGCGGTTGGCGACGATCGACTTCCTGGGTGAGGACACCCTCGACCTGCAGCAGGCCCGTGTGACGCGCGACGCCTACATCGACCTGCTCGACGCGCTCTCTCGTGACGGGCTGAGCCAGGGCGGCAAGGCCGAGGTCAGTCTCAAGCTGAGTGCCCTCGGCCTGGCGCTGGGTGCGGACGGGCGCAAGATCGCGATCGAGCACGCACGGCAGGTGTGCGAGGCGGCGGCGAAGGCCGACACGACCGTCACGCTCGACGCGGAGGACTACACGACGACCGACGCCACCCTCGACGTGCTGCGCGAACTACGCGCCGACTTCCCGTGGGTCGGGGCCGTGCTGCAGGCCTACCTGCACCGCACCGAGGCCGACTGCAAGGACCTGGCGACCGCGGGCAGCCGAGTGCGGCTGTGCAAAGGCGCCTACCAGCAGCCCGAGGCCGTCGCCTACCAGCACGCACCGGACGTCGACAAGTCCTACGTGCGCTGCCTGAAGGTGCTGATGGCGGGCGACGGATACCCGATGGTCGCCAGCCACGATCCGCGACTGATCGCGATCGCCTCCTCCCTCGCCGGACGTCACCACCGCGGCGAGGACACCTACGAGTTCCAGATGCTCTACGGCATCCGGCCGGACGAGCAGCGGCGACTGGCGGCGGCCGGGCACCGCATGCGGGTCTACGTGCCCTACGGCGACCAGTGGTACGGCTACCTGGTGCGGCGCATGGCCGAACGGCCGGCCAACACCATGTTCTTCCTACGGGCTCTGGCCAGCCGTGGCTAGCGGCTCCGGCGCGGACGAGGTGACGGCGCCCGAGGCCGGTGTGATCGCCGTCCTCGGTGCGGGCGTCATGGGTGAGGCGCTGCTGTCCGGACTGCTGCGCGGCGGCCGCTCGGTGGACGAGTTGCGGGTGAGCGACCGCAGCGGCGAGCGGATGCGTGACCTCGAGGCGCGGTATGCCGTGCGCGGCGTCGACGCGTCGCGGGCCGTGGCCGAGGCGGACACCATCATCCTCGCGGTCAAGCCGCAGAACATGACCGAACTGCTCGTGCAGATCGGCTCCCACGTGCGCTCGGACGCGCTGGTGGTGTCCATCGCGGCGGGCATCACCACGGCCTTCCTGGAGGAGCGTCTGCCGGACGGGGTCGCCGTCGCGCGGGCCATGCCCAACACGCCGGCCCTGGTCGACCAGGGCATGTGCGCCGTCAGCCCGGGCGCCCACTGCGACCCGGCGCAGGTCGAGGTGGCTGCCGACCTGATGCGGGTGGTCGGCAAGGTGCTTGCCGTGCCCGAGGCCTACCAGGACGCGATCACCGCCATCAGCGGCAGCGGTCCGGCCTACATCTTCTACGTCGTCGAGGCGATGATCGAG
>CAZMLG010000030.1:0-24388 GCA_964566985.1 uncultured Intrasporangiaceae bacterium
ACGTAGGGCCGCTGCTCACCCTGTGGTGGCGCGACCCGCCTCGAGCACGGCGACCGCGGGATGATGCCGTCATGGGCCGCGTCACCCATGATCTGCGCGAGCCGCCGATACGTGGCGTACACGTAGGAGTCGGCGTACCCCTCGGCCTTGAGCGTCGCCGTCCACCGCTTCACGTCCGACGGCTTCACCATCGACAATGGCGTGTCACCGAACGCTGCCACGATCAGCTTGATGTGCACCTTCGCCTGCTTGACCGTGCCCGGCCGGTTCGACTTGTAACCCTCGAGCCACTGAGTGCACCACTCCCTCACGGTCATACGGGCCGTAGCAGGGTCCACATAGGTGCCCGTACCGAGCGCCGTCGTGATCTCGTCCAGCCACCGCTGAGCGTCGACTTTCCGCCGGAAACTCTTGTTGCGCTCTTTGCCGGCCGCGTCCCTGTAGCGTGCCCGCCAACGGCCGTTCGTGCGCTTCTTGATGCTAGCCATCGTCCTGCCCTCCGTTGTTTGCCATGGCATCGTCCAATGCATCGCGCAGGCTGCCCGGCACAACCTCAGTCACCCATGGCTCGCTCCGCACCCGCGGCCACACGGGCAGCAGGGCCTCGATAACCCGACCCAACTCCCAGCGCGGACTCTCCGGCGCAGGTACTTCCGCGACTGCATCCGCGGTACGAGATGGGTGCCTGGCGCTGCTGTACGCGCTCGTCCAGATGTCGACCAGGTCGAGAAAGTGGACCTGGTCGTTGATCGTCATTCCACCGCGCGGATCGTTCGTGAGGCCCGACGACTCCCTGAAGGCCTCCCCAGCGACTGTCGATCGATCCGGCTGCACCGGGACGTAGCCCGATTCATCTGGCCAGAACGCCAAGACCAGAAACGGAACGTCCAGAGCCGTTGCGAGAGCATGGATCTCGTGTAGCGGCATGGTCGCTTTCCGACCGTTCTCTAAATTGGCGATCGTGTTTCTCGGGATCGACACGCCGAGATCAGCGCACTTATCGCTCAGCCCTTGCGCGCTCAGTCCGAGTTCCCTGCGGATCGCTAAGACTCCCTGCCCAATCTGCTGGGTCCAACTCGCTGGCCAACCCTCCATCTGCTTCATGTCAACACATCATGCCATCTATCTTGCATCAACGCCAACCAACGTTTAAACTGTTTGCTACGAAGCAGAGCATTCCTACTTTCACTTCACACCAACACAAGGAGGAGCCATGGAACTGCTGACAGTCGCGGAAGCCGCACAGATCGTCAGACGCCCGGAGGCGACGTTGCGATTCTGGCGACACCAGGGAGAAGGCCCGCACAGCTTCAAGATCGGCCGGCGCGTCATGTACCGGCGCGAGGACGTGGAGAACTGGCTGCAAACCCAGTACGAGGCCGGCGTCGGCGCATGACTCCCACGCCCGACCCCCGCCGTTCCGCCGGCCGCACGACCCGCAGGGCCGACTTGTACCCCTGGCCCGAGTCGGAGGTCGCAGCGTTCGCATTCCGGTGCCACGCACTCGGAGCCACCGAGGACGCCACGACCGAACTCCTCGACCGCTGCGTCCCGATCGCGCGATCCCTTGACCGTTACTGGCGTCACGCTGAGGACGCTGACCTCCTCGGCTGGATCGCCGACGCCGAAGCCGTACTCGAGTCAGAGCGATCCGCTGGTGCGCTCGGGGGCCGACGAGGCGACCTCATGCGAATCAGGTCCATCCGGCGGTGGCCCTGGCGCACATCGACCTCACAGACGTTCGGAGGTGTCAGCGCATGACCACGATCACCGAGATCGCCGCCAAGTTCCGGCGCCAGGAGACCCTGCCCGATCTTGAGCGTGCCGTGCGCTACGAGATCCACGCAGCCGTGGCCGACGAGCTGCTCGAGATCCGTCGACACATCACCGCGACCGCCGGAGACCCCGACGTGCTCGCGTTCGTCGACCTCCGGCTCGACGCGCACCAGGCCGCTGCCCGTGCCGCGACTGACGAGCTAGATCCGGTCAACTAACCCACACCGACAACGAAGGCCGACCACACCCACTTGTGGCCGGCCTTCCGCATGTTCAGAAGGAGACCGACATGCAACCGATGCCCCCGATCCTACAGGCTGCAAGGGCTCACCGCCCGCCGCCGCCGAGCACCCCGTGCCGCTGGTGCGGCGCGCAGTCTGGCCAATGGTGCCACCCGCGGATCCCCGCCCGTGCACTCCGCCGCATCCGGCCGCCGTGGCTTCACCCCAGCCGATCCGAACAGGTCGCCGCATGAGCGTCGAGGCGCTCGGATACGAGCCCGACGACCTGTTCGACATCACGCCGGAATTGACCCAGCTCGCAGACTTCTCGCTATCGCGGATGACCTCGCGGTGGGGCGTGCTGGGTTGCTGCCTCGCGCGTCTGATCGCCGCGACGGACCACAACCTCGCGCTGCCCGCAGTGATCGGATCCCATGCGAGCCTGAACCTCGGCGTCGCGATCGTCGGCTCCTCCGGCACAGGCAAGGGCGCATCGGAGCGGGTCGCCGCGGATGCCCTCGACCTCGACGCAGCCCGGTTCGCCTGCCTGCCGTTCGGGTCCGGTGAAGGTGTCTCCAAGTCGTTCGTTCGCGTCAAGGACGGAGAGACCGAGTTCCACACCCGTAACGTGCTGTTCAGCGCGTCGGAAGTCTCGAGCATCGGAGCGATCGGTGCACGCCAGGGCTCGACCCTGTACGCACAACTGTGCTCGCTGATCATGGGCGAACGTCTCGGCTTCAAGAACGCCGACGACTCCCGCTCCCTGATCGTGCCGCCGATGTCCTACCGGGCCGCGGCGATCATCGGAGTACAACCGGGCCGATCGGCCGCGCTCGTCGAAAACGCCGACATGGGGATCCCTCAGCGGTTCGTGTGGCTGCCGGCGCTGGATCCCGCGATCACCGGTGAGCACGTCGACGGGAAGCCTCTGGCCGTGCATCGCAGCGCCCTGACGTCCAACGTGCTGTCCATCGTCGGGGAGAGCGCACCCGTTACGGTCGAGCTTCCCGACGTGGCCGTGCAGACGGTCCGGCAGAACCGACTCGCGCAGGTCCGAGGCGAGACGGACACACTCGACGGGCACGCGCTCTTAACTCGGTTGAAAGTCGCCGCTGCAATGAGCATTCTCCACGGTCGCAAATCCGTCGACATTATCGATTGGGAAATGTCCGGCCTTGTCATGCAGAAAAGCGAGGAGACTCGCGCGTATTGCATTCAAGAATTGGAGAAAGGCCGCGCACAGAAGAGCATTGATCGTGAGCGTGTTAATGCCGTCGCTCGGAGTCGTGGGCAAGAGGCCGCGGAACGCGACGCGCTCGCACGGGTGAAACAGAACATTCTGCGCCACTTGGAGAAGAAGGGCGGTAGGTGCGGCGGAGCGGAGCTACGACGGAAGATCGCGCAACGGGACCGGTTCATCTTCGAGGACGCCCTCGAGGATCTGATCGAGGACGACCGGATCATCAAGTTCGAGACGGCGCACAGCCTGCATTACGAACTCCTCTGACGGGTGTACATGTACACCCTCCCGTACACCGGTCATAATCCCCGCCATTCCGGGGAATTCTGGGCGTGTACACGCGGGTGTACATGTACACCCTCCCACCCCTAAATCTGCTCACATAGTGAGATTTTCCTCCTTGACCCACAGGAATCACACAGGAGAGTGCCATGAGCACCACGCAGCCAACCATCCACCCCTGGCCCAACTTCCCGCACTACCCGTCATGCAGCCGCCGCCTCTGGACGAAGACACCACGGCGACCACGCGACCCCAGAGGACAGGTCACCCCACCCACTCCCACCGGGCACTGCCCGCACTGCGGAACGGCACTCAATGGCCGGAAAGAAAGGATCTGAAATGAGCGACGTAATCGGATTCGACAAATTCTTGACCTCACTCACCAGTGAGACAATCACCGCCATCAGAGCCGCTTATCCGACGCACGTAGTGGACCAATTGGACGCCGCTTCACGTGACTCAATTAACGCGACTCGCCTCGCATATCGAGCGGGTGGACAACAGCAGATAGAAGAGTCACTGAACGACTGGTCGGAATTCCCAGAATGGATCCGGCTGCAATTAGCAGACACATTCCTCGCGTGGTCCGAGGGCACGGGCACCACCTGCCTGCACGACCCCACCCCGCAACGGCCACAGCCGGTCATTGCCGCCGCGTGGCGACCACGACTCGTCGTCTGCGGAGCATGTACTCATCTCCTCCGATGCACCGGCGCCGCGGACCGCACCTGCGACGGATGCGGCCGGGTCGTCGCCGGCCTCGATCAGGGAGATCCGATGCGCACGATCACCGTCATGTTCTCCGCGCTCGCCTTCCAGGTCGGCGTGTGCCACGACTGCACACCACCCAACTGCGGCGATCCGATGCCCGACGACCTGCCCGACCGGATCCTCGATCGACTCAATCAGGAACGCCATGACGACCGATGAGCGCATAACCCACGCTCGCGCACGCTGCTGGTCGTGCCGAGCGCATTGGGAAGGCGTCGACGCCCTCGATCGTGCCGAGCGTCACGCGGACCTCGAGCACCACAAGGTCACTGGCTTGTCTCAGACGAGCCTCAGCGTGGATCGGCGGCCGTCGTGAAGGCCGAGCACCGTGACGCCGCACAGGCGCTCACACAGGCCCTCATCGAGCTGGCAGAGCAGGCGGGCGACCCGTGTGCAGTACGTCACCGGATCGCTGGATATCGGACGCTGCGAACGACATGGAGCACGCCCGTCGAGGCTGTCAGGGCTGCCCGGTCTTCGCGCAGTGCGATGCCGCCGGCCAATTCGAAGTCTGGGGAACCTACGCCGGTCAGTGGCGCGGACCCCTCAAGAACAAGGAGAGCAAATCAGCATGAACGACAAGGCCAAGGTTCCCGTCAACGTCACCGACGACGCAGCAGACAGGCTCGACCACAAGCCCCGATGCCGGGGTGCAGGAGTCGGCAAGGCTTGGTGGGGGAAAGCCGGCGACGTGCTCATCCGGTGCCGAGGATGCAGCCGCGTGGGCGTGGTCGACGCCTCCGTGGTGATTCGACCCGCCGCGGGTCGGTACGCCTGCCGCGCCCACTACGAGCCCGTGTCATGGCGAGGCACAGGATGCGACGAATGCGCCGCTGAGCGTGTCGCCGCCCGTCGACGCCGCGCAGCACAACGTGCGGCACGGAAAGCCCGGGAGGCGGCTGCCGCCGAGCAGGAAGCGATCGTGCTGTGACTGGCGGCCCCGACCTGAGCGGCATCCCCGACTGGATGCTCGAGCGGCCCGACGCGGCACACAAGCGCGCCCCGCTCGCCGCCCGACTCGCCGAGTGGCTCGCCTCCCGCGACCTCTACCCGACCATTGCCCAACTCGAAGAAGAACGAAACAGAAGGAGCAACAACTCATGAACAACATCACCGCGGAGGAATTCCGACGCGCCACCGCCATGCCTCGCCTGACTGACGTTCCCGACGACTTCAAGGCCGTCCTCACCCCGGCAGCCAAGAAGGCACTCAAGGCCCGCGACGACGCCTACAACCGGTTCGTCGACGTGGAGGACGAAGCACAGGCGGCGTGGATCGAGGCCGACGACGCAGCCCGACGGGACACGTTGGCGCTCGTCGAAGCCGTCAAGAACGACCAGCCCGACCCCGGCACCGTCCACGAAGACAAAGCCCGACGCGCCGTCGTCGTCGCCGTCGAGAAGGTCCGGCAAGCCAAGCAGGCCGTCGACCAAGCAGACCGGGCATGGGCACGCCACGTCAACGAGCTGACACCCGCCTACCTGACCGTCGCATCCCAGGCACTACGAGACGCCACCGAAGCATGGCAGGAATCCCTCAACTCTGCCCGCGACCTGATGGCGCAGGCAGACGACACGCTGCGCCAGTCATACGTCGGGGCGAACTTCGTGCGTGACTTCTGCCGCGACGTCGTGCTATACCAGCCGCCGTCCAACACACCCACGATCGACTGGCCGATCGGTATGACCGACGAGGTCACCTACGCGCTGCACATCGCCGACAACATAGACCGGGCCGCTGCACACCACGGCACCCCCACCACCGACGAGCACGTCGAAGCGGGCGCCTCCGCGTAACACCACCTCCGCATCGTCGTGGCCGTCGACACCCTCACGTCGGCGGCCACGACACAGCACCGTAAGGACAACACCATGGGACGCACCAGCGGCAAGTCATGGCGCCGGGTCACGGCCACCGTCCGGCGCCACGTCCGAGACACCGGCGCACCCTGCGCCCTATGCCACGGCACACGGGGCCCCATCGACTGGCGCACCCGAGCACAAGCTGACACAGAAGCGCGTGCTCGTGGCGAGTGGTGGCTCGTCGGGGCGCAGCGTCCATTGAGTCTTCATGTCGATCACATCATTCCGTTCGTCGCGGGAGGAACCGACACACTCGACAACGCACAGCCGACACACGCTGTATGCAATGAGTCCAAGGGAGCTGGACAGTTCACGCGACGCACAACTAAGACAAAGAAGCGTGCTGTCGTAGGGTTCTGGATCGCTCGAGACGGAAACGGCCCGAAGCTCGCAGGTCGCGCCGTTCCCGGATCAACAACAACGACACACATATTCGTCGCCGCCACCGATGACCCCCAGGGGGAGCACCCCCTCACTTGAGAAGGGTTTGGCGCCACGGGTTCTAGCGAATCCCTCCACAGCCCTCCGCGAAAACACCAAGGAAAGGACCCTCCATGTCCCGGAATTACCGCAGTCTGGTGCGGCAAATCAAGGCTCATCCGCGTGACGCGGAAAGCCGTTTGAAGACCCTTCAATTGATCGTTGCGGAGAAGATCGACGCGACGGGATCGGCGCGGGAGATCGCCTCCCTGTCCCGCGTCATGCTCGATATCGAGTCCGCCATGCGGGATGCGCGCCGGGACGCTCAGGTCGTGGAGTCCCCGAAGTCACCGGTCGACGAGCTGCTGGCCCGTCGCGCGGAGAGGGGCGCACGATGAGTGCCGGCGGGTCGCTGCTGGGCAGCGCAACTCCGACGTTCCGGGTCGGCCCGGCGAGTGTCGACGTGTCGTTGGCCGACGACGCGATCGAGCTTGCCGGCACGGCGGGGATCACGCTGCTGGATTGGCAGGCGGATCAGGTTCGGGCGATGCTGGGTCTCCTCGACGGTGGCGGGTACGCGGCGACCCGGGCGGGGCTGTCGGTGCCCAGGCAGAACGGGAAGGGCACGATCTTGGAGGTGGTGGTCCTGGCGAAGGCCGTTCTCCTCGAGGAGCGGGTGCTGTGGACTGCTCACGAGGTCCGCACGATGCAGGAAGCGTTTGCGAGGTTCCGGGCGATCCTTGACTCGACGCCGGCGCTGTCGAAGCTGGTCGCGTCGGTCCGTGCCGCGAACGGCCAGGAGCGGATCGCGTTCACCAACGGCGCCGAGGTGAAGTTCTCGGCTCGGTCGAAGTCGGCCGCGCGTGGTCTGGGGTTCCGCACTCTGATATTCGACGAGGCCCAGGAGTTGGAGTACCTGACGTTGGGCGCGATGGTGCCGACGCTGTCTGGTCAGCGGGACGAGCGCACGCAGCAGATCATGACCGGTACGCCGCCATACTCCCGGAAGGGTGAGGTGTGGGCGGACATGCGCTCATCGTCTCGCACGGCGCCCGACGAGCTGCTGGCGTGGTCCGAGTGGGCCGCCGAGCCGGATGATCTGATCGACGACGAGCAGGTATGGGCCAAAACTAACCCTTCGTTGGGCACGATCGTGCGGGTGGAGAAGATCCGCGACGAGCGGGCCGCGATGGACGCGAGGCCGGATGTGTTCCGCCGCGAGCGGTTGGGCGAGTGGGGCCGCAGCGGTGACTCCGCGGTGGCGCTGGATGAAGCGGCGTGGGCTGCTGGTGCGGTCCCGGCTGGGAATTGGCCCGGAGTCGACGACCAGTTCGTGTACAAGCGGAAGCACGCGGATCCGGCGCCGGTCGCGTTCATCGGGATCGACGGGTCGTATAACGCGGAGCTGGTGTCGACGGTCCGGGCGTGGCCGCTGGACGGCGCGAAGATCGGGCTCGAGGTGCTCGAGGCCGCGCCGGGATTGGACTGGATCACCGATCACGTCCGTGATCTTCTCGACGGGTTCCCGCGCACCGTGGCCGCGTTCGACCCGCTGCGGGTGGGCGATCTGAGTGGGGATCTGCGGGCCGCCGGTCTGCGGGATCTGACGCGCGCCTCGAGCAACGGTCACCGGATCGTCGCGGTGTCGTCGCGGGATCTGACGTTGGCGTGCGACGGGCTGGTGCGGGCCGTGCGCGAGGGGCGGGTGCTGCATGATGATCCGCGTCTGGATGCCGCCGCGGCTGGCGCGACGAGGTCGACGTTCAAGGACTCGTCGGGCTGGAAGTTCGCGGGGATCGACGGCGCCGACGTCCATGTCCTGATCGCGGCCGCGTTGGCCGTGCGGGGGATGTCGCTGTGGCGCCCGAAGCCGGAGGGTCGACGGTCCGGCCGGATGATTGTGCTCGAGTAGAACCGTCGCGCCCATTCACCCAACCGGGACGTGCGTGAACACGTCTCCCGCCTTGGAGTGGACCTGCATCGGAATGAAAGTCGGCGTCCAGTACTCGCCGGGATGTGGCTCTGGCGTGCGGTGCGGGTTGGCGGTGATGGTGGCGGGCTGCACAGTCACCAGATACCTGCGGTGGTACTGGCGCATATCGAGAGCGAGCCAAAACTCATCGTCCACGCTGCCCGCCCCGAGCCCATGCTTGAGGCCGGGGTGCCGCTCGAGCAGATCAGCCACCCACGGCGAGTCGAGCGAGCAGTCCGCGTGGAACTTGGCGGCGGTGATCCTCCCCTTGATCCCGACGTATGGCTGGACCGCCTTCCAGAGTGCTGTCTCCCGGCTCCCGTCGATCCTGCCGATGTACTGCCACGAGGAGTTGAGCTCGCCATCGATGATCGTCAGATCGGGCTCGGTCTGGGTCGACACCAACAGGTCAGGATGCATTCCTAGATCGTATGGTGGCCAAGCCGCCCGTGGCCGCATTTTGGCCGCAAGAATTCCAGCAGCGACCCTCTGCCGCCAACGTCACAATGAGCGTTTGTGCAGGTCAGAGCGATATGACCAACGTTGCCAATTCCGCCAAATCACGGGGCGAGAGTGCGAGATGTACTACGACCTCTGAGGAACGCAGTGGAGGTTGCGGGCGACGCGAGGTACGAGCGAGCACGCGGCCGCAACGGAGCACGAGGAAGAGTCGTCATCGGGCACGACCTCTGACGACGGGACCTCTTCGGCCGGTCGAGTAGGCGAGCCCCCCCGGGGGGGCGAGCCGTATCGAGGCCCGGTGAGAGACACGGACCGGCTCGGAGGCCTCACTCACCGGCCCCGACACGGCTCGACTGCATGAGCGCCTGCGGATGCCGTCGCATTGTTCGCGTTATGGCTATCTCGTAACGTTCGTCACCAGTAGGCTATAGAGACCTGATGGATCTCCGGGTCCTGACCAGGGTCTCGGCGCTGCGATCGAGTTCGAATTCGCGCGACGTCATGCGCACCCGACCCTGGGCCCGTCCCACCGGCCGAAAGGGTTGAACAGATGCAGGTCTACGAGAGGGTCGCGGACGTGCTGTGGCAACTCGGCGTCCGCCAGGTCTTCGGCGTCGCCGGCAGCGGGAACTACCGCGTGACGCGGGCTCTCATCGCCCACGGAGCCGCCTATGTGTCCGCGCGGCACGAGGGCGGCGCCGTGTCGATGGCCGACGCGTTCTCTCGCATGGGCGACTCGGTGCCGGTGGTCTCGGTCCACCAGGGCGGCGGACTCACCAACACCGTCACCGGCCTCACCGAGGCCGTGAAGAGTGGCAGTCCGCTGATCGTCCTGGCCGGCGAGGCGCCCCTCGCGGACCGCACCTCCAATTTCCGCATCAGCCAGGACCGGCTGGTGGAGTCGGTCGGCGCGACCAGCTTCCGGGTCTTCCCGGAGACGGCGACCTCCGACGTGCGGGAGGCGATGCGCACCGCCGTCACGTGCCGGCGACCGGTCCTGCTGAACTTCCCGGTGGACGTGCAGGTCATGGACTCCGTCGAACAGGGCACGGTGGAGCCGTTACCGACGCCTCCCCCGATCCGCCCGGACGAGACGAGCGTCGACGCCGTGACCGAGGTGCTGCTCGACGCCCGCGCCCCGTTGCTCGTCGCCGGACGCGGTGCCCGCCATGCGCGGGCGGAGCTGCTCGAACTCGCCCGCAAGACCGGGGCGCTCACCGCGACATCGGCGGTCGCACGAGGGCTGTTTCACGGTGACCCCTACGACCTCGATGTCCTGGGCGACCTGGCGACTCCGCTCACGTCCGAGCTGGCGCTCGACTCCGACGTGGTGGTGGCGTTCGGTTGTGGCCTCGGGAAGTGGACCACGAGCAACGGCAGCCTGCTCCCCGACGGCGCAACCCTGGTGCAGATCGACGACGATCCGCTTCACCTCGGCATACAGAGGGACGTGCACATCGCCGTGGTCGGCGACGCCGCCTCGACGGCACGGGCGATCGCCGACAAGGTGCCGGACATGGAAGAGCTCACCGGCAAGCGCCGCACGGGCACAAACCGCAAGCGCATCGCGGATCAAGGACGCTGGCAGGACGTGGTCTTCACCGACCAGAGCACGGGGGATCGGATCGATCCGCGCACCGCGACCATCGCTCTGGACACCATGATCGACGACGCGCGCAACGTGGCGGTCGACTCGGGCAACTTCCTCGGCTACCCCAGCATGTTCTTGAGCATCCCCGATGCTCGCTCGCTGTGCTTCAGCCAGGCGTTCCAGTGTGTCGGCCTCGGTCTCGCCTCCGCGATCGGGCACGCCGTCGCCCGGCCCGACCGGGTCACCGTCGCGGCGTGCGGTGACGGCGGATTCCTGATGGGCGCCTCGGAACTGGAAACCGTCGCGCGGCTCGGTCTGCCCATGATCGTGCTGGTCTACAACGACTCGGCCTACGGCGCCGAGGTCCACCACTTCGGACGGACCGAGGGCGACGACGGCTTCGTGTCGTTCCCTGACGTCGATGCCGCCGCAATTGCGCGCGGCTACGGTTTCACCGGTGTGAGCGTGCGCCGCGAGGCGGACCTGGATGCCGTCCGCGACTGGCTGGCCGGACCGCGAGACACCCCGCTCCTCGTCGATCTGAAGGTCAGCGACAAGCAGCCGTCCTGGTGGCTGGCCGACGCGTTCAAGGCCGAATCCTGAGATCTACCAAGGAGAAACATATGCTCTCTCAGCTTGCATCAGCATTGGCCGACGACTCCGTCCGGATCGTCGACCTGACCAACACGCTCTCGGCGGAGACGCCCACGCTGCGGCTTCCCCCTCCGTTCGCGAACCTGATCGACTTCAGCCTGGAGCAGGTGAGCGCCTACGACGAGCCCGGCCCGTTCTGGAAGCATCACAACATCCATACCGGGGAACACATCGGCACCCATCTCGACGCTCCCGTGCACTGGGTGAGCGGGAAGGACGGGCACGACGTCTCGCAGATCCCGCCGGCCCGGCTGATCGGCCCGGCAGCGGTCATGGACATGCGGCCCGACGTCGAGAAGGACCCGGACTTCCTCCTCGACGTGCCGCAGATCGAGGCATGGGAGGCCGAGCACGGCAGGCTTCCGGACAACGGATGGCTGCTGCTGCGCACCGGCTGGGATCGGTTCTCCGACGACCAGGAGGCCTGCCTGAACGCCGACGAGACCGGATCCCATACCCCGGGCGTCACCGCCGCGGCTGCCGAGTGGCTCGCCACCGAGCGTCCGATCTCCGGCCTGGGCGTCGAGACCGTGGGCATCGATGCCGGTCGCGGCGCGGAACTGGACCCGCCCTTCCCGGCGCACTACCACCTGCTCGGCCACGACAAGTACGGCCTCACCTCGCTGCAGAACCTCGCCGACCTACCACCGACCGGCGCCCTCCTGGTCGTGGCTCCGCTGCCGATCGTCGGCGGGACCGGTAGCCCCGCGAGGGTCTTCGCCCTGGTGGAAGACTGACCGAACCGTCAGAGCCCGAGCAGTGCGCGCGCCAGGAGGAAATAGACGATCAGGCCGCTCGCGTCGACGAAGGTCGTGATAAACGGTGCGCTCACCACGGCCGGATCGACCCCGACCCATCGGGCCACCATGGGCACGAGCGAGCCGGCGGTGGTGGCCATCGTGCAGACCACGACGAGAGACAGTCCGACGACGGTGCCGACGGACGTCCCGACGAAGAGCGACGCCGCGGCGAATCCGACGCAGCCGAGACCGACTCCGAGCATCAGCCCGGTCACCATTTCTCTGCCGACGACTCGTCCGACATCACGCAGGCGCACGTCGCCGACGGCCATGGCGCGCACAACAGTGGTGGCCGCCTGCGCCCCTGCGTTGCCGCCCGTGCCGATCAGGAAGGGGACGAACAACGCCAGCGACACCACATCGGCCAACGTGTCCTCGAAATAATCGAGCACATTGACGGTCAACATCGCGGCGAAGACCAGGACGAGCAGCCACAGGATACGGCTGCGGACGAGGTCGAGCATCGACGTCGCGAGGTAGGGCCGGCTGAGTGGCTCGGCGCCGCCCGCACGCGCCTGGTCCTCCGATTCCTCGTCCTGCAGGACCCGCATGGCGTCGTCGACGGTGAACACACCCAGGACCCGATTCTCCGCGTCCACGACCGGCACCGCGACCGCACCGTGGTCACCCATGACCCGTGCAGCGGACTCTTGCAAGTCGGTGGCCTGCACCTGGATCGGTTCCCTCATCACGTCCGAGACCGGCGTGTCGGAGCCGGTCATCAACAGGCGTCTGAGGGAGACGACGCCGAGCAGTCTGCGCGTCGGATCGATCACCCCGAGCACATAGATCGTCTCCGCGTCCGGCTCCACCTCCTTGACTCGCGCCAGAGCCTGCCCGACCGTCATGTCGACAGGCACCACGACGACGTTCGGGGTCATCCGGCGACCGACGGAGTGGTGCGGGTAGCCGAGCAGCGCGGTGGTCTTGGCGCGCTCGTCCGGGTCGAGGCCGGCCAACAACCGCCGCGCGACGCTCGCCGGCAACTCCCCCAGCACGCCGGCCCGGTCGTCCGGGTCGAGTTCGAGCACCAGCGCGCCGGCCTCCTCGCGAAGTTGGGTGATCAGCTCACTCTGCAACGCCGGCGCGAAGTCCTCGAACACCTCCACCGCCAGGTCTTTGGGCAACGCACGGAAGGCCACCGCTCGGGTCGTCGCATCGTGTCGTTCCAGTTCGTCGACGACGGCCGGCACGTCGCCGATGCCGGCAAGCGCGGTGCGCAGCCCCCTCAGGTCGCCGACGGACGCCAGCTGCGACAGGTCATCGACCATGACTCCTCCTTCCGGGTGAACTGATCACCCTGCTCGACTGCCCCACGGATCGCAAGCCGGCACGCTCGCCCGTCCACGGGGGCGACGCGACGCCGCACGTCGTGGGACGCTCGGCCACCAGCGCGGCTCAGCCCGGCAGCAGCGACACGAACGCGTCCGCGGCCGGGTTGGTCAGGTTTCCGGACCGCGCGACCAACGCCAGATCGCGTGTCGGCGGACGCGGGGACACACGAATGACCGGCAGTCCGCAGCCGCGCGCAATCGGTTCGGGGACCAACGCGACGCCCAAGCCGTGGCCGACGAGCGCCACCACACGGTCGATCTGCTCGACGCCGAACCCGATCGTTCGATCCAGGCCGGCTCTCTCGCACACGCCCTCGATGACCGTCTGCAGGCCCTGGCCCGCCTGGAAGTCGACGAAGACCTCGCGCGCCAGGCCGTCCAGCCGGACACGTGTGCGCCCCGCCAGGCGGTGGCCGGCGCCGACGACGACCATGATCTCCTCGGCATACCGCCGCACGATATCGAGGCCGCCCGGGGGCGGTCGGTCGTCGAGCGCGACGAAGGCCAGGTCGAGTTCCCCGACACGCACCATGTGCAACAGATCGGCGGTCGGGGCCTCCCGCAGCGTGACCTGAATCCCCGGATGGTGCCGATGGAGGTCGGCCAGCACGGCGGGAAGGTCGACGGAGGTGAACGTCTGCACCACCCCGAGCCCGAGGCTGCCGCTCTCCATTCCCGCCAGAGCGTCCAACCGCCGCTGAGCACGGGCGATCTCGTCCAGGATCAACTGCGCCGACTCCCAGAGCACCCGTCCCGCGGAAGTCACGACCACCTGTCGCGTCGTCCGCTCCAGCAATGCCATCCCGATGTCGCGTTCAAGAGCCCGCACCGAGGCGCTCAACCCGGGCTGGGAGATCCCCAGCATCCCTGCGGCCCGCGTAAAGCTGCGTTCCTCCGCGACGGCGGCGAAGTGTGCCAGTTGCTTGACATCCATATATAGATTTTAGACATATATTTTGAATGATCCATTTATTGGACATATATATGCTCCGGCGCGATCGTGGAGGAATGAACGCTGATCGCACCGCGCCGCTCGACCGCGGGCTCGTGCTGGTCATGGCGCTCGCTTCCGGGTTGGTCGTCGCCAACAGCTACTACGCCCAACCGCTCGTGGGAGCCATCGCCGACAGCCTGCACGCCTCGACCACGAGCATCGGCCTCGTCGTGACGGCCAGTCAGATCGGGTATGCCGTGGGGCTGGCCCTGCTCGTCCCCATCGGCGATCTCGTGGAACGGCGACGGCTGCTCACCGGCGTCCTCGTCGGCACAGCGCTCTGCCTGGCCGCGATGGCGGCCGCCCCGAGTTGGCAGGTCCTCGCCGTCGCAGCACTGCTCGCGGGGACCACGTCCGTGGTCGGGCAGATCCTCGTGCCCTTCGCCGCCTCCCTCGCCGGCGAACACGAACGCGGCCGCGTGATCGGCGACGTGATGACCGGTTTGCTGCTCGGCATCCTGCTGTCACGGGTCGTCGCCGGGCTGCTCGCCGAGATCGCCGGGTGGCGAGCCGTGTTCGTGCTGGCCTCGGTGCTGATGGTCGTCACAATTCTCTTGCTGCGCACACGCCTTCCCGTCGTGCCACCCGCCACCCGGCTCTCGTACGGGCGCGCGCTGGCCTCGGTGCTCACCCTCGTGCGCGAGGAGCCGCTCCTGCGCCTGCGCATGCTCTACGGCGCCGCGACCTACGCCTCGTTCGGGGTCTTCTGGACCAGCATGGGATTCCTTCTGGCCGGACCGCGTTACGGCTGGTCCGACGCCCACATCGGGATCTTCTCCCTGCTGGGGGTCGCCGGGGCACTGGCGGGGAAGGTCGCCGGTCGTCTCGCGGACCGGGGCTTCGCGAAGGTGCAGACCGGAGGATTCGTCGCCGCCACCGCCGGGAGTTTCCTCGTGCTGTGGATAGGCGGTCACCACGTCGTCGCCCTCGGCATCGGAGTCGCCCTGCTCGACCTCGGGATCCAAGGCACCCATATCAGCAACCAGTCCCTCTTCTACCCGTTGCGACCGGACGCGCGCAGCCGGCTCAACACCGCCTACATGACCTCCTACTTCGCGGCCGGCTCCCTCGGCAGCGCCTTGTCGGCGGCGGCCTACGCGCAGTTCGGGTGGGGCGGCGTGTGCCTCCTCGGAGCCGCGTTCCCCACGGCCGGCTTCGCGGTGTGGCTCGCCGAGGCGACCCGCGGGTCGGTGCTACCGTCGAAGCGTGACGACGCTGATCGACCCGCCGTCGTGGCCCGCACACGGACGCCTGTGGTCCCACCTGATCAGTGACCGGTCCCTGGACGAGTTGCACGACACCGCTCGGCGGGCAGGACTGTCCGCCCGCCTCTTCGACCAGGACCACTATGACGTGCCCGAGGAACGCTACGAGCGGGCCCTGTCCGCCGGTGCTCTCGAGGTGGGTGGCCACGAACTGATTCGGCGGCTGATCGCCAGCGGCCTGCGCGTCCCGGGACGCGATCGCTGACGCGCGACCCCGCACGGAGCCGCCGTGGGGTATGCGACATCCGACGGCGCTCGCCTAGGATCGAACCGGGACGACGAAAGGATGACCGGATGCCCGACGATCTCCAGGCTTCGACCGACATCGATGCGTCGCCGCACGCCGTGTGGCAGGTGGTGAGCGACCTGACCAGAATGCCGGAATGGAGCCCGCAGTGCCGCAAGGTGTTCGCCCGCGGCCCCATCGGGCCGGGCACCACGATGCTCAACGTCAACCGGTCCGGATGGCGCGTGTGGCCGACACGGTCCGTGGTCTGCGACTACGAACCGGAGCGAATCATCGGCTTCCGGGTGAAGGACAACCGCTCACGGTGGATCTTCGAGATCGAGCCGCTCGACGAGCATCGCACCCGTCTGGTCCAGCGCAGAGACGTCTCCCGGGGTCTCACCTCCGTCTCCACGACGTTGATCGACCGCTTCATGGGCGGCGAGGACGATTTCGAGAAGGACTTGCTGTCCGGCATGCGCCAGACGCTCGCCGGCATCAAACAGGCCGTGGAGCAACGCGACCGGGTCCACGGTGAGTGACCGCCGGTGCGTCTTCTGCGACGTCGCCGACGGGGAGGGTGAGGCGCACGTCGTGCACGAGACGGCGGCGACGCTCGCGTTTCTGGATCGCCGGCCGGTCTTCAAAGGGCACGTCCTCGTGATTCCCCGCCGCCACGTGGTCACCCTGCCGGACCTGCCCGCCGACCTGCTCACCCCCTTCTTCGAGGAGGTCCAAACGGTCGCGAACGCCCTCCCCACCGCGTGCGAGGCGCAGGGAACCTTCGTGGCGATGAACAACGTCGTGTCCCAGAGCGTGGCACACCTGCACTGCCATGTCGTGCCCCGCACGAAGGGTGACGGTCTGCGCGGCTTCTTCTGGCCCCGAGTCCGCTATGCTGCGGGCGAGGCCGAGTCGTGTGCCGCCCGGATCCGCGACGCATTGACCGCCTAGTTCCCACCGAACGATCAGCGACTTCCCAGCAAACTCTGCCTAGGATGAGACCAGGCGGGCCAAAGGGGGTCCGCGACGACGGTGGTCACTCGCCTCCGCCGCCAGGTCGACCGTAGGAAGGCCATCATGGAAGGCAACCTTCGTCCCGGCAGCATCGTCGTCGGCGTCGAAACCTCTGGAGCTTCGATGACCGCCCTGGACTGGGCCGTTTCCCAGGCGCAGCAGACGCGCTCGCCCATCCATCTCCTGCACGGGTTCAGCCCCGACCGGCCGGACTGGGCCTTCGGCATGGGTGCGGATCAGGACCACTTCAGCCGATCCGGCGAGCGTGTCCTCAACCGTGCCCGGAACCGAATCCAATTGCGCGACCGCATGATCCAGGTTACTACCGGGATCACCTCCAGTTATCCCGCGGCCGCCATGGTCCGCGCGAGCAGCCTCGCCGGCCTGATCGTCGTGGGCGCCCACGGAGACAGCCTGTTGCGTGTCTCCTCCATCGGCGAGACGGCCCACCAGGTGGCCGGGCACGCGTCGTGCCCCGTGGTCGTCGTGCGCAATCCTCGCGATGGCGACAACGCCTTCCACCGCATCACCGTCGGCATCGACCACTCCGACCAGTCGGCCCGCGCCCTGGACTGGGCCTTCAAGCAGGCCGAACTCAGCGGGTCGGAAGTCTATGCTCTCCATGCCTGGCAGCCGCGCGACGCCCACGACCCGAACCTCGGTTCCGCCGACTGGGACACCTACGCACGGCGTACCCGTGAATTCGTCGAACATCGCATCGCGGCAGAGAGCGCCAACCATCCCGGTGTGAAGGTCCACACCGAGGTGGTCCAGGCGAACGCGACACGGACGCTCGTCGACGAATCAGAGACCAGCGACGTCGTGGTGCTGGGCACTCGTGGGGACGGCGGGTTCGAAGGGCTGCACTTGGGACGTGTCGCCCGTGACCTGCTCAGCCACGCGAACTGTCCGGTCGTGGTCACCCACTGACGACGGGGGCGGTCGCACCGATCCGATCCAGGAGGAAGGCTGTCTCCTCCGCGACCTGACGCCACTTGTCGTAGCGTCCACTGCGCCCGCCGTGACCGGCAACCATCTCGATCCGCAACAGGATCGGACGCTCCGCCGGGTCGTTGGAGACGGTGTCGCGCAGCATCTGAACCCATTTCGCCGGTTCGGCACACATCACCCGGGTGTCGTTCAGGCTGGTCGTCGCGAGAATCGCCGGATACTCCGCCGCCGAGATGTTCTCGTAGGGCGAGTACGACTTCATGTAGTGATAGACCTCTGCCGACTCGAGCGGGTTGCCCCATTCCTCCCACTCCCCCACCGTGAGCGGCATCGACGGGTCGAGGATCGTGGTCAGTGCGTCGACGAACGGCACCGCGGCGTGCACCGCGCGAAAGAGGCTCGGGTCGAGGTTGATCACCGCTCCGATGAGCAGGCCGCCGGCTGAACCGCCCTCTGCCGAGAGTCGATCGGGCGCTACCCATCCTTCGTCGACCAGGTATCGACCACACGCGACGAAGTCGGTGAAGGTGTGCTTCTTGGCGAGGATCTTGCCGTCGTCATACCACGCGCGACCGAGTTCGCCACCACCGCGCACGTGGGCGACGGCGCACACGACACCGCGATCCAACAGCGACAGGCGGCGCGCCGAGAAGCTCGGATCGCTGCTGATCTCGTACGAGCCGTACCCGTAGAGATACCCCGGGTTGCGTCCATCCGCCCGGACATCGCGCGGCCGGACCACCGAGAGCGGCACGCGCACGCCATCGTCGACCGGCACCCAGACTCGCTCCTCGACATACCGGTCGGGGTCGAATCCGGGCACCTGACGCTGCCACAGCAGCGTGAGGTCGGACGCCCGGACGTCGAGATCGTAGACCGAATGCGGCGTGAGATAGGACTCGAGCGTGAGCTGCACCGTCGAGCTGTCGTATTCAGGCGTGTCCCCCAACCCCACCACGCGGGTCTCACCATCGAGGCCGGTGGCCCTTGGCTCACCGAAGCCCTCTGCACCCTTGGGCAGGATCCGCACCGTGGGAAGGCCGTTGCTGCGCATGGCGACGGCCGCGAACTCCTTGAACGCCTGCACGCCGAGCACCCGTTCACCCTCCGCCGTGCTCAACACGGACGCCCATCGCTCCCGTCCCGGGTCGTCGAGCGGCGCGGCGGCGACCTCGAAATCTACGCGAGATCCGTTGTGCACCACCAGCACCTGGTCGGTATCCACATCGATCGAATAGTCGAGCCCGGACTCGCGCGGGTGGATCAGCCGGGGCTCGGCGCCCGGATCGGCCAGCGGGACGATCCGGGCCTCCCCGGTGGTGGAGGACTCCGCGTGGATGACCATCCACTGCTGGTCGCCCGACTCGTCGATGCCGACGGTGAACAGTTCGTCGTCTTCCTGCAACACCAGCTCGTCATCGGTCTGGGGCGACCCGATGCGATGGCGCCACACCTGGTGCTGCCGCCAGGCATCGTCGACGCGCGTGTAGAAGAGTTCCTCCCCGGACCGTGACCACACCAACCCGTAGCCCGCCTCGGTCACCTGCTCGTCAAGCACCGTCGAGGCGCTCAGATCACGCACCTGCAGAGCGAACCTCTCGTCACCGCGCACGTCGTACAAGATGGCCATCCGGGTGCCGTCGTGGCTGACCGCCAGACCGCCCAGGCGGTAGAACTCCTGCCCCTGGGCTTCGCGGTTGACGTCGAGCAGCACCTGCTCACCCTCCAGCGCGACACCGGCGACCGGAGCCGGGCGAGCATCACCGGCCCGGGCCGGCACCCGGCAGTGCACCGGATATTGCGAACCCTTGGTCGTCCGGCTGAAATACCACCAGTCACCCATGTGCACCGGCACGCTGACGTCGGTCTCCTGCACGTGTGCGCGGATCTCGTCGAAGATCGCCGTGGCCACCTCGCGCCCGGCATCCAGGTGGGCCTGTGCATACGCATTCTCCGCCTCGAGGTGAGCGATCACCTCGGGATTCTCGGAGTCGGCGAGCCAGGCATACGGGTCGACGAATCGATCACCGTGATGATCACGCACGTGTGGATGCTTCGGAGCGACGGGCGCTGTGGCGTTGCGAAGAGAAGTCACGGCCGTCACCGTACCGATAGGGGGCCCTATTCGTTGATGCCGGTCTGTTCAACGCCTGCCACGATCCACCGCTGTAGGAAGAGGAATATCAACAGCAGGGGGAGCATCGAGACGAGTGCAGCCATGAACATGCCGTGCAGGTCGACCGATTGCGCCGTGACATAAGTCGACAGGACGATTTGCACGGTCCAGGACGACTGGTCCTGACCGATGACCAGGGGCCACAGGAACGAGTTCCAACTCCCGATGAAGGTGATCGTCGCGATGGCGGCGACGAATGCCCAGGAGTTGGGCACGACGATCCGCCAGAAGGTCCGCCATGGCCCCGCGCCATCGATCCGCGCCGCCTCCTCGAGATCCTTGGGGAAGCCGAGGAAGTACTGGCGGAACAAGAAGGTCGCCAGTGCCTGGAAGAGCCCGGGCACGATGAGCCCGCGCAGCGTGGAGACCCAGCCCAGGGTCGAGACCATGACGAAGGAGGGCACGAAGGTGACTGCGGCGGGGATCAACAGTGTGCCGATCACGGTGTAGAACACGATGTTGGCGTATCGCACGGCGACCCGTGCGAGGCCGTAGCCGGCCATCCCGGACAGCACGAGGACACCGACGGTCTGGGTGACCGCCATCGCGAAGGAGTTGACCATGCCGCGGGCCAACGGCACCGATGCGTCGCCGAACACCTCGCGCACGTTGCTCCACTGCGGGTGGGTGGGAAACCAGGTCCAGCCGTCGACTCGAGTGATCTGCGCATCGGTGGACAACGCGTTGCGGACCAGCAGGTAGAACGGGATGAGGAACACTGCGACGAGCGCGAGCAGCACGGCATACCGCACCGCCTGGGCGGCGCGTGGTCGAGTCAGCGTGGGGTGCGTCATTGCTCACGCCGTCCGATGCCGGTGACGCGGCCCTGGATGATGGCGAAGATCGCGATGAGGAGGGTCAGAATCACCGCTCCCGCGCTGCCGTGTCCGAAGTCCTGCCCGTGACCGAGGGCGGTGAAATAGAGGTAGACGAGCGGCGGACGGGCATACGGCGGATATCCGGCGGTCGTCACCATCACGTTGTAGAACTCGTCGAACGCTTGGAACGCGCCCACCAGCAACAGGAGAAGTACCGCAATGCTGGTGGTCCGCAACTGTGGAAACGTGATGTATCGGAACGCCTTCCAGCCCACCGCCCCGTCGAGTGCGGCCGCCTCGTAGAGCTGCCGCGGGATGCGTTGCAGCGCAGCCAGGAAGAGCACCATGAAGAAGCCGGCCTGCAGCCACAACCGCACCGTGACGATGACCAGCCAATACCACGGCGGGTGCACGACCGACAGCCAGGGAACCGGGGTCGCGCCGAACCAGCCGAGGACGGTGTTGGCCACGCCCGATCCGACGCCGGAGAAGATCGAGTCGCGCCAGATCATCGAGGCCACGACATACGAGCACGCCGTGGGAAGGAAGAACACCGACCGGAAGAATCCCTTGAACCGGCGTACCCCACCGACGAGAACCGCCAGGGCAAGGGAGCCGGCGAACGTGATCGGCACGATGAAGATCGCGAACGCCACGAAGGTCAGCAGGCTGGATCGGAAGGCATGATCCTTCAGCATGTGCACGTAGTTGCCGAAGCCGACGAAGTGGGTGGGCGTGACCGTGTTGTGCGCGTCGAAGAAGCTCAGCCAGATGCTCCAGCCGATGGGCACGATGACGAAGACGAGCAGTCCGCCGAAGAACGGACCGACGAAGACCCAGAACCACAGGTGCGGGCTCTGGGTCCAACGACGTTGCGGAGACGTGGGGGCGTGGGCGGTCATGGTCTCCGTGGCGGTCGGTCAGGAATTGCGGAATCGGTTCAACTCGCTGGTCACCGTGCCCTGCACCCCGGACAGCGTCGACTCGGGGTCGGCTCCCGAGCGGATGATCTTGTCCATCGCGTCGTTGAAGGACGACGCCGAGGTGGGAGTCCACAACAGCGGAGTCTGCGGGTGGCCGTAGTCGTCCAGGAACCCGGCCGCCTTGGCCGCCTCCCCCTTCTTCAGTCCGGCGGCCTTGGCGACCAGGCTCTTGCGAGAGGGCACGTGGAAGCCGTAGTTCTGCGCGAAGTCCAGCTGATCCTTGGTGTCGTCGACCCACAACCACTTGACGAACGCCTTCGCCGCGTCGATGTCGTCGGCCCGGGCACTCACCGCCGACGCGTAGGCCCCGACCGGCACCGAGGGCTGCCCCGACCCGATCGCCGGGAAGGGCAGGACGCCGAAGTCGTCGCCGAGGGCCTGGCGGACCTGCGGCAGCACCCACAACCCGGTCCACTGGATCGCGGTCAACCCCTGGATGAACGCGCTGGGGTCCGACCAGTCCGTCGGAGCCCCGAGCAGCAGATGGCCGGAGTTGAACAGCGTATGGAGCTTGGTGAGCGCCTCGATCACGTCGTGGTTGTTGAAATCCGGCTTGTCCTCCGCGGTGAGATAGTCGTGGCCGCTCGACCACAGCACCGGCCCACCCATCGTGCTCGCCCCACCGTCGTTGCCGAGGAAGAGGCCCTTGACCTTGCCCTTGGTCAGCTTGCCCGCAGCGTCGAGGAGGTCGTCGAAGGTCTCCGGCGGCTTGATCTTGGCCTTCTTCAACATGCTTTTGCGGTAGAGGAACAGCTGCATGTCGACGACCTGGGGGACGCCGTAGAGCTTGCCCTGGTAGGTCATCCGCTCCAGCAGCGAGGACGTGAAGTCGGAGCGTGCGGCACCGAGGAGGTCGGTGACGGGCACGACCTGTTTGCCGGTGATCATGTCGATCGTGGGCCCGTTGGCGTATTCGAAGACGTCCGGACCGGATGTGGTCAGCAGCGCCGCGGCGGCCTTCTGGTCGTAGTTGCCCGGGATCCACTGCACCGAGACCTTCGCCTGCCGGTAGGCCGCGGCATACCGCTTGACGGCCGCCTCGGTGCCCTTCTCACCGTACTGGTGGTACCACTGGTCGATGATCGGCTTGCCCCCGGCTGCGGTGCTCGAGTTGTCGTCCGATTCGCGACCGGTGTTGCTGCCGCAGGCGGCCAGGGCCGCGGCCGCCAGGGTCGCTCCGCCGAGGCCGAGCACCTGCCGACGGTTGGGCGCGTGTGGCATGTCCTTCTCCTCCTCGTCACCCCGCAGAATGCCCGATCGCGGGTTGTCGCGCCCTAGCCTATGGTGTCCGGCGTGCCGCCGGTGGGAGGTCCGACGCGGCGCCGCTCAGGTCAGGCAGGACGGACCGAGCAGCGCCTTCAGGTCGCCGAACAGTGCCGGCGAGGCGGTGACGCGCAGGCCGTCGTCGAGCCGGACGGTGACCGTGCGACCCGGCTGGGTGAGCTTGAGGTGCACCTCGGTGGCCCCCGGGTGCTCACCGAGCACCCCCTTGAGCCGACCCGCCAGACCGCCGGTCGCGCGCACGAGCGGCATGGACAACACGACGGGGCCGCGCACGTCGCCACCGAGCTCGGGCAGGGTGAGGTCGAGCGCGGACAGCGAGACCGACTCGTCGCGGCTCATCACTCGCCCCTTGACGACACAGACGACGTCCTGACTCAGCATGGTCGAGACGGTCATGTACATCTTCGAGAAGAACAGCACCTCGACCGACCCTTCCAGGTCCTCCACGGTCGCGATCGCCCACAGTTCGCCGCGCTTGTTGCGCTTGAGTTGCAGTCCGGTGATCAGCCCGGCGATGGTGACGACCGAACCGTCCTTGGGTGGCTCGTCGCTTTGCAGGCGTGCGATGGAGGTGTCGGCGTGCTGCGCGAGGATGTGCTCGATGCCGAAGAGGGGGTGATCGGACACGTAGAGGCCGAGCATGTCGCGTTCGAAGGCGAGCTGGGTCTGCTTGTCCCAGGCGATGTCGGGGATCGCCGGCAGCGCCGCCAGCTCGATCCCCGCCTCGTCCCCGAATCCGGCGAACAACGAATCCTGACCCTGCTCCTTCTTCTTGGCCTCCTCGGACAACGAATCGACGTAGGTCTCGTGGATGTGCACCAGGCCCTGGCGGCTGTGCCCGAGGCTGTCGAACGCGCCGGCCTTGATGAGCGACTCGATGGTGCGTTTGTTGCAGACCGCCGATCCCCCCTTGCGCAGGAAGTCCTCGAACGAGGTGAACTTGCCGTGCTCCTGGCGGGCCCGCACGATCGCGTCGACGACGTGCGTGCCGACGTTGCGCACCGCACCGAGCCCGAAGCGGATGTCCTCGCCCACGGCGGTGAACTCGGCCTCCGACTCGTTGACGTCGGGCGGCAGGACCTTGACCCCGATCTTGCGGGTGTCGGCCAGATAGATGGCCATCTTGTCCTTGGAGTCCTGCACCGAGGTGAGCAGCGCAGCGCCGTATTCGGCCGGGAAGTTGGCCTTCAGGTAGGCCGTCCACACCGAGACGAGGCCGTAGCCGGCCGTGTGGGACTTGTTGAAGGCGTACTGGCCGAACGGGAGCATCGTCTCCCACATCTTGTCGG
>CAZMLG010000031.1:0-24370 GCA_964566985.1 uncultured Intrasporangiaceae bacterium
ACACCGGCCTTGTCGTCGGCGGCGCCCCGGCCGTAGAGCCTGCCGTCCCGCTCGGTGGGCTCGAACGGAGCGGACTGCCAGTCGGCATCCTCGCCCGGCGGCTGCACGTCGTGGTGGGCGTACAGGGTGATCGTCGGCGCACCGCCTGGAGCGGCGAGTCGGCCGATCACCGCGGGCCGCCCTCCCTCACGCACGATCTCGACGTCGAGCCCCTCTGCGCGCAGCAGATCGGCGACGGCGTCGGCGCTGGTGTCCACGTGCGACTGGTCGAAGGAGTCCAGGGACACGCTGGGGATCCGGGTCAGCGACTCCAGGTCGCTGCGCACGCCCGGCATCAGGTCACGGACGGCATCGGTGAGGGCGGTCAGGCGGTCGGCGGGAAGGTTCGTCATCACAGGGCTCACGGTAGTCATCCCGGCCGCGGCGGCACCAGGCGATGCGCGGCCCACGGTGCCGAGCGCAGAACCTCGACCCGTAGAGTGAGGCGCGTGTTTGGCCGCAAGAAGTCCGACGCCGGGACGGCGTCCTCCCCCGAGCCCTCGAGCGATGCTGCCCACAAGGGCCCGGAGAAGAAGGGGCGGCCGACGCCCAAGCGCAAGGAGCAGCAGGCCGCGCGCCGGCGCCCGCTGGTGCCGGACGACCGCAAGGAGGCCAAGCGCACCGCACGCGAGAAGGCCCGCGTCGACCGGATGAAGCAGCGCGAGGCGATGGCGCGCGGTGACGAGAGCGCCCTGCCGTCTCGTGATCGCGGGCCGATCCGGCGCTACATCCGCAACTCGGTCGACACGCGGTGGAACGTCGGCGAGATCCTGCTGCCGCTGATGCTGCTGGTCCTGCTGCTCACCTTGATGCCCAACCGCACGATGCAGACGTTCGGGCTGTATTTCGTGTGGGTCATCGTGCTCGTGGGTATCTCCGACTCCTACTTGATGTGGCGGCGGATCAAGAAGCGCATCCGCGAGCGCTTCCACGAGGATCCTCCGCGCGGCAGCGCCTCCTACGCGATGATGCGCTCCTTCCAGATGCGCATGTCCCGGATGCCCAAGCCGCAGGTCAAGCGCGGCGAGAAGAAGTTCTGACCCGGCGGCCTCACGAGCCGTCGGACAAACTCATCGGTCCGTAGACCGGCGACTCGCCTTCGTAGAGCGTCACCGCGGCGACGCCGGCCGCCTTCAGCTCCCGCCACTGCTCGCCCAGCCAGGACTCGGCATCACCCTGGGTCGGGAATTGGGTCGACACGGCGACCGGATCGCTCACCTGTCGGCCGGCACCGTCCTCGTAACTCCACGTCCATGCATCACTCATGGGCCCACCCTACGAGGCACCTGCGTCGGCACACCCCGCGCGAGCCCTCCCCTGATCGGGAGGGCCGCTCGGTGGTCCCTGCGGGCGGTCAGGCCGACGTCACCTCGCTGCGGGTGACCCGCCACATGCCGGCCGTCAACGGCACCACGACCCAGACCAGCACGGACACCGCCAGGTGCGCCCACTGCATACCCGAGATGTCGCCGTCGATGAGTGGCCCCAGCGTCTGGTTGGTGTCGGCCCACTCCCCCGCGGTCTGCATCCAGGAGATGGTCGAGACCATCGACCAGAGCGTCGGGAGGAACAGATAGGCCACGATCGCGCCCGGGGTGTTCTGGATGAGCATCCCGAGCGCCACACCGATGGCGATGCCGACGAGCTGGGCGACGAGCAGGCCGAACATGCCCTCCGCGGTGCCGGAGTTCCACCACACGGGGTCGCTGCCTCGTAGCAGGTCGGTGAGCTCGGTGGCGACGGCCGCCAGGGCGACGGCAGCCACGATGACGACGAGCCCCATGAGGCAGGCGGCGACCAGCTTCGACCAGCCGACGCGCAGTCGACGCGGCTCGAGGGTGAAGGTCACCAGGCCGGTGCGCTGCGACCACTCGGACGTCACCGTCATGATTCCGAGGACCGGCAACAGAATGCCCTGCGGGATGCTCGTGGCCGCCAGGAACGTGCGGAAGTCCGTGTCCCGGCCGACCGTGCCCGTGAACATCAGGATCGTCACGACCGCCAGCGTCGCCAGCCCGATGGCCACCAGCAGCCATCGCCCGGCACGGGTGTCGATCAGCTTGCGCAGCTCGAGCCGCACGAGGCGGCCGAAGGGCACCGCTGCCGGCTCGCCGCCGGCGATCCGGGGCAGACGTCGCAGGCCGTCCCCCGACGTGACCTGCGTGGTCGTCGAGCTCGTCATGCCGCCTCCACTCCTTCACGGGCGTCGCTCGCGGTCAACTGGAGGAACATGTCCTCCAGGCCCGCGGCGCCGGCCTGCTTGAGTTCGGTCAACACCACCTGGCTCGCGGCGGCGATCTCGCCGATCTGTCGCGGGTCGGCATCGGCGCGCAGCACGCCGCCGACCGCTGTGACGCCGACACCGGCCTGCCTGAGCAGATCGATCAGTCGCTCGTCGTCCGTGCTGCGCACGACCGTGCCGGCCGCGCGCATCAACTGATCCTTCGGCCCGCTCGCGACGATTCTGCCGCGCCCGATCACCACGAGTTCATCGGCGATCACCTCGATCTCGTGCAGCAGGTGGGAGGACAGCAATACGGTCCCGCCGTCGTCGGCGAAACCGCGCAACAGGCCACGCATCCACCGGATGCCGGCCGGATCCAGACCGTTGGCCGGCTCGTCGAGGATCAGCACTCTCGGATCGCCGAGCAGCGCATGCGCGATCCCCAGGCGCTGCCTCATCCCGAGCGAATAGTTGCGCAGCCGGCGATCGGCCTCGGTGCCGGTCAGGCCGACTAGATGCAGCATCTCGTCGGCCCTGTCGCGCCCGAGCCCCATCAAGACGGCTCCGAGCGTGAGCACTTCTCTGCCGGTGCGGCCGGCGTGCTGGGCGGAGGCATCCAGGAGCACTCCGACGTGACGCCCCGGGTTGGCGAGACTGGCATAGGGTTTCCCGAGCACGGTCGCAATCCCGGACGTGGCGGGGGTCAGCCCGCACATCATGCGCATGCAGGTCGACTTGCCGGCGCCGTTCGGGCCGAGGAACCCGGTCACCGATCCGGGCGTCACGTCGAACGACACGTCATCGACGGCGGTATGGCTGCCGTAGCGCTTGGTCAGATGGTCGATGTGGATCATGGGCCCGAGTCTTCCGGCCGCCGTGTGCGGACTGTTGCTTCTCGTGGCCCTCGGGGAAGCGGACAGCGGGATCTATGCCTCCGGCATCTGGTCCGGGATCGAGCTGGGACTGATACCGGTGTGGTTGGTCCTGCTGCACTTTCGTCGCCGGTGGCCCTTTCGGATCGCGATGCTCCTCTCGATCGCCAGTTTCGTGAGTGTGACGAGCGTCGGTGCCATGGGGATCGCCCTGGTTTCGCTCGCGACCACACGCAACCGCCGTCACATCCTGGTGACGTGTGTCGTCGAGTTCGCCGCGGCGGTCGGGTTCCAGATGTGGTCCGAGCCGGGCAGCACCCTCGAGGACTGGATCACCAATCTCGTCTTCACGATCTTGTTCCTCGGGTTCTGCGTCGCCACCGGCCTGGCCATCGGCGCACGGCGTGAACTCGTCGTGGGGCTGCAGCAGCGGCTGCACGACATCGAGCGGGAGCAGGAGCTACGGGCGGCGCAGGCCAAGGTCGCCGAGCGGACTCGGATCGCTCGGGAGATGCACGATGTGTTGGCGCACCGTATCTCGTTGGTGGTCATGCATTCCGGGGCGCTCGCCTACCGGACCGACGCGAGCCCGGACGAGATCCGCGAGAGTTCGGCCATCGTCAGGGACAATGCGCAGCATGCGCTCGCCGAATTGCGTGAGGTGTTGGGCGTGCTCCGTGACCCGGACGCCGGTGGCACCGACACTCCCGACGCACCCCAGCCGACCCTGCACGACCTGCCGCTGCTGATCGAACGCACCCGCGAGACGGACGGGCCGATCGTGTCGACGCTTCCGCACAGATGGGACGGACTCTCGGGGCTTGTCTCCCGCAACGCATTCCGGATCGTTCAAGAATGCGTCACCAACCGCCGCAAGCATGCCCCGCACGAACTGCTCCGGGTCGTCCTCGATCATGCCGACGGCCGGCTGACGATCGACGTGCGCAACCGCGCCGTGCGGACGACGCAAGGTGCTCAACCCCTTCCCGAGTCCGGCCTCGGGCTCGTCGGGCTGACCGAGCGTGCGGTCCTGTCCGGCGGCGAGCTCACCGACGGTGTCGATCGATCGGGTGACTTCGTGGTGCGTGCCTGGCTACCGTGGGAGCGTGACGATGGATGACCTCGAGCAGCCCATCCGCGTGGTGCTCGTCGACGACGACGCCCTGGTGCGGGCCGGCCTGAAGATGATCCTCGGCGGCGCACCGGACATCGAGATCGTCGGTGAGGCGGACGACGGCCGGGCGGGACTGATCCTGGTGGAGAACCAGCACCCCGACGTCGCACTCATGGATATCCGGATGCCGGTCCTCGACGGCATCGACGCGACACGGCGTGCCGCCGCCCTGCCGCATGCGCCCCGCGTGCTCGTGCTCACGACCTTCGATGCGGACGATCTCGTCGTGCAGGCACTTCGGGCGGGGGCTGCGGGGTTCCTCCTGAAGGACACCCGACCCGAGCAGCTGGTCGGCGCCGTCCGGGCGGTCGCGCACGGTGACCCCGTTCTGTCCCCCAGCGTGACCCGCCAGATCGTCGCACGCATCACCCGCGGTGACGACTCCGAGCGGTCCGAGGCACGCGCCCGTCTCGAGAGACTCACCGCGCGCGAACGCGAGGTCGCCGACCTGGTCGCCGGCGGCCTCCCGAACGCACATATCGCCGAACAACTCGTCATGAGCGTGCCGACGGTCAAAGCACACGTCTCGAACGTCCTGGCCAAACTGGATGCCGACAACCGTGTCCAGGTCGCTCTCACCGTCCGCGACGCCCGGGCCCGCTACTGAGCGGCCGGGCCGTATGCCTCGTCGATCGCGGCCAGGTTGACCTCCACGACATCCTGGGCGGCCGACCGGGGCGACACGTTCGCGTCCTCCGCGCCGTCGAGCATGCGGCCGACGACATCGCGCATCGATCGGCGCACCATCGCTTCGGCCTCGTCGGCGTCAGCTCCGATGTCGCCGAACAGGGTCCACCACCACCAGGCGTTGGTCGCCGAGTTGGCGACGAAGTCCGGCAGCACCGTGACACCGCGCTCTCGCAACATGGTCTCGGCCTCGGGCAGGGTCGGCATGTTGGCGGCCTCGGCGACCACCTCTGCACGCACGCGGTGCTGGTTCTCCGCCGTGAGGCAATACGACACGGCGGCCGGCACGAGGACGTCACAGTCCACATCGAGCCAGCCATCGGCGGCGAGTTCGTGATCTTCGTCCCGCAGCACGTCGCGATCGAAGCCTCCCAGCGGATCGCGGGTGCCGAGCAGACGTTCCACGTCCAAACCGTCCGAATTGGCCACGGTGCCGTGCACATCCGCCAACCCGACCACTTTGACGCCTGCCCGAGCCAGGTATCGCGCCGTGGCGCCGCCCATGGAACCGAACCCCTGGATCACCGCACTGCACGATGTCGGGTCCTTGCCCTCGCGGTCGAGGTAGGTCAGGACCGCCTCGGCCACTCCGAGGCCGCCCACGAGTTCGGGCAGGCTCACCCCGGCGACCGTGACGTCGAATGCCGCGGCCAGCCTGGCCTTCGCCTGGTCGGGGTCGTCCAGCAGGGGGTAGATCGCCTGGATCGAGTTGGTGAGCCCGACTCGAGTGATCGCCGCGTCGATGGTTTCCTGCCGCACGCCCAGATCCTCACCGGTCGTCCAGTGCCTCTCCACGATGGCGCGGACCCCGTCGAGGAACCTGGCGAGCATGGAGAAGGCTTGCGGATCCTCCGGATCACAATCGATCCCGCCTTTGGCGCCGCCCAGCGGGATATACCTGTGGCCCGGTTGATAGTGCAGGGCCTCTTTGCGGGTCATCCCTTCGGCCAGTCCGCGCACCTCGTCGAGCGTGCACCCACGACGCATCCGCAGCCCGCCACTGGAGACGCCGCGCACCAGCCGGTCGATGACCACGAATCCCTGTCGGCCGGTCACGGGATCGGTCCAGATGACCTGTAGATGTGGGGCATGCGATGCGATCGTGGCCATCCGACCTCCTGAGCTGAATTTATTGAATCACGATGCAGTAAGCATGCGGTCGGTGTCAACACCCGGCACCGGGGGCCGCCGCCCCCGTCATCCGATGAGCTCGTCCGGGTCCAGGCCCAATTCGTGCGCCACGACGTCCCGTGTCCTCTCACGGACCAGGTGCGCCGACACCTCGCGTTCGTACACGATCGTCTGGATGGCCAACCCGTCGAGGAATGCCGTGATGCGCCACGCCGCCTCCCGTGCATCAGCACACGAGAACTCACCCGACTCGCACCCCTGCTCGATGATCTGTGCGAGGGAGTCCTTCCACGCGAGGTCGAGTGTGCGCCCGGTCCGGCGCAGCGCCGGAGCACGAAGTCCGATGGCCCAGTTCTCGATCCACAGGCGCCACCCGGGCGCCCCGCCCGTCGGCGCATACCAGGCCACCGCCGCCATGAGACGTTCTCGAGCCGTGCCGACGCCGGATATCACGACGTCGAGTTGCTCGAGATCGCGGCGAGCCGCCCACGTGAAGGTCTCTGCGATCAACGCGTCCTTGGCGTGGAAGTGGTAGGCGATCAACGAGGGGCTGATCCCCAATGCCTCTGCGACATCGGAGAACCGCACGACACTCGCGCCGCGTCGATCGATCAGATCGGCACAGGCATGCAGGATCTCCTCACGCCGTGCGTCCGGGGTCATGCGTGTCCTCGCCACGGCGTCGAGCCTAGATGACCGAGGCGCCGCACATCGACGAAACGGCCGCAGTCGGTCTGTACGGGATCGAGCGGTGACGCTCGACCCTTGACACGATTGACGGTGGCCACCACGATACGGCTATTAATTGGTCATTCAGTTGCGTGGTCGTCCGAGACCGGTCGGACATCCCCCGGGCTGACCGATGACAAGCCCGAGGAGGGTCGTGCATGGCGCTCGTCAGCGGCGGGAAGGCGCTCGTCTCCGCCCTCGAGACACACCATGTCGACACCGTTTTCGGTATCCCCGGCACACATAACCTGGCTGCGTTCGCCGCACTGTCGGATTCTCGGATCCGTGTCGTCCTCACCCGCCACGAGCAGGGAGCCGGATATGCGGCCGACGGATACGCGCGTGTGGCCGGCCGCCCGGGCGTCTGCCTCACCACGACGGGGCCGGCCATCCTCAACGCGATGGCCGCGGCGGCTCAGTCCTGGTCCGACTCGGTGCCGGTGTTGTTCGTCTCCCCCGGGATGCCCTTGCGCCACCCCGGGCTCGGCAACGGGACGCTGCACGAAGTCAAGGACCAGCACCAGGCGATGCAGTCGGTCGTGGCCTACAGCCACCGGGTGACCTCGATCGAGGAGATCCCCCACGCCGTCGCGCTCGCGTTCGCGGCCATGCAGACCGGACGGCCGCGGCCGGTCCACCTGGAGATCCCCCTGGACCTGCTCGACGAGACCGCCGAAGCGCCCCTGGTCGTCCCCGTCAGCCCGTCACTGGTGACGCCCGAGGACCACGCCGTCGCCGCGGCCGACGCCCTGCTGTCCCGCAGCAGTCGACCGGTGGTCGTCGCCGGTGGAGGAGCCCTCCGTGCCGCCGAACTGGTGCAGTCTCTCGCCGAGCGACTGCAGGCACCCGTGCTCACGACGGTCGGCGGCAAGGGCATCCTCGACGAGAGCCATCCCCTGAGCGTGGGGGCCGGCCTGCACCACGACGCCGCACGAGCCCTTCTCGCCGATGCCGACGTCGTCGTCGCGGTCGGCACCGAGTTCGCGCCGTCGGACCTGTGGGACCTGCCCCTGGCCATCGACGACAAGCTCGTGCGCATCGACGTCGACCCCGCCTCCATCGTGACCAACGCCGACCCCGCGGTGCGCATCGTCGCCGACGCGTCGGCCGCATTGCATGCCTTGCTGCAGAGCACCGACCGGCGAGAGCCGTCCTCGCGGGCATCGAACGCGCGCGCCGATCTGGCGACGGAGGCGGCGGACACCGGGGCACCGTGGCGGGACCTCGTGGAGGCCCTGAACACCGTCGTCGATCACGACACCGTGGTCGCGGGTGACAGCACGATGGCGTGTTATTACGGCGCGCTGACCATGCTGCGCGTGCACCGCCCGGCCGGCTTCCTCTATCCCGCCGGGGGCGGCACGCTCGGCTACGGACTGCCCGCGGCGATCGGTGCCGCGCTGTCGCCCGAGCAGCCGAAGGTGCTGGCTCTGATGGGCGACGGCGGCCTGATGTTCACCCTCCCCGAACTCGCAACCGCCGCCGCCCTGCGGCTTCCCCTGCCCGTGGTCGTCGTGGACAACGGCGGCTACGGAGAGATCCGCAACGAGATGGCCGACCGCGGCGATCCGATCGACGCGGTCCGGCTCGGCGGCGTGGACTTCACCGCCGCCGCGACGGCGCTCGGATGCCATGCGCACGAGGTCACCTCCGTCGACCACCTGCCGACCCTGATCGAGGACGCATGGTCCGCCGATCGCCCGACGCTGTTGCACGTGCGCGAGGAGAGTCGCGCGAGCCGGGAAGGGGGCACCTGAGACCGATGCACCGACAGGTTTTGTCTCGCCACTCGAGCCAAGATCACAAAACGGCGCACATTTGACGGATATGCCGAAAATCGGCCACCCAAAGATGGTTCACAGCATAAGGTCGTGCCACGCACGACCACGGACATTGTGCTGCAAGTGGCTGTGTCCCTTGCGGAAAGGAAACCCCCACCATGCTCATGAAGCGCGCTTTGTGCATCGCGGCCGCCGTCGCGACCGCCACCACGATGGCCGCCTGCGGCTCCGACTCCGGCTCCGGCTCCGGCTCGAGCGGAGGATCCGGCGGATCCGCGGCCGGCGGCTCGGGCGACTACGGTAAGTGCGACGTCTCCAGCGTCAAGGCCGACACCATCAAGATCGATGCCGCACAGTCGGGCACGCTCACCGTGGAGACGACCCTGCCGGCTCAGGGCTGGTGGAACGGCACCACCCCTGACTCGATCAAGGACGGCTATGAATACTGCATGGCCGCCGCCCTGGCGAAGATGGCCGGCCTGAAGTCGGTCACCGTCAAGAACGTCTCGTTCGACCAACTCGTCGCCGGCCGCACGAACAAGTTCGACATCGCACTCGCCGAGATCTCGATCACGCCCGAGCGTGCGAAGAAGGTCGACTTCTCCAAGCCCTACTTCGACTCCAACATCGGGGTTCTGGTCAAGAAGGACTCCGGCATCACCGCCGACAACATCACCGGCAAGCGGTGCGCCGCCTATTCGGGCACGACGTCGGTGCCGTTCCTCAAGGATAAGTTGAAGTGCAAGACGCAGCGGATCTACCCCGACTCGCAGACGCTGTATCAGGCCGTCCTTTCGGGGCAGACCGACGTCGCACTCCTCGACACCGCCATCGTGCTCGCCGAGGCCAAACAGACCGGCGGCAAGCTCGAGGTGCCCGGCCAGTACAAGACCGGCGAGCACTACGGCGCCGTCTACCCGATGAAGTCCAAGAACGAGAAGCAGTTCGACAAGGGCATCGAGAAGCTCAAGAAGAGTGGCTTCCTCGACAAGCTTTCCAAGGACTACCTCGGCCCGGCCTTCGGTGGCGACCCGAACTCCGTGCCGGTCTGGAAGGTCAAGTGAGTCCGTGTGATCCGGCCCGGACTCGGGGGTGGTCCTCGTGACCTCCGCCGATCTTGTACGCGATAGCGCCAAGCCGGCGCCGGAACCAAGCCCCCCTAAAGACGTCACTGGTGTCGGTGTCGCTGCACTCGCGGTCGATGTCGCGGCCATCGCCCTCATGGTCTATGCCGCGAAGCTCCTTCGCGATTACAACCAGGGCGGAACGGCAGCCACGGTCGTGGCGGTGATCCTCGTGCTCATTTCGCTCTATCCCTTGTGGCCGACGGCGCGGGGGTTCGCCGGTGGCCGCGAGCGCGCGCAACAGTTGGCCGCCGGAAAGCTTGTTCCGGCACGTCGCACGGCCGCGCGGGCTCGCGAGGACGTCATGATCGGCATGGGATACGGCGCTGCCGTATTCATCGTCGCCGGTCTGCTGTGGATCGGCCTGGGCAACGGCGGTGACGTCGCACGTTACTTCTTCGACGTGGACGCGTGGGCCAAGTCATTCCCCGACGCCCTCCGCGGGTTCTGGATCAACGTCTGGGTGGCGTGCCTGTCCCAGGTGTTTGTCCTCATCTTCGGCCTGTTGCTTGCGGTCATGCGGATGTTGCCGGGAAGAGCCGGCGCGCCACTCCGTCTGATATCGACGGTGTATTGCGATGTGTTCCGAGCAATCCCAGCGATCGTCACGATCTTCCTGGTTATCTTCGGCGTTCCGCTCGCCTTCACCTTCGTCCAACGGTGGAACCCGGCATTCCTTGGCGTCCTCGCCCTGACCTTGACCTACTCGGCCTACGTTGCGGAGGTCTACCGGGCAGGACTGGCATCCATTCACCCGAGCCAAAGTGCGGCGGCGCGCTCGCTGGGTCTGAGCTATGTGCAGACCCTCCGCCGCGTGATCATCCCGCAGGGCGTGCGTCGTATGATCCCACCGCTGCTCAACGACTTCATCAGCCTGCAGAAGGACACCGCGTTGCTGGCCTCGGCCGGCATCATCGAAGTCCTCGGTGCGACGAAGCTCTGGGAGAGCAAGCTGTTCGAGATCGCTCCCGTGACGCTTGCCGCCATCTTCTTCATCATCATCACGATTCCACAGGCGCGTTTCCTCGATTACCTGATCAACCGTGATGCCGCCAAGCGAAGTGGAGGCTGACGAGATGGCATTCCTGGAGATCACGGACGTGCACAAGTCGTACGGCCAGAACGAGGTCCTCAAGGGCGTCTCGATCAGCGTCGAACGGCACGAAGTCGTCTGTCTGATCGGCGCTTCCGGGTCCGGCAAATCCACCCTGCTGCGGTGTGTCAATCAGTTGGAAGACGTGAATGGCGGCGAGATCACCATCGAGGGAGACACGGTGACCGGAGCCGGTGTCGACCTCAACCGGTTGCGGCGCGACGTCGGCATCGTCTTCCAGAGCTACAACCTCTTCCCGCACATGTCGGTGATCGAGAACGTCACTCTGGCACCGACCCAGGTCGCCGGCGTTCCCAAGAGAGAGGCCGTGGAGAGGGGCATGACGCTGCTCAAGTCGGTGGGCATGGACGACAAGGCGAAGTCTTATCCCGACATGCTCTCCGGCGGCCAGCAGCAGCGCGTCGCGATCATCCGTGCGCTGGCGATGGAACCGCGGATCATGCTGCTGGACGAGATCACCGCGGCCTTGGACCCGGAACTCGTCGGCGACGTGCTCGAGATCGTGCGCGATCTGGCCCATCAGGGCCTGACCATGCTCCTGGCCACGCACGAGATGGGTTTCGCGAAGGAGGTCTCGACCCAGGTGTGCTTCCTCGATCAGGGCTCCATCCTCGAGAAGGGGCCACCGAAGGAGATCTTCGAGAACCCGAAAGAGGAACGCACCCAGCAGTTCCTTTCTCGCGTGGTCAAATCCGGACGACTCTGACTCGCGAGCACGACGCAACGGATCGCCCCGCCGGAACCATCCGGCGGGGCGATTCGGTCACTCGTGCGTCTTGTCGGCGCGAGCGAGGTGCAGGGCGTGAAAGTCGTGCGGGGAGATCGAGACCGGCCGGTGGGGTCTCACCGGTCCCAGCTGAGCGGAGACCGTCTATTCGGATCCCTGCACCGTCAGCTCACCGTCGGCATACTGCGCCCGCAGCTGCTTCTTGTCGAACTTGCCGACACTCGTCTTGGGCACCTCGTCGATGAACGCCCACTGCTGCGGCACCTGCCACCGCGCCACCTTGTCGGACAGGTAGTCCTGCAACTGCGCGGGCGTCACCTCCGCTCCCTCACGCACGACGATCGTCGCCAGCGGTCGCTCGTCCCACTTCGGGTCGGGCACGCCGATCACCGACGCCTCGGCGACGGCCGGATGCCCCATGATGGCGTTCTCCAGATCGACCGAGCTGATCCACTCCCCACCGGACTTGATCATGTCCTTGGACCGGTCGGAGACGTGCAGATAGGCGTCCGGCGTCAACGATCCGACGTCGCCGGTGCGAAGCCACTCGCCGTCGAACTTCGCTGCCATCGCGTCGATCTCCGCCTGGGACTCGGTCCCGTTCGAATAGTAGGACGCGGTGATCCAGGGGCCCCGCACCTCGAGCTCCCCGATGGCCTCCCCGTCCCACGGCTGTTCGGCCCCGTCCGGACCGACGAGGCGCGCCTCGACTCCGCACAACAGCCGCCCCTGGCAGGTGCGGTAGTCCCAGTAGCCCTCGTCGTCCTCCGAGACACCGGCGGGAGCCAGCGCGAGGCTGCCCACCGGGGACGTCTCGGTCATGCCCCACCCGTGGATCACGTCGATGTGGTAGCGATCCCAGAAGTTGTGGATCAAGGACGGCGGTGGCGCGGAACCACCGACCATGAGCATCCGGCAGGTGGACACGTCGGCGTCGTGATCGTCGAGGTGTTGCAGCAGGCCGCCCCAGATCGTCGGCACGCCGGCGCCCCCGGTGATCTTCTCCTGCTCGATCATCGCGGCAAGGGGCTCGGGCTGCAGGAATCGGTCCGGCATGATCAACGTCGAGCCGGTGACCATCGCGGCATACGGGAAGCCCCAGGCGTTCGCATGGAAGAGCGGCACCACGATGAGCAGCCGGTCGTTCGCGGTGATCCCCAGCGTCGACGCGACACCCATGGCGTGCATGTAGTTGCTGCGATGCGAATAGACGACACCCTTGGGGTTGCCCGTGGTGCCCGAGGTATAGCACATGGACGAGGCGTCGTTCTCGTCCAGAGACTGGACCCAATCGAAGGTCGTCGGCCGGCCCTCCAACAACTCCGCGTAGTCGTGCACTCCCTGCACGTGCTCGGGCGCACGCAGCGCGTCGCGCGTGTCATCGTCGACAGGGCCGTTGACGATGACGTGCCGCACCGCAGGAAGATGCTCCAGCAGCTTCGCGAACGGCTGCGCCAGGGTGTTGTCGACGATGATCACCTCGCTGCCCCCGTGCTGGGTGACGTAGGCCAGTTGCTGCGGGAACAATCGGATGTTCAAGGCGTGCAACACCGCGCCCATGGACGGCACCGCGAGGTAGGCGACGAGGTGCTCGGCGTTGTTCCACATGAACGTGCCGACGCGGTTGTCCCCGGTGATCCCCAGGTCCCGCAAGGCATGCGCCAACTGTGCAGCCTGCTCGCCGACCTCGGCATACGTCATCCGCCGGGGCTCGTCACCGGTCCAGGTCACCACCTCGCTGCGCGCATGCGCCGTGGTGCCGAAGCGCAGGAGGGTCGAGATCAGCAGCGGGGTCGTCTGCATCGTGCTCTTCATGTGTTCAGCCTGCCAAACTTCGCCGCATCGTGGGCTCTCTTTGACATAACGACCTCCCGGTGTCATGTTTGAGGCGGCTGACGCCTGCGCTCAGGGGAAGCCGGTGAGAATCCGGCGCTGACCCGCAACCGTGACGAGTCCACTCGAAGTCGGAGCACCTGTCGCAGGCCAGGCTTCGTCATATCCGTCGTGGTTGCGGATCGGAGCCCGCGCGAGCACTGAACCTGCTGGCTCGGACCCTGTCCGCCAGGAAGGCTCCAACGCATGCGCACCCCCTCGTGGCACGTCGGCCGTCTCACCGCCCTGCTCGGGCTGCTGTTCGGCCTCGTGGCCCTGGCCCTGCCGACCTCCGGCGCGAACGCCGCCGGCGGCACCTACCAGTTCTGGGGCTACTGGACGCTCAAGGGCCAGTCATGGGCCTTCTCCCAGACGGGCCCGGCCAAGTCACATCCGGCCGACGGAGCCGTCGAGGGCTGGCGGTGGGCGGTCGCCGGCACCTCCGGCAACCGACACCCACGCGGCGTGGTCACGTTCAAGCAGGTCTGCGGTGCCACGCCGAAGCAGGACGGCAAGAAGCGCGTCGCCGTCGTCATCGACTACGGCCGCAAGGCCGACGCCGTCAAGGGCACTCCGCCCAAGCCGGCCGCCACGTGCGCCTCGGTGGCTACCAAGGCGACCGGCGCGGACGTGCTCGCAGCCGTCACGACCGTCCGGCAGAGCAACGGCATGGTGTGCGGAATCGACAACTGGCCGGCCACCGGCTGCGGCGGAGAGGTGAAGAAGCCCACCGCCGCGCAGAAGGCACCCGACAAGACCGTCCAGATCGCCGTCGCGGGCGGGCAGAGCGCCACCGCCTCACCGCACGCCACCACCGGGGCGAACGCGACGAACGCGGCGGTCGCCGACAGCGACGACTCGAGCGGGTCCAAGGGCGGGCAGGCCGTGATCGGCCTGATCGGCATCGTCGTCTTCGTGCTCGTGATCGGCGGGGTGCTGCTCGCACTGCGGCGGCGCCGCTCGGTCATGGACGACTGACCGGCGAGTGCACCCGCTCGCCGACCGTCTCTCCCGGCCCAGGATGCTGCATCCTGTCGCCTGGTGGGGTTGGGGACTGCTGCTCGCGGCCACGGCCACGCGCACGACCAACCCGTGCGTGCTGGGAGCGATCTGCGTGGTCATCGCGGTCGTCGTGTTGCAGCGCAAGGAGATCGGGACGACGAACGCCATCGGCGTGTTCCTGGTGATCGCCCTGCTGGCCGTCGGGCTGCGCGTCGTGATGATGGTGGTGCTCGGGTCATCCGTCGGAGGCACCGTCACCGTCCTCGACCTCCCCCAGATCCCGCTACCCGACTGGATGGCCGGGGTGGAACTGGGCGGACCGGTGACCCTGGCCGAACTGGTCGATGCGTTCTACAAGGGCCTGCAACTGGCAACCGTGCTGCTGTGCGTCGGAGCCTGCAACGCGCTCGCCGACGCACGCCGCCTGCTGCGCTACGTCCCGGCGACCCTGTATGACGCGGGCACCGCGATCGTCGTGGCCCTCACCTACATCCCGCAACTGGCCGACGACGCCTCGGCGGCACGGCGGGCACGGCGCCTGCGCGGCCACACGGGCACCGGGCTGCGCGAGACGGCCACCCTCGTCGTCCCGGTGCTGGAGAACTCGCTCGAACGCGCCATCCACCTGGCCGCCTCGATGGAATCGCGGGGATACGGCCGCATCACTCTCGACCAGGCGAGCCGACGGCGGGCCAGCGCACTCACCGTCGTCGGGCTCGCGGGCGTCCTCGTCGGCCTGGTCACCCTCCTGGGCGGAGCCCTGCCCACACGAGTCGGCGCACTGACGCTGTGCGGCGGCGTCTTCGTCGGCGGTGCGGCACTGTTCACCGGTGCTCGACGCGACCGCCGCAGCACCTATCGGCGTGACCCGTGGCGCCTGCCGGAGGTCGTCGTGCTCGCCTGCGGCATCGTTCCCGTGGCCGCCACGCTCTGGATGAGCCGGACGGGCCGGCCGGGCCTGGTGCCGGCCCAGGTCCCCGTCGCCGCGCCGCAGGTGCTCCCGTGGGTGTTGGCCGCGGTGGCGCTCGCCGCGCTCCCCGCAGTGTGCGCTCCGCGCACGCCGCGTCGCGCGGCCCGCGAGGATGCACGCAGGCCGGCGCCCCGCGAGCCCGAACGGGCCCCCAGGACCCGCCCGGCGGCCCCACTCGAAGGGGCTCGGGTGCCGCGATGATCGAGACCACCGACCTCGAGATCACGTATGCCGACGCGCAGGTCCCGGCACTGCGTTGCCCCGCGCTGCACATCGACGAGGGTGAGTTCGTCCTGCTCGCCGGGCCCACCGGGAGCGGGAAATCGACCCTGCTGCGCTCGTTCAACGGCCTGGTGCCCCACTTCAGCGGCGGCACCCTCGCCGGCCGAGTGCTCGTCGCGGGACGCGACACCCGAGATCACCGGCCCCGGGATCTCGCCGAGTTCGTCGGCTTCGTCGGGCAGGACCCGGCCTCCGGATTCGTCACCGAAACCGTGGAGGAGGAGATCGCCTTCGGGATGGAAGCGCTGGGTGTCCGACCGCAGGCCATGCGCCGCCGGGTCGAGGAGGTGCTCGACCTGCTCGGCCTGGCACCCCTTCGTGCGCGGCCGCTACGCGAGCTGAGCGGCGGTCAGCAACAACGCGTCTCGATCGCCGCCGTGCTCGCCTCCGGGTCCCGGATCCTCGTCCTCGACGAGCCCACGTCGGCCCTCGACCCCGTGTCCGCCGAAGAGGTCCTCGCATCCCTCGACCGGCTCGTGCACGATCTCGGCGTCACCGTCGTGCTCGCCGAGCACCGGCTCGAACGCACCATCCACCACGCCGACCGGGTGATCCTCGTCGAAGACGGGGTCGCGAGCGCACCGCTCTCCCCGGCGGACGCCATGGTCCGGGCACGCAGCGTGCCACCGGTGGTCACCCTGGGACGCCGGCTCGGCTGGCGGCCCCTCCCCCTGTCGGTGCGCGAGGCACGCCGGATGGCCGCCGCACTGCGGCACGGCCTACCCGATCCGCCGACGTCGCCTCGGCACGACGACGGCTCGGCGATCTCGACGAAGGCGCTGCACATCCGCCGATCCGGGCGCAGCGTCCTCGGCGAGCTCGACCTCACGGTCCCGCAGGGGTCCGTGACCGCCCTCATGGGGCGCAACGGATCCGGCAAGTCGACGCTGCTGGAGGCGATGTGCGGGCTCGTGCGGACCACCTCCGGCAGGATCGAGGCCGCCGGGCTGAACCCCGCCCGCTGCCGCCCACGAGATCTGATCGGCAAGGTCGGGCTCGTCCCCCAGGATGCTGCGGGCCTGCTGTTGAGTGACTCTGTCCGAGCCGAATGCCGTGCCGCGGACAAGGATTTCGCCGCACCATCAGGTCGGTGCGCCACGATCCTGGAGGGGCTCGGAACCCTGGGCCCCGATCGGCATCCGCGTGATCTGTCCGAAGGCCAACGGATGCTCCTGGCCCTCGCCGTGATCCTCACCGGGGACCCGACCGTGCTCTTGTTGGACGAGCCCACTCGCGGACTCGACTACGGGGCGAAGCGCCGCCTGGCACACGTGCTGCGGGAGCGCGCGGACCGCGGCGGCAGCGTGCTCATGGCCACCCACGACGTCGAGATGGCCGCCGACGTCGCCGACCGAGTGCTGCTGCTCGCCGACGGCGATCTCATCGGAGACGGAGCCGCCCGCGAGATCCTCTGCGACTCACCCGCGTTCGCACCTCAGGTCGCCAAGGTCATGCATCCGCGCCCCTTCCTCACCGTCGAGGACGTCGCCACCGGAGCAGCGCCGTGACCTCGCGACCGATGATCGTCTGGCGCCGGTCCTCGACCGTCGCCATGACCCTGATGACCGCCATCGGCGCCCTGAGTTTCGTCTGGCCGTTCTTCGTGTCGTCGGACGCCGCCCTGGCGAGCGGCAACGACGCTCCGTGGCTGTTCCCCCTCCTGGTCGCACTCCTGTCGCTCGTGCTGATCGCGGAACTGTCCAGCGGCGGCATGGACGCCAAACAGGTCGCGGTGCTCGGCGTCCTGGCCGCCATGGGAGGTGCGCTGCGTGTCCTGTCCGCCGGCACCGCCGGGCTCGAGCCGATGTTCTTCCTGCTGGTGCTGGGAGGCCGTGCGCTCGGCCGGGCGGGTGGCTTCCTGCTCGGGGCGCTGGCGATCGTGACCGGCGCGTTCCTCACCAGCGGGATCGGCCCCTGGATGCCGTTCCAGATGTTCGCGTGCGGGTGGGTCGCCATGGGTGCCTCGCTGTTGCCGCAGATGCGCCCCCGAATCGAACGGTGGATGCTCACGGCCTACGGCTTCGTCGCCTCGTTCGCCTACGGCGCCGTCCTGAACCTCTGGTTCTGGCCGTTCATGGGTGACACCGCGCCACACGGAGCGGGATTCGACGTCACCGACTCGCTGCCGGTCCAGCTTCGGCATTACGCCACCTTCTACGGCATGACCTCTCTCGGATGGGACCTGCCGCGTGCCGTGCTCACGGGCGCCCTCGTGCTGCTCGCGTGCACGCCGGTGCTGGCGGCCCTGAGGCGATCGATGCGGCGCGCGGCCTTCGACGCCGCCCCGACCTTCGACCGCCGTCCGGCGCGAAGTCGGCGGCATTAGGCTGTGCTCGGAGGGATGACAGTTCACGACAGGAGTGTGGACCGCAGATGACCACGACGCTCGTGCTCGGCGGCGTACGCAGCGGCAAGAGCCGCTACGCCGCCTCGTTGATGCCGGACGCGGACCCGGTGGTGGTGATCACGCCGGGGTCCACGCCGACCGGGGACGACCCCGCATGGACCAAGCGGGTCCGCGCGCACCAGGCCGCCCGCCCGCACGCCTGGCACACCGAGGAGACCACGGACGTCACGCGCGCCATCCTGCGCTCCCGCCATCCGGTCATCGTCGACTGCCTCGGCACGTGGGTCACCGCGGTCATCGACGAGGCGCACGCCTGGGAGGACGAGGACAAGGCCACCGAGCTCGTCGAGACCGCGTCTCAGGAGCTGGCCGCGCTGTGGGCCAACGCTCCCTTCGACTGTGTGGCCGTCAGCAACGAGGTCGGCCTGTCCGTCGTGCCGGCCACCGCGCCCGGACGGCTCTTCCAGGACCTGCTCGGGCGGGTCAACGCGCGGATCAGCGCCGTCAGCGAGCGCACGGTCCTCGCCGTCGCCGGCCGCGCCGTCGACATCTCGGACGCACCACTCATCGGCTGAGCCGTGCTGCTGGACGCCGTTCGTCTGGCGGCCGGCACGTTGACCGCGTTCCCGGTGCCCGCACCACGCCGCCTCGACCGCTCCCGCGCCGGCCTCGCGATGGCGCTCGCGCCCGCCGTCGGCGTCGCGCTGCTGATCCCGCTCGCCGTCGTCGTCACGCTCGGCCACCTGCTCGGCGTCCCGCCGATCGTCCAGTCGTGCTGCGCCGTCGTCACGCTGCAGTTGTGCACACGGGCCCTCCACCTGGACGGGCTCGCCGACACCGTCGACGGACTGTCGGCGAGCTACGAGCGCGAACGGGCCCTGGCGGTGATGCACACCGGCGACGTGGGGCCCTCCGGTGTCGCGGCGATCGTGCTCACCCTGGCGCTGCAGGTCGCCTGCGGCAGTGTCCTGCTCAGCGACCATGTCGCGCTCGCGGCGGTGACCGTCCTCGTCGGCCGCACGACGCTCACCTGGGCGTGCGCCCACGGCATACCGGCGGCGCGGCCGGACGGTCTCGGAGCAACCGTCGCCGGCAGCGTCTCGCGAGGCCGCGCCGCGGTGGTGACGGCCGCCGTGCTCGCCGCCTCGGCGATCACGTCGGCCGTGGCCGCCGGCCACTGGTGGTGGGGCCCGGTGACCGTCGCGGCCGCCGCCCTCGCCCTGACGATCCTGGTGCGGCGCTGCGTCGTGCGCCTCGGCGGCGTCAGCGGGGACGTCCTCGGCGCAGGAGTCGAGATCGGCTTCGCCGCAAGCCTTCTCGCGGCGACAGCCGTCGTTTGATCCCGTCGGTCAGCGGGCGCCGGCGTCCACGAAGGGAGGCTTGACGACCGTCATCGGCAGGTCCCGGCCGCGCACGTCGACGATCACCTCGTCGTCCACGGCGATGCCTCGATCGAGCAGTGCGAGCGCGATCCCCGTCTTCAAGGTGGGGGACATCGTGCCGGAGGTGACGACCCCCACGACGTTGCCGTCGGTGTCCTTGACATCGCACCCCTGCCGCGGGATGCCTCGGCCGGTGGCCAGCAGCCCCCGTGCGAGCCGGTAGTCCTTCGCGGCCTTCTGCTCCGCCAGGACCTCCTTGCCCCAGAAGTCCTCCTTCTTCCAGCCCACGGCCCACCCGGCCCGGGCCATGTTGGGCGTGATGTCCATCGACAGTTCGTGCCCGTGCAACGCATATCCCATCTCGGTGCGCAGGGTGTCCCGGGCACCGAGTCCGCACGGCAGCCCGTCGAAGGGGGCCATCGCCTCGGTGAGCGCGTCCCAGAGGGCGGGGGTGTCCTCCCAGCGCGGGACGAGCTCGAATCCCTTCTCCCCGGTGTATCCCGAGTGGAGCACGATGACGTCGCGGCCCTCCCAGCCGGCGGTGGTGAACGACATGTAATCGCTGTCGGTCGGCAGCCCCAGGGCCTCCATCACCTCGATCGACCGCGGGCCCTGCACGGCGATGATGCCGTAGTCCTGGTGCTGCCCGGTGATGTCGATGCCGTCCGGCGCCGCCTTCTGCAGTCGGCGGACGACTTCTGCCGTGTTGGCCGCGTTGGGCACGAGGAAGACTTCGTCCTCACTACGGAAGTACTGGATCAGATCATCGACCACGCCGCCGGTCCGCTCGTCGCAGCACATGGTGTATTGCGCCTTCGGCGGCTCGACCTTGCGGAGGTCGTTGGTGAAGCACCGATTGACGAAATCGGCTGCGCCCTCGCCCTTCACGAGAGCCTTCCCCAGATGGCTGACGTCGAAGATCCCGACGCGTTCGCGCACGGCGGTGTGCTCGGCGATGACCCCGCCCCCGGGGTATTGCACGGGCATGTCCCACCCGCCGAAGTCGGCCATCTTGGCGCCGAGCGCCACGTGGCGCTCGTGCAGCGGTGAGGTCAACGGAGCGGCATTCGATGTGGCATCAGTCATAGGCGAAACGCTACCGTCAGCCGTGCCGCGTATCCTCGCCGGTGGGGAGACCGCCCACCCGGTGAGTCGGCCGCGCCCCGAGGGGACACCCCGTCAGACGAAATCACCCGCGAGAGGACCGAACCGTTGACCACGCTGTCCATGACCGATCGCCCGGCGTCCAGCGCCCGGACGGAAGCCCTGGTGTTCCTGTCCGTCAAGGACGGCGACGGCGCCCGCATCTGCCCCGTCGACGACCTCGACCAGGAGGCGCTCGATCATCTCGACCACTCCCTGCGCGTGGTCGTCGCGACCGGTGACGAGGACGAGGTGTTGCGCTTCTCCGGGCTACCCGGCGACGACCGCCTCGTCCTGGTGACCGGGTCCGGGCTCGACCACGACCCGACCGACGACGACACCGAGGCGGTACGCCGTGCGGCAGGGGCCGCCGCACGCGCGCTCTCGGACGCCGTGAGCCGCGCCTCCTTCTGTCTGCCCGCAACCACCCCGCAGCTGGCGACCGCCGTCGCCGAGGGAGTGCTGTTCGGGGCCTACGCGTTCACCCCTTACCGGTCGAAGCCGGCCGCGCCGCTCTCGCGCGCCTCGGTGCACAGCCCCGTCGCGAAGCAGGTGCGCAAGGCCGCCAAGCGGGCCCAGGTCGTCGCCGAACAACAGGCGTGGGCACGCGACCTGATCAACACACCGCCCGTCGACCTCTACCCCGACTCCTTCGCCCAGTTGGCCAAGGAGCACTTCGCCGGCTCGTCCGTGCGCGTGCAGGTGCTCGACGAGAAGACGCTGCGGCGCCAGGGGTGCGGCGGCCTCATCGGCGTCGGCCGCGGCTCGGCCCGACCCCCGCGGCTGGTCAAGCTCACCTACAAGCCGGCCAAGGCGGCCGGGCACATCGCGCTGGTCGGCAAGGGCATCACCTTCGACTCCGGCGGTCTGTGCCTCAAGCCGGCGACGGGCATGATCACGATGAAGGACGACATGTCCGGTGCCGCCACGGTCGCCGCCGCGACCGGCGCGATCGCCGCGCTCGGACTGCCGGTGGCGGTGACGACCTACCTGTGCCTGGCCGAGAACATGACCGGTGCCGACGCACAACGTCCCGGCGACGTCGTGCGGATGCGCAACGGCAAGTCCGTCGAGATCATCAACACCGACGCCGAGGGACGACTGGTCATGGCGGACGGCCTGTCGTACGCCTCGGAGGTCGGTCCGGACCTGGTCGTCGATGTGGCGACCCTCACCGGCGCGGCCGTCCTCGCACTCGGCCCTCGCACGACCGCGGTGCTGACCAACGACGCGGACGTGAGCGAAGAGGTCATCGACGCCGCGGAGACCGCAGGTGAGTCGATGTGGCCGATCCCGCTGTTGCACCACCTGAAGGAGGACATGTCCTCGCACGTGGCCGACATCAAGCACACCGGCCGGCGCGAGGGCGGCATGATCACCGCCGCATTGTTCCTCGAGGAGTTCGTGGGCGACGGCGCCGACGGCGAGTCGATCCCGTGGGCACACCTGGACATCGCGGGCCCGGCCTACAACGACGGTGCGGCCTATGGCTACACCCCGGTCGGCGCGACCGGGCACGGGGTGCGGACCCTGGTGGCGCTCGCCGAGGCTCGCGCCTGACACCTTCCGACCTACAGTGATGCCCCTCGGCCTGAGGCCGAGGGGCATCACCATGGACGGCCCGAGGTCACCCCGACTTGCGCCGGAACATCTGCTGTGAGCCGCTGGTCTCCGCATCGTGCGGGCCGTCCGCCTTCGACCGCGGCGAGTGGTCGGAGACGTCCTTGCCCCCGTGCGCGTGCTTGTGGTCCAGCGCCTCGCGGAACTTGCGCATGGCCTCCTCGCCCGGCCCGTGGTGTGCCGGTTTGTTCGCATCACTGCCCATGGAGTCCTCCTCGACGTGCGGTTCCTCACACTCTGGCATGCCGACGCGAGAGTGACCAGGCCTTTTCGCGTGCTGCATCGATCGAGCACGCGGCGGGTATGCCGGGTGCGTGCACGCCACGGGTCGCTCAGTGACAAGATGGGCCCGGTAAACATGATGGCGGCGCAAGGGAGCGTTAGCGGATGGTGGCGAAGGCCGATCAGACCTATGACATCGTCGTCCTGGGTGGGGGTAGTGGCGGTTATGCGTGCGCGTTGCGCGCGGCGGAGCTGGGCCAGTCGGTCGCGCTCGTCGAGAAGAACAAGCTCGGCGGGACCTGTCTGCACCAGGGCTGCATCCCCACCAAGGCGATGCTGCACGCCGCGGAGATCGCCGACAGCGCCAGAGAAGGTGCGAAATTCGGGGTCAAGACGACGTTCGAATCGGTCGACATGTCCGGCGTGCACACCTACAAGGACGGTGTCGTCGGTCGGCTGCACAAGGGCCTGCAGGGCCTGGTGAAGGCCGCCGAGATCGACTACCTCGAAGGCGAGGGCCGGCTGTCGGCCCCGCATACCGTCACCGTCGGAGACCGCGAGATCACCGGGCGTCACGTCGTGCTCGCCACCGGCTCGGTGCCCAAGCTGTTGCCCGGTCTCGAGGTCGGCGGTCGGATCATGACCAGCGACCAGGCCCTCCAACTGGAGTTCACCCCCGCTCGTGTCGTTGTCCTCGGCGGGGGCGTCATCGGCGTCGAATTCGCCTCGGTGTTCGCCTCGTTCGGCGCGCAGGTGACCATCGTCGAAGCCCTCGACCGCCTCGTCCCGGCCGAGGACGAAGCCGTCTCGGCCCAGTTGCAGCGTGCCTTCCGCAAGCGCAAGATCACGGCCAAGACCGGCGCGAAGTTCACCGGCGCGACGCAGCAGGGCGATGTCGTCAGCGTGACGCTCGACTCGGGCGAGACGCTGGAGGCCGACCTGTTGCTCGTCGCGGTCGGCCGAGGCCCCGTGACCTCCGGGATGGGCTTCGAGGAGCACGGTGTCACGGTGGATCGCGGATTCGTCGTGACCGACGAACGGCTGCGCACCAGCGTGCCCGACGTGTATGCCGTGGGCGATATCGTGCCGGGACTGCAGTTGGCCCATCGGGGCTTCGCCCAGGGCATCTTCGTCGCCGAGGAGATCGCGGGCCACGGCCCGATTCCGATCGAGGAGTCCGGCATCCCCCGCGTCACCTACTGCGACCCGGAGATTGCCTCCGTGGGGTTGACCGAGGCCCAGGCGAAGGAGAAGTACGGCGAGGTGACGACCTACGACTACAACCTCGGCGGCAACGGCCGCAGTCAGATCCTGCAGACCCAGGGCTTCGTCAAGGTGGTCCGCGCGGCGGACGGACCGGTCGTCGGCGTTCACATGATCGGAGCACGCATGGGCGAGCAGGTCGGTGAGGCCCAACTCATCGTCGGATGGGAGGCCCTACCGGACGACGTCGCCGGCCTGATCCACGCCCACCCCACTCAGAACGAGGCCCTCGGCGAGGCCCATCTCGCCCTGGCCGGAAAGCCCCTTCACGCGCATGCGTGAGACGAACCTGCCCAACCGCCCGGTGATCAAGGAGACTGTGACCCATGTCTGAATCCGTGACCATGCCCGCTCTCGGCGAGTCGGTGACCGAAGGCACCGTGACCCGCTGGCTGAAGCAGGTCGGCGACGAGGTCGCCGTCGACGAGCCGCTGCTGGAAGTCTCGACCGACAAGGTCGACACGGAGATCCCGTCGCCGGTGGCGGGCACCTTGCAGAAGATCCTCGTCGAGGAGGACGAGACCGTGCCGGTGGGCGCCGACCTCGCCATGATCGGTGAGGGCGCGGCATCCGACGACTCGGGTTCGGGCGGCGCGTCCGGTGCCGGCGATCAGCAGCAGGAGCAGCAGGCGTCCGACGACGAGCCGGAGCCGCAGCAGGAGCAG
>CAZMLG010000032.1:0-24156 GCA_964566985.1 uncultured Intrasporangiaceae bacterium
AGGCGAACCCGAAGCACACGTTTGCCGACGCGGGGACCTACACCGTCAAGCTGACTGTGACGGATGACCAGGGTGCCACCGACACGGTTTCACACGAGGTGACTGTCACGGCGCCGCCCGTGAACGAGGCTCCGACGGCGAAGTTCACCTCGTCGAAGAGTGGCTTGACGGCCAGCTTCGACGCATCGGACTCGTCCGATCCGGATGGTTCGATCGCGTCCTACGCGTGGGACTTCGGTGATGGTTCCGACGCCGGATCAGGCAAGACGCCGGATCACACGTATGCCGACGCGGGGACCTACACCGTCAAGCTGACCGTGACCGATAATGGGGGAGCCACTGATTCGGTGTCACACGACGTGACCGTGACGAAGCCCACGCATGCGCCGATCGCGAAGGACACCTTTGATCGGACCGTGGCCAACGGCTGGGGTAGTGCCGACGTGGGAGGCTCCTGGACGGTCTGGGGCGGTGGATCCAACTTCGAGGTCGCCGACGGGCAGGGCAAGATCACGATGCCCAGTGCAGGTTCCGGCCAGAACGCCTACTTGAGGTCTGTGTCGGCGGCTGACGTGGACATGAGCTTCGGTCTTCAGCTCGACAAGGTGCCGAGCGGCAGCAGTGCATACATTGATGTGCCTGTGCGGGTCAATGGAAATGACTACTACCAGACGAAGCTGCAGTTCACCAAGAATGGCCACGTGACGGCCTTCTTGACCAGGATCGTGAACGGGACGGAGACCACACTGGCGAGCAAGAATGTGCCGGGTGTGTCCTCCGACGACGCAGTGCGTGTCCGTGTGCAGGTTTCCGGAGCGTCCCCGACGACGTACCGCACCAAGGTGTGGCAGGCAGGTGGGGAGCAACCGTCGGCATGGACCGTGTCGACCACGGACTCGACGAGCGGCCTGCAGTCCGAAGGATCGGTGGGACTGGTCACCTATGCCTCCGGAGCCATCACGAATGCGCCTATCACGGCTTCGTTCTCGGACCTGTCCGTATATCAGCCTGGCCAGGTCCCGCCGCCGAACCAGGCTCCAACCGCGAAGTTCTCGTTCTCGGTAGACGGCCTCACGGCGGATCTCGATGCGTCGGGATCGACGGATCCCGATGGCTCGATCGCGTCATACAAGTGGGACTTCGGCGACGGCACGGCTGCCGGTTCGGGCAAGACGCCGCATCACACCTACGCCGATGCGGGCACCTACCCGGTGCAACTGACCGTGACCGACGACGATGGCGCCACGGACTCCGTCACGAAGAACATCACGGTGACGTCTGCGGGAGAGCCGCCGGTGAACCAGACGCCCACGGCCAGGTTCACATCGTCGACAACGGGACTGACGGCGAAGTTCGACGGATCGAACTCCTCGGATCCCGACGGCTCCATCGCGGGCTACAAGTGGGACTTCGGTGACGGCTCTACAGCAGGGACCGGCGCCACCCCCGATCACACGTATAGCGATCCGGGGACCTACACGGTCAAGTTGACGGTCACCGATGATGACGGGGCGAAGGATTCCGTCTCTCACGACATCACGGTCGCACAGCAGCAGGCGACGGTCCTTGCCTCCGACAAGTTCCAGAGGACGGTGGCGAACGGCTGGGGGTCGTTGGACAAGGGTGGTTCCTGGACCACCTGGGCCTCCGGCACACAGTCGGTCAACGGGGACGAAGGGCTGTTCGGCTTCAGTGCGCCGAGCTCCGGCGCCGGTGCAAACGCCAATAGCGTCTCTACGGATCAGTCCGACGTCCACGTGAAGGTTTCTGCGGATGCTGTGCAGTCCGAGGGAAGCTTCTACGTCTCGGTCGTCGGACGGTCGGTGCCGGGTGTCGGTGACTACCGGGCGAAGCTGAGGCTGGGTAGTGATGGCCAGGTCTATCTGGCCATCAGCCGGATGGACGGTGGAAGTGAGGTCGCCACGGTGCCGCTGCAGAAGATCGACGGCCTCACGTTTGTCCCTGGCGCGACACTGGATGTGCGATTCCAGGCGACGGGCACCAACCCGACGACACTGCGTGCGAAGGTCTGGGCGGATGGCACGGACGAGCCCGCCACCTGGCAGGTCGAGGCGACAGACGATACGGCTTCGATGCAGACACCCGGCCGCGTCGGACTTGCCGTCTACCTGTCAGGCAACGCCGCAGGCTTGCCCGTCAACCTCGCGTTCGATGACTTCAAGGTGCTTGACGCCTCGACTCTGGACACGCAGGCCATGAAGAAGATGGAGAAGGGCGTCAAGGCCGAGAAGCTGACCAAGGTCACGAAGGCGAATGCCAAGAAGCTCCACGCACTGTCCAAGTGGGGCAAGCCATGACGGTAGAACTCGAAGAGTATGCGAGCGGATCACCAGACGCGAGGTGCTGTCAAGACAGCTTCATCACTCGTCGAGTGCATGGCGAGTGCTGGGTGGACGCTGCCTTATCGCTCGCGTATGCCGTTCCGTCCGACGGTGCTACGAGCGCGTAATCGCTATCACGGGAGGGGTACATCGATCATGAGTTACACGCCATGGACTGGGGGTCCGGATGTCCATCAATGAGTTGCTTCACATTCTTCGCCGGCACCTGGTGATGATGATCATCTTGCCGCTGCTCGCGGTGGTGTGCGCTGGAGCGTATTCCATGACCAGGACACCGATGTACCGGGCAACGACCAGTGTCTATTTCTCGTTGCCCTACGGCGATAGTGCCGTCGATCTGTCCCAGGGATCGGCATACACCCAGGCGCAGATCGAGTCGTATTCCGTCCTCGCGAAGAGCCCCAGGGTGCTCAAGGACGCAGCGACTGCGCTGCCATTCGCGATCAGCCCGGCACAACTTGCCGGCGCGGTGCAGACGACGTCCGTTTCCGGCACGGTCATCCTCCAAATCAACGCGACCGACGCTTCCGCGACGCATGCGGCTCAGATTGCGGACCAGACCGCGGTGAGCCTTCGAGACGCCGCACGTGAACTGTCCCCGAAGGACTCGAAGGGCAAGCCCACGGTCGATGTCGCGACGATCGGGAAGGCCAAGACCCCGACAGTCCCCAGCACGCCACAGACCAAGCGGAATCTGCTCATCGGTCTTCTCGGCGGACTCGTCCTGGCTGTGACCTGGTCCCTCCTGCGCGAAAAGCTCGACACGAGGGTGCGGTCCGTTGAAGACATCCAGACAAGCGATATCCCCGTCTTGGGCTCTGTGTATCTGCCGCGGCGTCGTGATCACGGGCATATCGCTGTGTTGGATGCGCCCACGAGCTCCAGCGCGGAGCAGTTCCGACGCCTTCGCACGAGCCTGATGTTCACCCAGAACGGCCAGGACGGATCGCTGGCGCTCACCGTCACGTCGTCGTGTTCGGGTGAGGGCAAGTCGACCCTGGCGCTCAACCTCGCCTCGAGCTTTGCCGAGTCGGGGCAGCGCGTGCTCCTGATCGACGCGGACCTGCGCCGCCCGACGATCGCGGATCGTTTGGATCTCGAAGGGTCGGTGGGTCTGTCCACCGTGCTTTCGGGGCAGGCGCCGTTCGAGGAAGTCGTCCAGCCGATGGACGGCGAGAGCGCCCTCGACGTCCTCGCCGCGGGGATGGTGCCGCCGAACCCGGCGCAGCTCCTCGGGTCCGCGCTCATGCGCGAACTGATGACGAAGGTGAGCAGTATCTACGACGTCGTCATCGTCGATAGTCCGCCGCTGCTTGCGGTGGCGGATGCCGCGCTGATCAGCCCATTGACCTCTGGATGCGTGGTCGTCACGCGCCAGGGCAAGACGCACCTGGGAGACGTCCAAGATGCCCTGATGGGCTTGGAAAACATCGACACCCAGGTCCTCGGCATCGTGATCAGCCGCCACGCACCACGATGGCGTCGATCGGATCCCTACGCTTATGAACCTGAGGCGCCGAAGGTGTCGTCCCGGCGCGGGCTCGGCCGCAGCAGTCGTCGGGGCTCGCGCACCGTGCGGCGCTCGACCCAGCGGGTGGGTGACTTCCGATGAGCGGGTCACGGTTTACGGTCCTCTTCGTGTGCACTGCGAATCTCTGCCGCTCGCAGCTGGCTGAGGCGCGCTTCCGAGAGCACCTGCCTGCGCACTCCGCGATCGACGTGGCGAGCGCGGGAACGCGTGCTGTCGATGGGACCCCGATTCCGGACCGGTTTATGCCGATGTTTGATCACCGGCTGGTCCACACATTGTCGGCCACCCTGGTCACGCCCGCCCTTCTGGATGGTGCTGATCTGGTCCTCACCATGACCCGCGCGCAGCGATCCGAGGTCACCCAGGTGCTGCCACGCAGCGTTGGATACACCTACACCCTGACGCAGTTCGTCGAAATGGCGGAAGACGCTGTCGACGATGATCCACAGGTCGGGATCGATCTCATCACGTCGTCAGACCCCGGCGTCCTGCTGGACGCGGTGAAGTCGCGCCGCCGTGCACGCGCCGGCCGGGCAGCCGGTGACATCACCGACCCAGCGCATGGAGGGTCCCGACAGCTTCGGGACGTCAACTCTTTGATCAGCACCCATGTGGATCGGCTATCGGACGTGCTTCGGGTACGGTCTCTGACTCGGCAGACCGGCTCTGCACAGACACGGCGCGCCGCCCTCCACGTCGCATCCTAGGTGGATCGCGTGCAACCTGGATACGCGCTCAGGCCGCGCCGACCGATGGGCAGATCGGCGTCGCGCCACCTGATCGGCCTGCAGAACCGCAGACTCGGGCGCGATCATGTCACGCTTGAGCAGATCGTCGCGGGATGTGCGCTCTTCGTGGTCGGGATGCGCGATCCATGGCACATGGGCTTGACGACTGGTTACGTCCTAGCCCTTCTCCTGCTCCCGTTGACTCTTCCGTCGCTCGCTTCATATCGCTGGTCGAAGTCGATGGTCGGCCTCCTGGGGCTGTGCCTGGCGTACGGGCTGCTGGTCACTACCTGGACATCCAGTACCCACGTGATCTCGAGCCAGGCACGTGTGCAGGCGATCAGCCTGCATGTGGGCATCGTTGTGTCCGTGATCCTTGTGTTGTGGGCGCGGACCGTGATGCGCCCGGGTGCTATCGCGATCTTCATAGGACTGGGAGGGATCGTCAGCGTCGGACCACCCATAGCTAACCTCACCGACACGTGGAAATTCGGATACTCGATCCCCGTGACGCTGGTCGTACTGGGCGCGGCTTCACTGTGGGCAGGTTGGAAACGTGCCGTGGTCGCTCTCTGCGTGCTTGGTGGGGTGACGCTCTTCAGTGACGCCAGATCGCTGTTCGCGACGTATGTGGCGGTAGCAGGGATGGTGGTTTGGTCGGTCATCCGGAGTCAACGACGAGGGCATAAGAGCAAGCTGAGTGCGGTCGCGCTAGGGCTCGCCGCACTCTTCCTCGTCTACAAAATTGCAGACTACCTTGTGTTGAAGGGATTCCTAGGGGAGCAGGCACAACAGCGATCGATCCAAGATGCTGCGCGATCAGGATCAACCCTACTCGGCGGGAGGCCCGAGCTATCTGCCACCTACGCTCTTATGCGTGATCACTTTGCTGGGTATGGCCTCGGGACCCTTCCCAGCACGCACGATGTGGCCGTGGGGAATTCAGCGCTGATACGAATGGGCCTTCAGCCTACGCACGATGGTTTCAGCCACTACATGTTTGGGCGTGGGCAGTTCGAGCTGCATAGCATATTCGGTGATCTGTGGGCCATCTTCGGGCCGGCGGGCTTGATATCTGCCGCACTGTTGGTGTGTCTTGTGTTGTGGACGATCGCCTCAGCAATATCCGGCCGCAGGATTGGTGCACTGCTCTTGTTTCTCGCCTGCTATACGGGCTGGAACATTGTGTCGTCACCGCTATGGAGCTCCGAGCCAGCCATGATTGCCTTCCTGGGTCTTGTTCTCCCCTTGAGGCGGCCCGAAGACGCCGATGAGGTCGGAGAGGTCAAGCCGTGCGAGAGAGCGAGAGACATCACGACCGTAGGATCCCTCAGCGCGACCAGGCCATCAGGGCTGGATTGCAGCGGGTGATGATGAGGCTCATTGCGCTTGAGAACGCTTGTCAACGAGGCTATCTGGATCATCGCTTTGATGGAAGTAGAGGTGCCAAATGCCCGCCTTAGAGGCCGATGGGACAATGAAGACTGAGTCACTTGGTCAGACTGTCGCGAGGCTGAGCAGTGCACAAAAGACGTCGAAAGGTGCTCCAGCGTATTCGCGCTTTGTGAACCGACGAGCCGGACGGTACCTGGCTGCGTGCGCCTACCATCTTGGCTGGAAGCCCAACGCTGTCACCGGTTTGAGTGCGTTGTGGTCGCTGGCAGGCATCATGATCATTGTGTTCGTGCGGCCGTCGGTCTGGATGGGCGTGGGAGTGACGCTCTGCTTGGCCATCGGCTATGCGTTGGACTCTGCGGATGGGCAACTCGCTCGCTTGCGCGGTGGTGGTTCTCCGGTCGGCGAATGGCTCGACCACGTCGTGGATGCAGCGAAGATCAGTGCGCTTCACCTTGCTGTGCTGGTGTCGTTCTACAGGTTCGGTGCCGAGGAGCGCGAGCTGCTCATCCCGTTGATCTGGGCCTTCGTGGCTTCGGTGATGTTCTTCGTGATCATCCTCAACGATCAGGTGAGGCGCACTCATGGGACAGCTCCAGCCGTTGATGCGTCGGCACCAGCGGTCCGCAGCTTGCTGGTCGCGCCGACAGACTACGGCGTCCTCTTGCTGTCGTTCGTGCTGCTGGGATCGCACGTGGCGTTTGTGTGGGTGTATGGCCTCTTGCTCATCGGCAACATTGCTTATCTCGGGCTGGGATTGATCAAGTGGTTCAGGGAGTTGGACGCCTTGTCGCCGAAGTCGGCGCAGGCACGCGGAGGTAGGTTGTGAACCGAACCGCCACGACGGAGCGGGCGCGCTCACCTCTCCACGCGCGAGGCGCCCGTCGGACGATCTTGATCGCCAACCCATCCTCGGACATATACGGCTCCGACCTTCAGATGCTTCAGACGGCAACCGCCCTCAGAGGTGACGGATGGCGAGTGGTGGTGGCGGCACCCGAACGTGGTGAATTGACGCCGGCGCTCGAGGGCATCGGGGCGGAGATCCTCTGCGTCTCCAGCCCTGTCTTGCGGCGATCGTGGCTCAGCCTATCCGGCATTCTCAAGCTCGGGTCGAGCGTGAGCGCGGCGATTCCTAGGCTGGTCCGAGTGATTCGAAGGATCCAACCGGATGTGGTGTATGTGAACACCGAGACGATCCCCTGGTGGATCGCGGCTGCGCGAATAGCCGGAGTGCGCAGTGTGTGCCATATCCATGAAGCGGAGGTCCAGGATCCTCGGCTGGTGCGGATGGGCCTGGAGGCGCCGCTGCACCTGGCCAGTGCCATCGTCGCGAACGGTGCACCCGCCGTCAAAGCCATGACGCTGCGCCGCCCTCGCGCTCGTGCGCACCAGGTCTATAACGGCGTGCCTATGCCGGACGATGCGCCGGACGTGCCGAGCTGGAGTGCACCTTTCAGAACCGCGGTGGTGGGACGGTTGTCGCCGAGGAAGGCGACACACGTTGCGTTGGAGGCGGTGAGCCTGGTGCGCCGGCGCGGGGGAGACGTCACACTGGATATTTGTGGCACGCCGTTTGCCGGTTACGAGTGGTATGAGCGCGAGCTCAGAGACCGTGCCACACGTCCTGACCTGGAAGGCGCGGTGCGATTCGTGGGATATGTATCACCCATATGGCCAGCTCTGGCACAGGTGAACGCGCTGCTCGCCCCGTCATATCGTGAGTCGTTCGGCAACGTCGTCGTCGAGGCGCAGTTCGCAGAGCGCCCCGTCGTCGCGGCCGCGGCGATGGGCCATCTAGAGACGGTGGTTCACGAGGAGACGGGGTTGCTCGTCGAGCCAGGCAGCGCGCAAGCGATGGCGAGCGGAATCGAACGGATCATCGCCAGCCCGCAGTTGCAGAAACAGATTGTCACGCAGGCCAAGCAGCGGGCCGTGGAGCGGTTCTCCCTGGACCGCTATCACGCGGACATGATCGACCTGGTGAGGTCGGTGGCAGAGCGAGGACGCTGACGAACTCGTCCTGCTCGAACGAGCTAGGTCGCGATCCTGAAGGGGTAAGGAGAACCGTCGCCACGCGTGATGTGGTAGTCGGAACGGCGCTGGCTGCGCGTATTGTATTCCTGGATAGCGAAGTGCCCCGGCCATGGGCCGGCGTCGATCGTCGGGTTGCGGATCGAGAACGTGATGCTGGACGTCTGGCTGCCGGTATTGAGGTGCAAGCCATGATTGTTGGGTCCGTAGTCGATGATAAACGTGCAGTCGTCGAACACGAAGTGACCGCTGCATTCCTCCACGTTGACGCCGGGTGAGCTGAGTCCCGCCAGCCCGAGGTCGGTATGGATGAGGTTCGTTGCTGTCGCGTCGTGCACCTTCCAAAAGGTCGGCATCCCGGTATAGGTGTGGTGCGCATAGATGTCGGCGATCGTGACGTCTCGTTGGGCGTTCCACATGAGAGGCGAGGTCCCGACGAGGTTCCCTGCCTCGTCGCGACTGTCGATCTCGCAGTTGTATGCCCTCATCCCGGCGCCCTTGTATCCGCAGATCGCGCCCGCTTCCCCGGGCGGGACCCCCTTCCATCCACGTTGAGCTCCCCGGAAATAGATCCGCTCCCATATGGTGCCTGGACCGCTGGCCCAGGTCGCGTTGTAGGCGGCTCCGCCGAAGTTACGGCCATGCATCGTGAAATTTCCGAAGTAGGCGTTGGACTGCCGGGACTCGATCATCTTCTCCTGAAGACCACGCGAGTATGTCTGGTGGCCCTGGCGAAACGGCGATGCCGCCGGGCGAATGATCGCATTGGGCCCGAGTCCGACGATGCCGCGCGTGAGCGACGCCATGGAGTAGTAGTGGTTGCGATCGACTCGGAAGCCACGGCTGGTGTCGATCTCGTATGGATCCTCGTCCTCCGGTAGCACGAGGATGTCGTGCGGTTCGAGAGTGTCGAGCGCGTCCTGGAGCGTGGTGTGTGACGCGCGTGCCCAGTGCCAGCGGACCAGGTGGGCATCATGCGGGAAGTGCGGAAGTTCTCGGGGGTCGGAGATACTCAACGGCCGGTAGGGGTTGCTCTGCTTCATCCGGGGCAGGCCTGGCCCGGGACTGACGGGGAGGCGACGAGTCGCCGCCTCGGCGTGGACCGAGGCGAGAGAAGCCAGAGTTGTCACTCCGGCCAGGGTGAGCAGTTGTCGACGATTGACGTGGGGGGAACTCAATCTGATCACGTGGGCAGGGCCCAATCCTTCCGTTCCGGTCGTTCCCTCCCAATATTCTGCTGTCGTGCAGACCGGACGGTATCGCATGCTCGCGTCGACTGTCACCCCGCGTGGGCGCGCCAAGAGGCGGAGTGCCGGCTGGGTTGGCCACGTAACTCTCCGCTGGGGTGCGTCAGATGTGTTGATACTCGGGCTATTCGATCCTTTCGATATGACTTGGCCGTGTCCTCCGGAGCAAGGCGGCGGCTCGGTTCACGATGTGGACAAGCGATGCGCGACGCCTGAGCGGCGGCCACTGTGCCGACCACGTTGCGACTGGCGTCGGGTCATGTCCTCACACAGCTGCTCATACTCCTTGGCGACGCGGTCCCAGGTGTACGCCGACGCTGCGCGGAGCCGCAGTTCCTCGCCCAACTCATCCATACGGCCCGGGTCGGCCTCGGCTCGGTCGAGCAGGGTCGCCAATCCGGCGGAGTCTGTGAAGTAGATGTCGGATGCGTCGAGCACTTCGCGGTTGAAGGTGACGTCATAGGCGAGGACGGGGCTGCCGGCGCCCATCGCTCGGAGCAAGGACGGGTTGGTGCCACCGACCGAGTGACCGTGCAGGTAGCTGGCGGCATTCGCGTAGAGCTGGTCGAGCAGGTCCTGGTCCCAGACCCCACCGAGCAGGTGAACTCTCGGGTCACCGTCCGCGAGTGACTGGATGTCTCTCACGTGGTCGCTCGCGTACGGTGCGGAGCCGACGACGACGAGGGGGTGCGCGGCGTGGCTACGACGGTATCCCCGGATGATGACGTCGACGTGATTTTCGGGCTCGAAGCGCGCGACGACCAGGTGGTAGCGGCGCCGCTGCAGTCCGAGTTCGTGAAGCTTGTCTTCTCGTGGAGTCACCAACGGCGCACCATAGGCAATCAGGTCGGTGGTCGCGCCGAACTCTTCGGTGTAGTAGTCGGATATTCCCTGCGCGTCGGCGATCAGTCGGTCCGACCAACGCACGGCCAGGGATTCGGCCAGGCGGTAGTAGCGGCGGCCCCAAGGGCCCCACTTGCCACGCTGCCACTCGAGGCCATCGACATGTGTCGCGACCGGAGTTCGGCGCAGGCGCAGCAGTGGGACGAAGACGGAGTTGGCTGCGTTGAACACGATCGCCACGTCGCTGTGTCCGCGCCAGAGATCGTGGGCGATCGAGAGCGCCGTGTGGCTCAGCGTCTCCAGCGAACGTCGGCGCACGGAGGGCAGATGGACCAGGTGCATCCCGAGATAGTGATCTCGATTGTTTTCGCCCCGGCAATAGACGGTGACCTCATGGCCGCTGGAGGCCATCCGCCGACCCACTTCTTCGACGGCCGTCTCGAATCCGCCATAGCGTGCAGGCACTCCCCGGGTGCCGATGAGAGCGATACGCATCTCAGATCTCCTCGTCCGCTGTGGTCGTTCTCGCATACTGCGCGTAGGCGTGGCCCGCGAGGCCGGCGAACATCCCGGCGCCTCGGCATAGTCGGCGGAGGCCGTCGGCCTGGCGTGCCTGGTCGGTGGTGAGGTAGCCGCGAGCTGCCCGGGCGGTGCCTTGTGTGAGGTAGACCGCGCCGGCGGCCGCACGGCGGGCGCTCGCCTTGATCGACGCGAGCGCCCCGTCGGCCATGTGGCGATCGATCAGGGCTTGCAGATTGCCTTGACTGTAGGCGCGCTGAAGCACCCATCGCCGCGTCAGCCGGTCGGCCGGGACGAGGTCCTCGACGACCGAGTCGGCGCACCAGATGATGTGGTGTCCGGATTGGGTCAGGCGCTGGCCAAGGAGACTGTCTTCGCCGCCAGTCGAGCCGAATGGCTCCTCGAACGAGAGCCCAGCGTCTCGAAGCTTCTGCAGGTCGAGGAGTACGTTCCCGGCAGCAAACGATTGCATCCGTGTGCCTGCGATACGGCGTGGTCGGTCGAAGAAGCCGCCGCTGACAATCCATGGATCTGGCTCTGTCTCATAGCGGGAGACGACTCGTCCGGGGACTGCGGTGGCGCCGGTAGACCGCCATGTGTCGATCAGCGGAGGCAACCATCCCGGTCGAGGGCGCTCGTCGTCGTCGATGAAGACGAGAAGGTCGGATGAATCAGACTCATGAACGGCGCGATTGCGTGCGGCGGCGATGCCGGGTGTCGGCTCAGCGACATAACGGACCTCGGGAAAGCTCCGGGTGATCAACGACTCGGCGGACCTGTCTGGGTCGTTGTCGATGACGAGGACCGAGAGAGAGTGCTGAGGATGGTTGCGGCCGTATGCGGTCACCTGCTCGAGCACGACGGGAAGGTTGCCGCGGAGCTGGTCGACTCTCCGGAAGGTGAGCATGGCCACGGTCAACGTGAGATCGCGTGTTCGGGGATCGTCCGAGGGCTCACGTGTCGCTCCGACTGCCGTGGCGTCGGAGGTTGCCACGGTCGGCCGCATCGGGTTTGTCCTCTCCTGGTGGGTGGTAGTCGACATGGTTCCTGTGTCAGTGGACATCGCTGACCACGCATCGGGCCTTGCCCCCGATGTGTGGAATCGAGGTGACCCGCTCGCAGGTCACCGGCACTCGGTGGTTCAGCATGATGCGAAGATTTTCGGAGACGGTGTCGACCGTTGCCCACGATCCCGGCGACTCCGAGGGCACACACTTGAGCACAACGGAATAGTCGTCATTCTGGTGAATTTGGAACTGCCGCACCGCGTCCGGCGTCTTGCTGAAGATCTGCGCGAGGCCCTCGCCGGCGACGACCTGCCCTCCGGGCAGGCGCAGCGCATCGACGGCCCGACCGCGAATGGGAGTGATGCGTGGCAGGCCGACGCCGCAGGGGCAGGCACCATCGATCGTGGAACTGCGGTCACCGAGTCGATATCTGATCAAGGGGAACACTCGATTGGTGAGATCGGTGACGACGACGTCGCCGATCTCGCCGCTTGGGGCAGACACTCCTGCCTCATCAAGGATCTCGACCCTGCGGACGTCGGCAAATACATGCAAGCCGTCGTGGGCCGAGCACTCACCGGCGATCCACGGCACCTCGGATGACCGATAGTGGTCGTAGACAGGTGCGCCGAACGCCTCTTCGATTGTCCGCCGCTGTGGATCCGTGACGGGTGCAGCGGTGACGGCGACGGCGTGCGGCGACAGCAGGGATGTGCGCTGGCGCTGGATCATGAGTGCGAGCTCGGCGATGGCGCCCGCATAACCGATGAGCAGGCCGGGCCGGACATCCTGCCATCGTCGGACGAAGGCCGCGACGGCATCCGAGTCCATGTGGAAGGCGTCGAGCTGGAAGCGGGCGGACGGCCACCAGGTCGCGTTGTGTTTCAGCGCCTGCCGGGCGCTCTTGGTGTGGCGCTGGACCAGGGCGACGTCCACCGCCGGGTTGACGCCCCACCAGTGGAATAATCGCCACTCGAGCGCCCGCGCCGGCACTCGCACGTCGCGCAACAGACGGAGAGGCTCACCCGTGCTCCCGCCGGTGACATTTGTCGCCGTGTTGCGGTCGGTCGCCTCGTCCGTTGCGAAATCATCGAAGTGCTCCCGCACGTCTGCCTTGGTCACGGTCGGCAACTCTTCGAACGCCGCAGGGTCGTCGAGGTCGTCGGGGCGGAATCCTGCACTTCGGTAGAGATCCGCGTAGAAGCGACTGTGCTCCATGGCGAAGCGGGCGTGAGTGATCGAACGCTCATCCTGCAGACGCTGGAGTTCATGTGTCGGTAGGTGGTCGTTGGCCAGGAACTCGCGATATGCGGCCAGGCTTGGACGCAGCACGGTGGCCGCCTTGAGCCGGAACGCCGGCCGTTTGAGTGGCTCAGGACGCAGCATGGTGAAGCGCCTCCCGCAGCAACGTGCTGGAGGTGTGGATCGTGTAGGGCAGGTAGTGGACCTCGACCCCGACGGTCGCGAAGTCGCGCTCGAGGCGGTCACCCTTCTCGGTGCCACGCCAGTCGTCACCCTTGAAGATAATGTCGAACGGATGTGCGGTCCACGTCTCCAGCTTGCTGGGGACGGTCTCGACAATGGCTTCGTCGACGTAGACGATGTGTTGCACGATCTCGAGGCGCTCGGCTGTGGGGATGACGGGCGACTTGCCCTTGGCCAACTCCGCCATCTGGTCGGAGACGACGCCGGCGATCAGATAGTCGCAGCGCTCTCGGGCTCTACGGAGGATGTTGAGGTGTCCGATGTGAAACAGGTCATAGACCCCAGGGGCATAACCCACCCGGCTCTTCATGATCCTCCCCAGTTCCAATGATGTTTGGGGCGCCGTGACTCACCGCCATCGGTACCCCGATCTTTCACCCCCAAACCTACGGACACTCTCGCGCCTGTGCGTTGCTATTGCAGGGGCGCCGACGCCTCGCAATAATGCAAGCTGTGGTCGCCTTCGTGGAGATGGTCGGTAGCTAGCCCGCCGATTTGAGCGCATCCACGGGCGGAAGAGATGGTGGTGCTCTACAACGGGCGATCCGTGCTGCTCCCGGACGGGCTTATTGCTGGCTAGCGCAGGCTGGCGAATTTTATGCCGAAGGATTCGAACGAGCGATGAAGACCAGGCAGACTGGTGGAGGTTCTTGGTGGATGGTGGCGATTGCCGGCGGTCGAGAGCTACCCTGCAGGTTGAGGTGGCATGCTATCGCGCTCCCTCACGAGTCTGGGCGCTGCGGCGATGTTGCCCGACAGGCCACATGGCACGCGGTCGATGCGTGTAGATCCACTGGCATGTTTCGTATTGGGAGGGGACTCGCGGATGCAGTGTGCAACAGCGGTCGGGCTCAACCGGAGGCGACCAGGTGATTCGCGTGCCGCGTGAAGCGGTGCCTGAAGAGCCGACGACAGGTGCCACGGCAGGCGCCGGTAATGCGGAAGCCGACCTGCCGCCTATCGTGCGAGGGACCCCGGAAGTCGATCCCAAATCGCCGGTTCGACGGAACAAGAGCCTTGGCCACCAAGCTGCTCGCGGCACGTTCGTGACTCTAGCTGGACAGATCAGCAATCTGTGTATCCAGATGGCGTCAGTGGTCGTCCTCGCGCGAATGTTGACTCCGACCTCGTACGGCCTCGTCGCGATGGTGCTTGCAGTTGTTGGCATTGCGCACATCTTCCGCGACTTTGGGTTATCGCCGGCGGCAATCCAATCTCCCACCCTGAGTTCTGGTCAACGGACCAACCTCTTCTGGTTAAATGCCGGAATAGGCTTCTTCCTGACCGCTCTAGTATTCGCCTCGGCCCCGCTTATCCAAGATATCTATAACGCTGAGCATCTGGCAGACATTACCCGAGTGCTTTCACTCACATTTCTGATCAATGGTGCGGCGACACAGTACCGGGCAGATTTGAACCGCGATATGCGATTCTCGCGACTCGCAATTGCAGATGTCTCCTCGTCGGTCGCGGCACTGATCCTCGCGATCGCAATTGCCCTAGTGGGAGGGGGGTACTGGGCATTGATCGTGCAGCAGCTCTCGCAGGGAACAGTCATGTTAATCATGGTCGCGATCTATTGCCGCTGGTTGCCAAAGCGGTGGGTGTCGGGCGAGCCTCTAGGGTCATTTATCAAGTTCGGCTGGGATTATGTCGGTGCCCAATTGATCAACTACGCCGCCAATAACCTGGATTCATTTCTTATCGGGTATCGTTTCGGAGCCGGGCCGTCGGGACTATATAATAGGGCATTTCAACTCCTGCAACGGCCTCTGGTCCAATTGCGTTCACCATCTCTATCGGTCGCACTTCCAACCCTGTCAAAGATACGCGAAGACCGTATTCGCTTCACGTCCTATTTACTCAAAGGGCAGGTTTTGCTGGCGTATCCTATATGCCTAGCACTTGCAGTCGTAGTGGGGGCGGCGGTACCCGTTGTAGGCCTAGCTTTGGGGAGCGAGTGGATTGGTGTTGTTCCAATTATCAGATGGTTGTGTATCGCAGGAATATTCCAAACATTGGGCTTTGTATCGCTTTGGGTCTATCTTGCTGAGGCTAAGACGAAGGATTTACGGAATTTCACTCTGCTGTCAGCCACGATAAGGGTTGCATGCGTCGTCGCGGGTGTCCAATGGGGAGTCGTTGGCGTTGCCGCGGGATTCGGAATTGGTCCAGCAATTGCATGGCCAATTGGTGTTGTGTGGTTGAGCCGAATTGTCGATATCCCGGCCGGTCGGCTTTTAATTGGAGGTGCAAGAACTGTCGTATTTGCAGCAGTTTCGACAGCGGCATGCTGGCTCTTCTGCAGTAGTTACGTTGGTTTCCCCGCCCTCATTCTGATCGCAACATCGCTGCTAGTAGCGGTGGTATGTTTCGGCTTACTTGCGTTGTTGTTTCGACCATACCGGGGCGACTTTAACATTCTAATATTCACTGCGAAGAAGGGGCTCTCTCGGGCGAAAGTGCCGTAGGGATATCCGAATGGCAATCGGAGTTCTTATCGATCGGTCCATAGGCTCGTGTCAATGCCCCACTTTTGCTCCAGGCCGTTGCGCTGCGGTCGGTAGTGCTCCACGAGCGTACTTTTCAGCCCGTCGGGCCATGCCCAACCGGTTGGTCTAGAAGTCTCAGACCTCTGCTTTGAGTTGCGGAGGGTGACAGGTTGCAGGTCGAGGACTCGCCAGACATGACTAGCCCAATCTTGAGGGTTTTTGCGGACTGTTTCGTATTGTGCGACTAGGAGGCGTTCTCGGCCGACGATGGATGCCCACGTCTCCAGTTGGTGAAGATACATACCGCACCAGACGCCATATCCACCGACAAAACGATCTGCAAGGATGGGGGAGGGGAGAGTGCTCCGAGTGGATTCAAGTCGCATTGCAGAGGCGAAGCGCTCGACAGGGTCTCTTAAGACGACTAGCAGAGGCGTATCTTCCGGAATGAGGTCACGGATAATTGCGGCGGACCATATACATGGCAGATAGTCAGGTGTCCATTCGCCACGGAGTACACCATCGTTTGGGAATTGTTTGAGATAGTTTTCACGGCGCTCGGCTGGCGGGATCCGCGTTGCCTTGGTCCGTGTAAGCGCCCGCTTGGCAGCTCGTGCTGCGTTGACAACAATTTGATGTGACGTTGAGCTTAGTTCAGGCCGCCAAGGAACATACTTGGGCATGAGATCCCGGTAGAAGTAGTGATTCTCCTTGGCGCCTGTCTGGCCTAGGGCAACACGCGGATGCTCGAGCAGTAGGTTTGTCAGCCATGTCGTTCCCGACCTCTGAGTTCCGATCCCGAGCCAGGAGGGCCCACCCCGAGTGTTGTCGGCCACGCGTTTCTCCCTTTGTAGGCGTTATGCCAGCGATGTGGTTCTTCCGAGGCCCGCCTGGAGGGCCTGTGATCGATGAACCGAGGCACTGAATCGTACTCCTCCGTACGTGGAGTGGTTTCCAGGGCCCTCGGCCAGGCGAAGCCTCCACCATGCGCTGGGCCAATTCAAGGATGTGGCCAGGAACTCACTGCGGATCGAACTGCGTCGCGCTCCTGGTGGACGCCTGGGGCGTTCAGGCACGGTATCGCACGAGTATTTTTGATAGAACTCCTTGCCTCGCACAAATGCATCGTAGTGCGCGGAAACCCAAGGCCGGTCTGCTATAGGAACGGGGTGGTAAGTCGCAGGGCGACTCGGGGAGGGCAAAGGGAGTCTTGTGTGCTTGCTGCGGCCGCGAGCATGTGCTTACAGTGACGCTGGCAGCGCGGGATGCGACGTCGTAGGGCGTGGGGTCCGTCCGGCAACGATCCGTGCACGACACGGCGCGTCGGCGACGCATCCGGCTGTGTTCCGCCCCCATCGTCATGGGCTTGCGGCGTGATTGAGGTTTCGCGAGCTCTGGGGAGGGACCATGGGCGTGGGTGGCGCATCGCCGCGTCGATCAACCGATGGCGGCGCACGGCGAGAGAGTGCGGTGCGCACCGTGATGGTGCTCGGCGCCGACGGCGGGGCCGGGCAGGAGCTTGCCTCGCGCATCGCCGCCCGCGGGTTGGTCGTGCACGGCGCCGCCGACCGACCGATCGCCCTGGCCGACGTGCCGTGTCACGTGCTGCCGCAGGCCGAGGATCCGCACTACCTGCCGGCGCTCACCCGGCTGCTGCGCGACACCCGAGCCGACGTGCTGATCTCGTGCGATGCCGGGGCGCTTCCCACGATCGCCGCGGGCCGCGCCGCGCTGACCCCCGGGCTGGAGGTCGCGATCGCCGGCGCCGGCCCCGTCGCCATCGCCAGTGACCGGCTCTACCTCGCGGCGCGCCTGCTGTCGCGCGGCGTGCCGGTCGCCGCTTTCGGCGTGCCGAGCGACTTCGTCGACTTCGACACGGCCCTCGAGCGGATGGGCGGCTGCCTGACTCTGCGGCCGCGCCGCCGCACCATCCCCGACCTCGTCCGGTATGCCGTGGCCACGGATCCGCTGGATTGGTCGGCCGAGGGCGACGACCAGCTCGTGCAGCAGTGCACGCCGGGGGAGACCTACGTCGTGGTCGTGCACCGCCCCGCCACCGGCGATCGCGGCCGCGTGACGGCCGCGGTCAAGACCCTGCCGTCCGATCACGAGCACGGCGGTCCGGCGGTGGTCCCGGCCGGCTCGGCCGCCGGCGCCGAGCGCCTCGCCCAGGCCGGCGTGCGCGCCCTCGGCCTCACCGGCCCGGCCGAGGTGCAGATCGGCACGACGCACGAGGGCCGCCTGGTGGTCCTCGACATCCTGGCCGGCATCGGACCCGTCGGATCGCGCACCCCGGCGCTCATCGACGCCCTGGTGGGCGCGACCGCGACCCGCGACCCGCGACCCGCGGGCCGCGCGTCTCGCACGGGAGGTGTGCGATGACCTGGTCCTCCGGCCGGGGTCGACCGCCCGCGGTGCCCTGCGACACCACCCCGCTGCGCGGCCCCGCCATCGACGCCCGAGCGCGTGTCAGTTGGCTGGTGCGCGTCCACAAACTCGCACGGGGCCGCCGCCCCGCCAACCGGTTCGTCCAGGACCTCGCCGCCCGCGGATGCGTCGTCGGCGCCACCGCTCTCAGCCGCTACGAGACCGGCCGGGAGGCGATTCCCCGATCCGTCCTGCTCGCCTACGAGCAGGTGCTCGACCTGCCCCCGGGCCAACTCGTCGGCGCCGCCACGGCCCTCGACCAGTTCTTCGGCGGCGCGCTGGCGCCGTCTCCCCGCCCCGTGCTCGGCCGCGCCGAGGTGAGCGAGACCCTCGGCACCTTCGAGCGGCTCATCGCCGCCGAGTCGATGACCGGGCTGGACTGGATCCGGGTGGCCGAGATGCTCACCGGGCCCAACGGCACCCTCATCCCGCCGTCCATGCTGCGCACCTGGGTGCGCCAACTCGCCGACGAGACGATCCGCGCGCTGCATCACGCCCACACGACCCGCCGGCAGGCGATCGCCCTGCTCGCGATGGACCCGGTGGCGAGCACCACCGTGCTCGAAGTCGTCGACGAGCTCGTGCGGGTGCCCGGAGTGCCCCCACTCACCGGCGTCATCGCGGCCCTCGGCTCCAGCCAGGTCCCCGACGTGCTCGAGTGGCTGGTCGCGCAGTTCGCCCACCCCACCGACCAGACCGTCCGGGGCGCGGCCTTCGGGCTGTTGCATCCGATCGTGCGCGGCACGCTGCCGGCCGATCTCGTGCCGGCCGTCCGCAAGGCCATCCTGGCCGCCGGGGTCGACGGCCAGGAGCGGGGCGCCCCGGCCTTCCTGCTCGCCCAGCGGATGTCACCGCAACTGACCCAACAGGTCGTCGCGCTGCTCGGCCGCTATCCGGCCCGGGTCGCCCGCGGCGCCCGAATCGAGAGCCCCGCCGAGCTGAGCAGGTATCGCGCCGCCGCGCTGGAGGAGTCAGGCCTCGACGACCGCATGCTGGACCGGCTGCTGCGAGAGGCACTCTCGCCGGACTTCATGGAACGGCAACACTATTCGTCCATGCTCCTGTCGTTCAGCCCCTACCGTCGCGTGCTCGCCCGCGTCGCTGCGGACCTGGTCGCCGGCTCGCGTGGCGGATGCGCCGCCCGCTCGGCCGCCGACCTGCTGCCGCATCTGGCCGGCCCGCAGATGCGCGGCGACCTGGTGACCCTGCTGCAGGCCCGCTCCGCACACCGGACTCAGGTGCTCAAGGCGCTCGTGCGCTCCGGCGGGGTGCCCGACCACGTGGACCTGGTGCGCTTCGCCCTCGAGGGCACCGACCCGCTGGGCGTCGCCCATGCCGCCGGCATGAGCAACCACCCGGATCTGGCATGCCTGGCCACGCAGCGACAGTTCGCCGGCACGGACGTGCAGCGCACCGCCCGCTGGTGGGTCTCTCGGGGTGCCGCCGTGACCGACGAGAGCCACGTCGCCGGGCCGTATGCCGCGCCCGAGGCACAGGTGCCCCCGGCCGCCGGGTGACGGCCTACGGCTCCGTCTCGTTTTTGGTCATTCGGCTGCGGCGCGCAATTTCACCACGTATAGTGGTGGTCCCAGAGGGTTATCACCGGATTATCGACGACCCACGACCGGCCGCGGCCGGAGGTCGCATGCGGGGATGACGTGGTCACGGGTGACTGAACTGGAGGGGATTTTCCGTGACGGGCTTCGCGTCGAGCCGTCCAGCGTCGTGCCGCCCCGGCGGCCGCATCGGGGGTGGGCTGGCATGAGTTGGGTGACACGCCGCGGGCGCCCGCTCGTCATCCCCGACGACCGCACGACCCTGCGCGGCCGCAGCGTCAACGCGCGCACCCGCATCGCCTGGTTGCTGCGCGTCAGCCGCCTGGCGAACCATCGCGGCGGCGCCCGGCACTTCACCGAGGCGCTCGCCGAGCACGGCCAACGGGTCGGCACCACCGCGCTCAGCCGCTACGAGACGGGCGCCGAACCGGTCACGCTGCCCCTCGTGCGGGCCTACGAGAAGGCGCTGGCTCTGCCCGCCGGCGGTCTGGTCGGCATGGTCTATCGGATCGACAAGGTCTTCGGCCCGGCCATCGCCCCCGCCGGTGGCCGGGCACCGTCGCGCGCCGAACTGAGCGCGGCCGCGGCGCGGTTCGAAGGCTACTTCGCGCGCGACGAGATGACCGGCATCCGGTGGATCCGCGTCGCCCAGGCGATGACGTGCACCGACGGGGTCCTCATCCCACCGACCGCGATGCGGACCGTGCTCGAACGCCTCGTGTCCGAGGCGATGCGCTCGGTCGGTGTCGCCTACGTCTCACGCATGCATGCGCTCTCGGTCATGCTCACCGACCCGATCGTGCGCCCGTGCCTGGTCGAGACCATCGACGACCTCGCCTCGCGCCCCGGAGCGCAGGCCGTCGAGGAGATCATCAGCATCCTGGGCGACAGTGACGACCACGACGTGCTCGCCTGGCTGATCAACCAGTTCAAACAGTCCTCCGGCGCCCACCAGTGGGGCGCGGCCCACGGCCTGATCACCTCGATCGCCCGCACCACGCTGCCCGCGGATCTGGTGCCGCGACTGTCCACCGCCATCCTGCTGGCCGCCGCGGACGGCGACGAGCGAGGACTGCCGGCCTTCATCATCGCTCAGCGACTCTCGAAGGACCTCACACGCGAGGTGGTGCGCCGACTGCGCCGGGTGCCGGTCTCGCTCAGCCCGGGCGCCCGCATCGAAGGCCCCGAAGGCCTCAGTCGCTATCGAGGCGCGGCCCTGCGCGAATCTGGCCTGGACGATCGCATGCTGGACCGGCTGTTGCGTGAATCGCTCTCCCCGGACTTCGTGGAACGACAACACTTCTCACTGCTGATGCTGATGCTCAGCCCGTATCGTGAGGTGCTCGCCGACACCGCGCTCGAGGCGCTGACCGGCTCGGGCAAACCGTGCATCTCCCAGTCGGCCGTGCCGTGCCTGCGCTATTTGGCCCACCCGGGGCAGAGCGCCGACCTGGTCACCCTGCTGGGTGACCGGGACCACCGGATGACTGCGCTCGACGCGCTCGCGCACGCGGGCGGGGTGCCGCACGACGTCGACCTCGTGCACCTGCTCGACGACGGGGTCGACCCACAGGAGTTGGTGTATGCCGCCGGCATGAGCGGACACCCCGACCTCACCGCGCTCGCCGGCGCCCAGGCCGTCGTCGACGCCGGCGCCGCGCCCGGCGCGCAATGGTGGCTGCGCTCCGGCCCGGTGCTCACCGAGGACGACGGCACGGTCGACCTGGGGGAGGAAGGCACGCAGGCCGTCTGAGCGGTGTCGGCTGGTCTCGATACGGCTCGCCCGAGGGGCTCGCCTACTCGACCGGCCGGGAAGGTCCTGAGGGTTCGGCTGGTCTCGATACGGCTCGCCCGAGGGGCTCGCCAACTACGCCCGGCCGCCGTGGGAGTGCGCGAGTGCTCCACAGGCCGCCACGAGTTCTGGGAGCAATCCGCAGTCGAATCGCTGGGCAGGTAGGATGATTGGCGTCAATCAGGGCGCCTTGGACTGAAGAATGGATCGTTGGTGGATGACGTGTCGGCAGAGCACCTGACGTGCGTAATTGTGGTGAACTACGGGTCATCTCACCTGATAGCGGACAACCTCTCAGATCTATCAGACGGTCAGTGGTGCCACGTGATCGTGGTCGACAACTTCACGACCAGCGCTGAGCAGCACCGCGTCTTGGAGATGTGCCGAGAGCGTCCCGGTTGGCACGCCGTAGCGCTCGACTCGAATACCGGATTCGGGGGAGGAGTCAACGCCGGCCTGGAAGTGGCTCGGAACCAGGGGGCCGACGCCTTCATTCTGATCAACCCAGACGCACGCATCGACCGGCAGACCGTCCGTGGGCTCGCTGAGCATACGCGCGATTTTGCGATGGAACTCGTCACGCCGCGGATCGTCCGTCCCGACAACACCGTGTGGTGTGACGGGTTCGCCCTTGACCTACGGAACGGACAAATCCGCTCACGACCAGGGCTCACCGGCATCGGACCGCACGAGGTTCCCTGGGTGACTGGAGCATGCATGGGTTTCTCACGACGCTTGCTCGACGTGATCGGCGGTGTGCCCGGGGGCTATTTTCTCTACTGGGAAGACGTCGATCTATGTATGCGCGTCCGAGAAGGTGGCGGTTCCCTCCGGGTCCGATCGGACCTTGTTGTTGTGCACGATGAAGGTGGAACTCAGCGCGAGCACGGCCCGAAGACCCGTCGCATGTCGAACCGTTACTATTTTTACAATTGCCGCAACCGGTTGGTATTCGCTTCGCGTCATCTTGGCCGCCGCCGTATGCTCTCGTGGCTGTGCTCGACACCTCGGCAGAGCTGGCTGATCTTGCTCCGTGGTGGCCGACGCCAATTGCTCTCTTCACAGATTCCGCTACTCGCAGCGGTTGCAGGGTCCTTATGTGGAGTCCCTGCTATTTGCAGCGCTCTTGTCAAGCCATTCCGAGGAACAGTCTTGGATAGTTCTGATGTGGATGCTGGTCGCTCGTCTCAAGAGGACCGCAGTCAATTGGACGAAGCGGGACGCCCGTATTCTTCGCTGATGGACCCGATGACAGCTCGCCCAACTCCGACTGCACAGTAAAAGTCGCAGAACGCGGCAGTTAAGTGGTCAATATTCATGGTCAGCGCTCCAACAATACCCCTGCGAAGCGCCCTCAAAAGGAAATAGGGGACTCGGACGGCAACCCATAGCCAGCTCTTGAACGCACCCCCTTGAGTTGCACCCATTTTCAGTCTTACCCGAGCCCACGCGTTGCTCGTGCGAACGAGTCGCTTCGTTATCCAGGCACGCGTCAGGCGGGTCGATGGGACGGTCTCGGTCACGCGCGCTTCTTCGCACCACCGGATGGTGCCGCCGGCCGAGAAGATCGAGCTCATGAGCATGGTGTCCTCGCCACCACTCGCACCAAAGGACGGGTCGAACTCGATTCCGACGCGACGAAGCCATTTCACGTCAAGAAGTAGATTGTTCGACGCGGCGCTCGACAGTTTGGTGCCTGTGTCACGGCGGCTCGACGTAAATATCCCCGTCGCCATGACCCAGGCACTTGGCTCTACTTCGAACACGGAATCAACCGGCCCGGTTACGGCGGCGCATTCAAAGTCACTCCAGGCCGTGAGTAGCCGTGGGAGCCATTCGGGGTCCGGGAACTCATCGTCGTCGATAAAGGCTATGGCATCGACGTCACCTGCTTCGCTGAGTAGCCGGTTGCGAACCGCCGCGAGACCAGGACGGACTTCGTGGACGTACCGGACCCCGCGTTCGGCCCACTCCTCGACCAGGCCCCGCGCACTGCCATCCGGGTCGTTATCGCACACGAGCACGGTCGCGATGCCGACTGCGTCGGCTTGTCTGACGAGTTCGGGGAGCAAGCGCCGCAACAAGCCGACGCGACGAAAGGTGGGCACTGCCACGACCAGTCTTGTGGTCGCCGGGCCAACAGCGCCCATTATGAGCTTCTCCGATGCATTCCGATCGCCCTCATGATTCTCAGACCCTTCACGACAAGCGCTGTCACGGTGCGCCCAAGCACCGACTCCCACTCGTACGGGACACAGTACGGGGTGCACGAACATATGCCTACGGAGGCCGTGGAGGGATGCTGTTCAGGCCCCCCGACGACGGGAGTGGCGCGGTCGGTGGCAACCGTTATTCTGGAGGTCACCCCCGCCTGATCCACATGCGGGGCCTTTCGTGCTGCCCCGACAAGGAGACCGGCCTGTGAGTCTTGGACCACTGCTCGACACCGTCACCGCCGACCCCGACGTATCCCGTGTGCTCGGCCACGTCGGACAGGTGGACGTCGTCGACGTCGCCGCCGCGGCCGGCCTGCGCGCGCCGCTCATCGCATCGATGGTGCAGGGGGCAGATCAGCGCGCCGGTGTGCCGGTGCTGGCGGTCACCGCGACCGGCCGGGAGGCCGACGATCTCGTCGCGGCGCTGCGCACCTTCCTGCCGGCCGACTCCGTCGCCGGGTTCCCGAGCTGGGAGACCCTCCCGCACGAACGCCTCAGCCCCCGCAGCGACACCGTCGGCC
>CAZMLG010000033.1:0-5845 GCA_964566985.1 uncultured Intrasporangiaceae bacterium
GCGACGTGGCCGATGTGGCGCGGCCCGTTGGTGTAGGGCCAGGCGACGGCGGACAAAACCTTCATGGCTCGCAATCCTAAGGTCGCGGCGGGTGCCCGCCGCGACCGCATACCGTCGACCGGCCTCGTCACGGGTAGGCAAAGCGCGGCAACCAATCCTCCGATGCAGAAACGCACGCTATAACGCGACGAACCGTCAACACCCGGCCGGCGCCGTCACGGGTCTCGACGGTTTGTTGCGCTATCACGCAACGGCCGGGCGGCGATCCCAGTGAACAGCCACCCGGTGAGCGCGGGCGGGGTGGTCCCTCCGGCGACGATTCGCCGGCCCGCCCCCGTTGGTCCCCCGGGGCGGCCGCGCGGGCCGCGCCACGGGATACGGCATCATGCGTGGGGTGAGAGGCAACCCCGGGCGCGCACCTCGCGGGTCACCGTGGGATGCGATGGCGCGCAGCACCCGCCGCCAGCGTGACTGGATGAAGGCGGGCGCCGGGCTGGTCGTGATCGCGATCATCGCCGGCTACTGGTGGCACCTGAAGCATCCGGATCAGCAGCAGAAGTCCACCGGGATGACTGCGGGCACGGTCGTGGACACGCAGTCCTCGGACGGGCAACTGCACCTCACCGTCTCCTACCGCGTCGACGGGTCGCGCCACGAGACGAGCGGCGCGGTCGACGCGCAGCGGTTCCGCACCGACGGGAAGGTGGTGTGGGTCTGTTATGACCGGGCGAAGCCCGCCGACACCGACGCCACCCACCTGCGGCTGCCGACCGACCCGCTCTGCGCCCAGTCCTGACCTCAGCCGGTATGCCGTGCCGCGACCGCCGCGTCATAGAGCGCCTTCTTGGACACCCCGGCGGCTGCCGCGAGTTCCGCGCAGACGTGCTTCATCCGCTCCCCGCCGGCGACCCGCTCGAGCACCTGGGGCACCAGGTCGGCGGGGTCGACCGGCGCCGGGGTCGCGCCCGCGACCACGATCGTGATCCCGCCGCGCGCGCCCACTCCCGCCCTGCCGCCGAGCGCGGCGAGGCCGCCGCGGCGCACCGGCTCATCGGTAGGGGGCCGCGCGCGGCAGCCGGCGGCGGCCCGGTCACCGCCGAACGCCTGCGCCATCGCGGTGAGTGTCTCGGCCAGCCGGTGCGGCGCCTCGAAGAAGACCATCGTGCGCCGTTCGTCGGCCAGCTGCGCGAGGTGGCGGGCGCGCTCGCCGGCCTTGCGTGAGCAGAAGCCCTCGAAGCAGAAACGGTCGACCGGCAGTCCCGAGACCGCGAGCGACATCAGCACGGCCGAGGGCCCGGGCACACAGGTGACCGCCAGCCCGCGCTCGATGCACGCGGACACCAGCCGGTATCCCGGGTCCGACACGGACGGCATACCGGCGTCGGTGACCAGCACCACGCGGTCCCCCGCGGCGATCCGGTCGGCCAGCTCGGGGGTGCGGCGCGCCTCGTTGTGCTCGTGGTAGCTGAGCATCGTGCCGCCGGGCGTGACCGCGAGCGCGTCGCACAGCCGCTTGGTGCGGCGGGTGTCCTCGGCGGCGATCACATCGGCCCCGGCCAGTTCCAAGCCCAGTCGCGGCGCGGCGTCGGCGGGGTCGCCGATCGGGGTCGCCGCCAGCACCAGCACACCGTCGGTCATCGGCCGCGCTCCCCGTCGGCCGTCCGGGCTCGCGCGACGTCCAGTGCCTGCTGCGACGACGCGAGCAGATCGGGTGCCGCGTCCCGCCGTAGGTCGACCGCCGCCTCGAAGTCGGCAATCGCCTCGCAGCATCGGCCGGCCGCGAGCAACGCCTTCCCGCGAATCCTCCAGCCGGGTCCACCGGGCACATCGTCGCTCACGATGCCCGAGCATACGGAATGTGCTCGGCGTCGATCACCGGGCGCACGGGCTTCTCGGTTACCCTGGGCCCCGCTGCCAGTCGACTCGTCAGAAGGGGGATCACCGGTGACGGTCACGCTCACCCGAGCCTCCGACGGGCAGCCCGACACGCTCACCGAGGAGCGCACCCGCCTGCGCCGCCGCCTGCTCGGTCGGCCGCGCTCGGCCCAGGAGAAACTGTGGGCCTGGCTCGGCCCGGCGCTGGTCACCGTGGTGGCCGGCATCCTGCGGTTGTGGGATCTCGGCCGACCGCACCAGCTGATCTTCGACGAGACCTACTACGTCAAGCAGGGCTGGTCGCAGATGCTCTACGGCTTCCCCAAGAAGCCGCCGGGCGGGATGAAGCACCCGGACGCCTACTTCACGATGGGCGACTTCCACATCTACGGCAGCCAGCCCGACTTCGTCGTCCACCCCCCGGGCGGCAAGTGGCTGATCGGCCTGGGCGAGAAGATCTTCGGGATCGACAACTCCTTCGGCTGGCGCTTCGCCGTCGCGATCTGCGGCACCCTGGCCGTCTATCTGGTCGGTCGGGCCGCCTGGCACCTGTTCCGGTCCGCGCTGCTGGCGACCCTCGCCTCGATCCTGCTGTGCTTCGAGGGCGAGGCCTTCGTGATGTCACGCACCGGGATCCTCGACGAACTGGTGATGTTCTGGGCCCTGGCCGCATTCGTCGCGCTGCTCGCCGACCGCGAGCGCACCCGCGGCATCCTCGCCGACAAGATGGCTGCCCTGAAGGTGGCCGGGACGTGGAAGGACCACGACCTCGCCGGGCCCTATCTCGGCCTACGCCCCTGGCGGTGGGTGGCCGGCCTGTGCCTCGGCGCGGACCTGGCCAGCAAGTGGTCGGGAGGCTACTTCCTCGTGGCGTTCGGGCTGATGACCGTCTGGTGGGACCTCGGCGCACGGCGCGCGGTCGGGGCGCGGCACTGGATCTCGGCGACCTTCCTGAAGGACTCGCTGCAGGCGCTGGTCACCGTCGTCGGATCGACGATCGCCGTCTACCTGGCCAGTTGGGCCGGCTGGTTCGCGAGCAGCAACGCCTACAACCGGCAGTGGGCCAAGGCGCACCCTGCCGTGCTGGACAGCGGGTTCTCCCCGGACAGCAAGTGGTTCGCGTGGATGCCCGACGTGCTCCGGTCGCTGTGGCAATACAACATCGACATGTACAACTCGGCGGTGTCGATCACCTCCGGCCACCCCTACATGTCCAACCCATGGTCGTGGATGCTGCAGACCCGGCCCACGTCGTTCTTCTACGAGAGCCCCAAGCAGGGCCACGACGGGTGCACCGCCGACCAGTGCAGCAAGGCGATCACGTCACTCGGCACCCCGTCGATCTGGTGGCTGGGCACCGTCGCCCTGGCGATCCTGCTGTTCTTCTGGCTGCTGCGCCGCGACTGGCGAGCGGGGGCGATCCTCGGCGGCGTCGCGGCCGGCTGGCTGCCGTGGTTCGCCTATCAGGACCGCACGATCTTCACGTTCTACACCGTCGCGTTCTCCCCGTATGTCGTGCTGGCCTGCGTCTTCGTGCTGGGGCTCGCGCTCGGCCGGGCCGATGCCCCCGTGCGACGGCGACAACTGGGCATGGCCGCCGTCGGCGGCTTCACCATCCTGACCGTCGCGCTGTTCGTGTTCTTCTGGCCGATCTGGACCGCCCAGGTGATCCCCTACACCCAGTGGCAGTGGCGGATGTGGTTCCCCAGCTGGATCTGAGCGGGGTCAGCGCGCCCGGAACTGCACGGCATACCCGGGCAGGATCTGCTCGGCCAGCCCGCCGGCGAGACCCTGCGGCACGTCCACGACGTCGTATCCCTGGTCGCCGGCGGCGGTGGCCAACTGCACCGTCGCGACGCCGGCGCGCCGCTGCATGAAGGACTGCCGGACGCTGACCGCGAGCGCCCCCTCCCGCTCGATGACCCGCGTATGCCGTGCCCATCCGCCCGAGCGCACGATCAGGAACCGCGGGGTCACCGCGTGGCCCAGTGCCAGGGCGCGAGAGCGCGCGAGCCACAGCCCGACCAGCAGCGGGACGGCGGCGAAGACCGCGATCCACCCGGGTCCGCCCACAACGGCCCCGACGACGATGCCGGCCGCGATGACCAAGGCCGGGCCGAGTGCCCGGGTGTAGCGGCGCCGGGCGGCGGCGGGGCCGTGCGCCGTGAGCGGGGTCGCGAAGATCCCGGGGGCGCCCAGGACCCGGTCGCCGACCTGACGCACGACGCCGTGCGGCGACGGCGGGGTCAACACGGTGCTCATCGCCCGGTCGTCGTCCTTGACGCCGGTCGTGACCGCGCGCAGCGCTGCCCCGCCGACCCAGCGCAACGGCACGGTCTCCGCCAGGTCGACGCCCCGCATACGGCGGTGTTCGAGGGAGGTCGCGCGTGTGGTCAGCAGGCCGCGGCTGATGTGGAAGGTGCCGCCGCTGCGGTGATGGGTGAGCCGAAAACCCCAGAACGACAACAGGTATCCCCCGACCGCGAGCACGAGCACCACGACGAGCACGACGACGACTCCGGTCGCGACGGCGAGGGTGACCCCGAGCCGTTCGGCGACGTGGACGCCGCTGCGCACCTGGCCGTTGTCGCCGATGTCGTCACCGAACCGGGAGAACGCCTGCGCGACGATGGCCAGGGCCGCGAGTGCGGCGGCCAACCCGGCCGGGTTGAACGGCGCGTAGCGCACCCACGAGGGCCGCAGCGCATAGAGGGTCTCCTCGTCGGCCGGCGTCGACGTTTTGTCCAGCGAGACCGGTTGCCCGGCAGTCGCGCTCGCACCGTCGCCGGGAGCAGCCGTATGCCGATGCAGCAGATCGGCGCGCAGGGTCGCCGCCTGCTGCGCCGAGAGGCCGTCCAGCTTGAGTTCGCTCTCCCCCGCACCGGTGCCGATCTTGACCTCCGCGAGGCCGAGCAGCCGGTGCATGATCGTCGCGGTCACGTCGACGGAGCGGATCCGGTCCATCGGCGCCGAGACCGTGGTCTTCTGGATCAGGCCGTGGCGCAGCTGCACCTGCTCGTCGTCGAACCGGTAGGAGGTCGTGAACCATCGCAGCAGCCCGAGCAGCACGGCCAGGCCGGTGGCGATGAGGCTCCACCAGTGGTCGCCGCCGCCGGCGGTGCCGGCGATGAGCAGACCGATGAGCACCGGCAGGAAGCGGATGATCTCGCGCACCGGATGCACCAGCAGCATGCGCGCGCTCAGGCGCCGCCAGTCGTCACCGGCCGGGAGGTCCTGGGCCACCTGCTCCGACGGGGTGCTCATGTCGGGGTGCTCATGCCGGGGTGACGTTCATGTCGGGGTCCCCGCGAAGTATCGGAGCGAGCTTGCGAGTGGAGAACTTCGGGGGGTGACGTTCATGTCGCGTCGTCCTGGCCGGCGGAGGTGGCGTCGGTGAGGTCGGCGGCGATCCGGGTGGCGACCTCGCGGTCGAGCGCCTCGATCTTCATCTCCCCCTTGGCCGAGGCGGTCGTCACCGTGACGGTGGAGAGCTTGAACAGCTGCGCCAGCGGGCCGCGTTCGGTGTCGACGGTCTGCACCCGCGTGAGCGGGGCGATGCGCCGCTCCTGGTTCAGCCAGCCGCGCTGGGTGTAGATCGCGGTGTCGGTGACCTCCCAACGATGCACCCGGTAGCGCCAGAACGGCACCACGACGACGCCGACCAGCAGGATGACGCCGGCGACCGCGATGGCGAGCGGACGCCATACCCCGTCGATCCAGCCGAACGCCACGCACGCGATCGCGGCGGCCAGCAGGACGACCCCGGTCACGGCGCCCTGCACGGCCCAGTAGGCGCGGGCGCGGGACGAGACCAGGTGGGCCGGATCGCGCAACTCCATGCGCACACCTTCTCATCCGCCCACGACCACCGGCGAGATGACCACTTTCGCCCGAGACGACCACCGCGCGGTGGGCCTCCCGGGGGAACCGGGGCCCTTGGGGCGGGGACCCGAGGAGCCCGGCGGGGCCG
>CAZMLG010000033.1:5855-23948 GCA_964566985.1 uncultured Intrasporangiaceae bacterium
ATAACCCCACCGTCGGCTCTCCCCCCCGGTCGCGGGGACCCCCGACCCCGACTCGTCCGCCGAAATGACCACTTTCGCCCGAGATGACCATGTATAGGTGGTCATCTCGGGCGAAAGTGGTCAGTTGGGCGGGTGACCGTCGTCGCGCGGCGGGTCAGTCCAGCGCGTCGCGCACCAGCCCGGCCACGTGATCGCCGATCAGCAGGCTGGACGTGGCGGCGGGCGAGGGTGCGTTGAGCACGTGCACCGACCGCGGGCCGGTGCGCACGACGAAGTCGTCGACCAGCCGCCCCCGGTCATCGACCGCCTGGGCCCGCACGCCCGCCCCGTCACGGCGCAGATCGGACGAGACGACCTGCGGCAGCAGCCGCTGCACGTCCGCGACGAGCACGGGCTTGGTGAGCGACCGGGTGATCTCTCGCACGCCGTCGCGCCAGTAGGCTCGCGCGAGCCGGCGCATCGCCGGGTCCCGCAGCCACGCGGTGACGGTGGAGACGTCGAGGTCGCGCCACCGGTAGCCGCGGCGGGAGAACGCGGGCACGGCGTTGGGCCCGACGTGCACGACACCGTCGACGCCCGGCGTGAGGTGCACCCCGAGGAACGGCAGCTCCGGGTCGGGGACGGGATAGATCGGCCGGCCGACGCGGATCCCCTCACGCCCCGCGAGGCGCGAATACTCCCCGCGGAACGGTTGCACCCGCACCCCCGGGTCGATCCCGCTCATCCGCGCGACCACGTCGGACTGCAGCCCGGCGCAGTTGACCAGCACGGCCGCCTCGACCTCGCCGCGCGTCGTCGCAGCGACCACCGCGCCGCCGCGCTCCTCGATCGCCGTGACCCGGGCACCACGCCAGGTGACCGCGCCCCGAGCCTCGGCGTCCACGGCATACGACCGGGTGACGGCGGCGAAGTCGGTGATCGCCGTGTCGGCGACGTCCAGCGCCGCGATCCCGGCGACCGCGGGTTCGCGCTCAGCGATCTCGCCGCGGTCGATCTCCCGCACGGTCACCCCGTTGGCCTCGCCGCGTCGGCGCAACGCCTCCATGGGTGCGCGCTGGGCCTCGCCGGTGGCGACGATCAGCTTGCCGGTGCGCTCGATCGGTAGGCCGTGCTCTCGGCAATAGGCGATCATCGCCTCGCCGCCCCTCCGGGCCATCCGCGCCTTGAGACTGCCCGGCTCGTAATAGATGCCGCTGTGGATGACGTTGCTGTTGTGCCCCGACTGGTGGGCCCCGAAGCGCTCCTCCGCCTCGAGCACCACCACCCGGGTGCGCGGCCGACGGACCAGCAGCGCGCGGGCGCTCGCCAGGCCGACGATGCCCCCGCCGACGACCGCCACGTCATACCTGTGCGTCATGACTCCACTGTCGCGCATCGTCGGCCCAGCGATCCGCCGGGCACAAACCGTTCCCCGATCGGCGCCACCCGGTTAGTCTTCCTAGAACAGCGTCCGCGCGGGTCGGCGCCCGGTGCCGACCCGGCACGGGAAGGAGACCGTCATGCGCCTCACCGACATCCTGCGAGCCAAGGGCAGCCACGTCGCCACGATCGAGCCCGGGTCCACCATTCGGGACCTGGTCGACCTGCTCGCCCGCGACAACATCGGCGCCGTCGTGGTCAGCCGCGACGGCAACGCCATCGACGGGATCGTCTCCGAGCGCGACGTGGTCCGTCGGCTGCGCGGCGCCGACGCGAGCGTGCTCGACGCGGCCGTCTCGACGATCATGACGTCCGACGTCTACAGCGCGAGGCCGGACGACGACGTGCGTGATCTGGCCCGCTCGATGACCCAGCACCGCATCCGTCACCTGCCGGTGCTCGACGGCGACCGGCTGGTCGGCATCGTCAGCATCGGTGACGTCGTCAAGTCGCGCATCGACGAGTTGGAGTTCGAGCGCAACCAGCTCGAGGGCTACATCACCGGCAGTTGACCGCCGGCGGTCCACGTGTGGGCGCACGTCGACGCGGTGCGTCGATAGCCGAGCTTCTCGTAGAGGCGCAGAGCGCCGGTCGGGTTCTCGGCATCGACGCCGAGCGCGGCGGCCTGCATTCCGGCCTGTGCGAACCGGTGGATCGAGGCACACAGCAGCCCGGCGGCCACGCCGCGGCCGCGATGCGAGCGCAGCACACCGAGCTCCTCGGTGTAGCCCTCCGTGGTCCCGGTCACCGCCCAGTCCTGCTCGTAGGCGCAGTTGACCGCGGCGCCGACGACCCGGTCGCTCGCCTCGTCGATCGCCAGCAGGCTCCAGTCCGGGCGGAAGACGCTCGAGGCGATCATCTCGTCCCACATCTGCTCGGTGGCGTCGGCGTGCCCCCAGTGGTCGCGGAAGGCCTCGTCGATCACCCGATGCACCTCGCGGCTGCGATCGGCGGACCAGCCCGCGATCCGTATGCCGTCGGGCAGCGGTTGCTCGGCCGGCTCCCCCACCGGCCGGCTCATCTCGAAGAAGTAGCGCTCGACGGTCATGCCGTGCCGTTCGGCGAGGTCGCGCACGTCGGTCTGCTCCGTCGGCGCGTAGAGGCGCATCACCAAGGGGCCGTAGCCGACGCGCCGCGTCGCGCCGTCCCACGCCGCGCCGTGCGCCAGCTCCCACTGCAGCACGGCCCGGCCGATGCCCTCACCGCGACGGTCGGGCCGCACCGACCCACCGCAGAAGACTCCGCGGCGCTCGGTGACCGCGCGGTTGCACCCGGCCCATGCCGTCGCCACCACCGAGCCATCGGCGGTTCGACCCACCAGGGTGTCCTCGTCGGGGCGCGACCTCGGCGAGTCCCAGAACTCCTGCAGCTCGGCGAGCGATCGCCGCTCCGGGTTGTGATCGTGGTCCTCGCAGACCGCATAGAACTCGGCGATCTGCGGAAGGTCCTCTCGGGAGAACGGGGTCCAGGTGATCCCGTCCAGGGCGTCCAGAGCGGCGCGGGCATCGATTTCGGTCGGCAACGGCATACGTCCATCGTGCTGTCCGGCAGACCCGGCGGCAAACGAATTCTTCTGCCGGTGCGCCCACCGGACGCCGGCGATCTTCCGGGTAGATCACGAGTTGGTCAATTGCGCATACACGTCGGCGGATCCTTGCTAGCGTGGCGCGAACACTACTGCTGACCGTACGGCGAAGGTTCCATCACCCGGTCCGAATATGACGATCGGTCCTTTTGCCCGTACCCCTTGGAGGAGGGAAATATGCGAGCAGGCAAGACCTTTCGCGGAGTCGGGGTCTGCGTGGCCATCCTGATGGCCGCAACAGCGTGCAGTTCCAACGGATCCGACGACGGCTCCTCGGCGAGTGCCGGGGCCGGCGGAGGTGGCGGCGACGGCTCCGGGGGCGGTGGGAGCCAGGACGCCCTCAAGCTCGGCTACGTGCTGCCCGAGACCGGCGATCTGGCCTACCTCGGCCCTCCGCAGATCCAGGCCGCCGAATACGCGCGCAGCGTCATCAACAAGAACGGCGGTGTGCTGGGCAAGAAGATCCCGAAACTCGTCGGCGGCGACGAGGCCAACGACGCGGCCATCGCGTCGCAGTCGGCCGACCGAGTGCTCGGCGCGGGCGTCGACGCGATCATCGGCGCCGCCGCCTCGGGCATGTCGCTCGCGATCATCGACAAGGTCACCAGCTCCAAGGTGATCGAGTGCTCGGGCTCCAACACGGCTCCGACCTTCACCGACTACAAGGACGGCGGATACTACTTCCGCACCGCGCCGTCGGATGCCATGCAGGGTCCGGTGCTGGCCAACCAGATGATCTCGGACGGTCATTCCAAGATCGCCCTGGTCGGCCGCGGTGACGACTACGGCAAGGGCTTGGTCAACGCCACCGAGAAGGCACTGAAGGATGCGGGCGCCCAGGTCTCCGCCAAGGTGATCTACGACCCGAAGTCCCCGGACTTCTCGGCCACCGTCCAAAAGATCGTCGCCTCCAAGCCCGACGCGGTGGCGCTGGTGACGTTCGAAGAAGGCAAGCAGGTGATCAAGGGCCTGATCGAGAAGGGCATCAAGGCCGACCAGCTCTACGGCACCGACGGGTTGCGCAGCGCGGAGCTGCCCAAGCTGGTGTCTCCGAAGAATCCGAAGGTGCTCGACGGGATGAAGGGCACCGCTCCGGCCTCGGCGGACAACCCGGACTTCATCAAGAACCTCAAGAAGTTCGCGCCGAAGCTGAAGGAACTGCAGTATGCGCCGCAGGTTTTCGACTGCGTGACGACGATCGCGCTCGCCGCGGACGCCGCCAAGAGCACCGACCCGTCGGTGTTCAAGGACAAGATGAACGCGGTCACCAAGGACGGCACCAAGTGCACGTCCTACGCCGAGTGCAAGAAGTTGCTCGACGACGGCAAGGACATCGACTACGACGGTGTCAGCGGCCCGCTGGACTTCCAGAAGGTCGGCGAGCCGGGCAAGACCACGATCGAGGTCTACGGCTACAAGAACGGCAAGCTCAAGACGCTGGCCACCAAGGAATCCAGCATGAGTTGACGCCTCGCGCGTGAGAACGGCGCCGCATCCGGATTCGGATGCGGCGCCTTCTCGTATGCCGTGTGATGCGGCTCGGCTCAGTCGCCCCCGGCCTTGGCGAGCGTGCCCAGATACAGCTCGATCACCTTGGGGTCGTGCAGTAGTTCACGGCCCGTGCCGGTGTAGGCGTCCTTGCCCTGGTCGAGCACGTAGCCGCGGTGGCAGATCTCGAGACACCGGGTCGCGTTCTGCTCGACCATGAGGATCGACACTCCCGACTCGTTGATGCGGCGGATCGCGTCGAAGACGGTGTCCTGCATGATCGGCGACAATCCGGCGGACGGCTCGTCGAGGAAGAGCACCTGCGGGTCGGTCATCAGCGCGCGACCCATCGCGACGACCTGCCGCTCGCCACCGGACAACGACCCGCACTTTTGTGCCTTGCGGTCGGCCAGCAGCGGGAACATCTCGGTGATGATCCGGTTGCGTTCGGCGAACTCCTTGGGCCGCAGGAAGATCCCCATCTCGAGGTTCTCGGCGATGGTCAACGACGGGAAAACGTTGTCGTTCTGCGGCACGTAGCCCAGGCCGTGGGCCACCAGCTTGTGCGCGGGCAGCGACGTGATGTCCTTCTCTCCGAGCATCACCGACCCCGACCGCACCGGCACGAGCCCGAACATCGCCTTGATGAGCGTGGACTTGCCGGCACCGTTCGGTCCGATGATCCCCACCAGTTCGCCCTGGTGCACATCGACGTCGCACCCGGTCAGGATGTCGACCTCGGGGACATAACCGGCCACCAGGTCACGGCCGTAGAGCAGAGCCGTGGGCTGCGCGTCGTTCATGACTCACCCTCTACCTCGTGCGTTTCCTCGTGACCGGCCTTCGAGCCGAGGTAGGCGTCGATGACCGCCTGGTCGGCCTGGATGTCGCGAGGTCGCCCTTCGGCGATGACCTCGCCCTCGGCGAAACAGACCACCCAGTCGCTGATGCCCATGACGACGTCCATGTCGTGCTCGACGAGCACGATCGTCATCCCTTCGTCGCGCAGTGCCTGGATGTGTCCGAGCAGCGACTGGGTCAACGCGGGGTTCACGCCCGCCATCGGCTCGTCGAGCATGATCATCGACGGGTGCACCATCAGCGCCCGAGCCATCTCCAGCAGCTTGCGCTGGCCGCCCGACATCGCGCCGGCGTATTCGTCGCGCATGTGAGCCAGGTTGAACCGCTGCAGCAATTCGTCCGCGCGGGCTTCGATCTGCTTCTCCTGGCCCTTCCACGAGCGCAGGATCGACGGCAGGAAGCGCTCGCCGCGCTGGTCGGTGGCACCGAGCATGAGGTTGTCCAGCGCGGTCAGCCGCATCAGGGCCTTCGTCAGCTGGAAGGTGCGCACCAGGCCGAGACGAGCGATCTGGTAGGCGGGCTTGCCGGCCAGCGGATCTCCCTCGAAGCTCCAGGTGCCCGAGTCGGGCTTGTCGAATCCGGAGATCTGGTTGAAGAAGGTCGACTTGCCGGCCCCGTTGGGGCCGATGAGTGCGGTGATCGTGCCGCGTTGCACCTCCAGGTGCTCGACGTCGACGGCCTGCAGGCCACCGAAACTCTTGGTGACATCGTCGACGACCAGGATCGGATCGAGCTTGGCGACACCCGGTTTCGCGTCGACACCGGCGAACGGGTCGGCGGTGGTCGGCGTGCCGGGCTCGACGTGACGGGACTCGCCCGCGTTATCGGACATCGAGACGCATCTCCTTGCTGTTGCCGAGGATCCCGGCTGGCCTGAAGACCATCAGGAGCACCAGGCCGAGGCCGACGAAGGCGATGACCAGTGCGCCGATCGCCGAACTGCTGAGCGGTAGCCAGCCCGCATCCGAGGCGGCACGCAGGAAGGATCCGAGGAAGGCGAGGATCAACCAGAAGATCACCGAGCCGACGACGGGGCCGAGCACCCGCGCCGCCCCGCCGAGGATGACGATCGCGTAGAGATAGAACGTCACCTTCGGGTCGTAGGTGTCGGGGTAGGCCGACTGGGTGTTGATCGCCATCAACGCGCCGGCCAGCGCGCCCAGAACGCCTCCGAGCACGAGGCTCTGCAGCTTGAATCCGTAGACGTTCTTGCCGAGGCTGCGCGCGGCGAGTTCGTCTTCCCGCACCGACTTGAGGACCCGTCCCCAGGGGCTGTGGATCAGCAGGTAGACCAGCAGGCACGCCAGCGCGACCAGTGCCCAGCAGACGATCATCACCCACAGGTTGCGGGAGGTGAACGTCACGATGCCGAGGTCCAGGTTGCTGTCCGGCAGCGGGCTGAGCGAATAGAAGGTGTCGGCGAACTGCCGCAGGCCGAAGACGCCGTTGGTGACGGGCTCGGCATACCCGGATCGGTAGACATAGCGCAACACTTCACCGGCGGCGATCGTCGCGATCGCCAGATAGTCACCGCGCAGCCGCAGCGTCGGTATGCCGAGGATGAGCGCGAGCACGACGGCACAGGCGATGCCGACCAGGATGCCGACCCAGAACGACCAGCCGAACGTCACGACGCTGACGGCCAGACCGTAGGCGCCGACGAGCATGAAGGCGACCTGACCGAAGTTGAGCAGGCCGGTGTAGCCGAAGTGGATGTTGAGCCCGATCGCGGCCAGCGCATAGATGGCCGCCTCCGGCCCGACCGCGCCGCTGAGTGCGTCCGACAGGACGTGCATGATGTCCATGAATATCCCTGTCTATCCTGCCCGCTCGGCTCGGCCGAGGATGCCCTGCGGCCGGAAGAGCAGCACGATGATCAATGCGAACAGTGCCCAGGCGTTCTGCAGTTCGGGCGAGAACCACAACGTCGACAGCTGGGCGACCAGGCCGACCAACAGGCTGCCGATCATCGCGCCGTAGGCGCTGCCCAGCCCACCGACGATGATGCCGGCGAACATCAGCAGCAGCAGGTTGAAGCCCATGTTCCAGAAGACGGCCTCGGACAGCCCGAAGAAGACCCCTCCCAGGCCGGCGAGTGCACCGCCGACGATCCACACGATCAGGATGACCCGGTTGACATCGATGCCGGAAGCCTCCGCGAGGTCTTTGTTGTCGGCGACGGCACGCGTCGCCTTGCCGATGCGGGTGTGCTGCAGCATCAGGGCGACCGCGACGAGGATCAGCAGCGACACGACCGTGATGACCAGGTCACGCGGCGTGATCGAGATCGGACCGAGGTGCAGCGAGTGCTGCACCGCATACTGGTCGTATTGTCGGCGCCGACCGCCGAAGAACGCCAGGATGACGTGGCGCAGGAACAGCGACACCCCGATCGAGATGATGAACATCTGGATCAGCCCGGCCTGCCTCTTGCGCAACGGTCGCCACAACGTGAGCTCCATGCCGGCGCCGAGCGCCCCGACGGCGACCATGGCGATGATCGCCGCGATCACCAGTGGCAGGTTGCCGGGACCGCTGGAGGCGAGGTAGGCCACGACGGCGCCGATCATCACCAGCTCGCCGTGCGCGAAGTTGATCAGCCGGGTGGTGCCGAACACCAGGGACAGGCCGACCGCGGTGATGGCGATGATCGCGCCGTATTGGATGCCGCCGATGAACAGGTCGATCAGCTGCGACCCGAAGCTCGACCCGCTGCTGCCCTCGGAGAGCGAACCACCCTCGTCCTCGTCCTCCGACTCGGAGGACGAGGACGACGAATCGTCCGTGGATGCCGCGGTGCTCGTCGCCTGGGGCTCCTGAGCCTTGCCCTTCGGAGCGAGCCCGAAGAGGATCGGCTGTTGCTCGCCGGTGCTCACCTCGACATGGCCGAGCTTCTGGCCGCCCTTCTGGCGCATCTGCACGCCCTTGGGCAGGGTCTTCGTGTCGAGCGTGACGACATAGACCCCGGGCTTGTCCACCGGCACCTTCCAGGTGCCCTTCTTGTCGGTCGTGGCCGCCTTGATCGTCGTATCGCCCTGGGAGACGGTGATCTTCACTCCGGCGAGCGGCTTGCCGGACGGTGACCGCACGGTGCCGAAGATCGCCTGCCCTGCGGGCGACGAGGTGGCAGCCGGTTGCGCGGCCACGCTCGCCCCGTCGGCGCGGTCGGCGGCCGATGCCGCGGCCCCGGACGCCACCAGGAGGGAAATCAGGCATAAGGCGACGGCCACCATGAGTCGTCGAAGCACGCTGTCCTCCGGTCGTGTGCTGAACGTGTTCCGGGGAGCCTAACTGTAACCACGCACGGATGGTGCAGCTTCACAGATTTTGTGCGGTAACCATTGGGTCACGCCCCCACGTGCACCACCGGGCAAGCTGAGGCTAGCCTAAATGTGTGCTACAGGTTCGCGACATCGACGTGTCCTTCGGGTCCGGACCACGGCGGGTGTCCGCGCTGCACGATGTCGATCTGGACATCGAGACGTCGGGGCTCACCGCGATCCTCGGGCCCTCCGGCTGCGGCAAGACGACGCTGCTGCGCGTGCTCGCCGGGTTCCTGCGCCCGACGCACGGCACGATCAGCATGGACGGGCGCCTGCTGGCAGGCCGGGGGGCCTTCGTCGAGCCGGAGCGGCGCGGCATCGGATTCGTCGCGCAGGAAGGCGCCCTCTTCCCGCATCTGAGCGTCGCGAGCAATGTCGGGTTCGGCCTGACGTTCGGTGGTCGCGGCACGTCCGGCATGGGCCGGCGGGAGCGGCGCCGGCGGGTGCACGAGGTCCTCGAGCTCGTCGACCTCGCCGGCATGGAACGACGTCGCCCGGACGAGTTGTCCGGCGGGCAGCAACAACGCGTCGCCCTGGCCCGGGCCCTGGCGCCCCGGCCGCAGGTCATTCTCATGGACGAGCCCTTCTCCGCGGTGGACGCGAGCTTGCGGCTGGACCTCGGCAAGCAGGTCACCGCGTTGCTGCGTGGATTGGAGACCACGACGGTGATGGTGACCCACGACCAGGCGGAGGCGCTCTCGCTCGCCGATCGGGTCGCCGTCATGCGTGACGGGCACGTCGTGCAATCCGACGCCCCCGGCCGGCTCTACCACCATCCGGCCGATCGCCAGACGGCCGAGTTCGTCGGTGACGTGGTGTTGCTGCCGGGCCGCCGAGTCGGCCCCTGCAACGTCGAGTGCGAGCTGGGCCGGATCCCCTTGGAGGCGGCCGAATCCGGCCCCGCCGCGGGCGAGTGCACGGTGATGCTGCGGCCCGAGCAACTCGTCCTGGGCGATCACGGGATCGCCGCCACCGTCGTCGACCGCCGGTTCTACGGCCATGACGCGACCGTCGACGTGCGGCTGTCTCCGCACGGTCGACAGGTCACCGTCCGCACCCACGGCGCCGAGGCGCCGCACACCACCGACCGGGTCCGGGTGTCCGTGACCGGGACCGCCCTGGCCTTCTCCTCCCCGTGAGTAAGCGTAGGCTTACCTATGCCTCAGAGCGAGGTCGATGAAAGGAGAACCCGTGTCCCCGCTGCGCTCCCGCGCCACTTTTCGCCGTGCCACCGCCGTCGGACTGACCGTCGGCCTCGGTCTCGGAGTCACCGCCTGTAGCAGCGGATCAAACCCCGACGGCGGCAGTTCGGGGTCGGGGACACTGACGATCTACAGCGGCCAGCACCGCGACCTGCTGGACTCGGTCGCGGCCGCGTTCACCAAGAAGACCGGGATCGCGATCCAGATCCGCGACGGCGAAGACGCCGACATCGCCAACCAGATCATCGAGGAGGGCGACAAGACGACGGCCGACCTCTATCTCTCCGAGGACCCGGGCCCGGCCAGCCAGGTGGCGCAGCACCACCTGTTCCTCAAGGTCCCCCGCAGCGACTTCGCCCAGGTCGACCAGCGGCTGGTGCCCTCCAGCAAGGACTGGCTGCCGTATGCCGCGCGCTCCCGCGTCATCTACTACAACCCGAAGAAGATCAGCAAGAGCCAGTTGCCACACAGCATCATGGACCTGTCGAAGCCCCGCTGGAAGGGCATGTTCGCCTACGCGCCCTCCGGCGCCTTCGTCGCCACCGTCAGTTATCTGATCAACACGATCGGCAAGAGCAAGACGCTCTCCTGGCTCAAGGGGATCAAGACCAACGGCATCAACGAGCAGAAGAACGGCAAGGTCCGGGACACCGTCGAGGCGGGCCGACACGCCTTCGGGCTGAGCAACCACTACTACTGGTGGCGCCTCGCGCAGACCAAGGGCGGACCCTCGCACCTGACGTCCAAGATCTACTACTTCCCGCACCCCGACGCGGGCGGTCTGCTGATGGCGTCCGGTGCCGGGATCCTCAAGTCGAGCACCCACAAGGCGCAGGCCAAGAAGTTCCTCGCCTGGCTCGTCGCCCCGCACGGCGGTCAGGCCATCATCGGTGGGTCCGACGCCGACAAGGACGGCGCCCAGTTCCCCGTCGCCAAGGGCGTCAAGAGCAAGATCTCCGGACTGCCGGCGCTCTCGTCGCTGCACGCACCGGACGTCGACCAGTCGGTCTTCGCGGACACGGATGCCGCGCGTGAACTGCTCGAGCAGGTGGGCATCTCCTGAGCACACCGCTGACCAGCCGCCGCGCGGACACCAGTCCTTCGGATACGAGGCACGCACCCCGCACCCGGACCGGTCGACCGCGGCCGCATGACAGCGTGCACGGGCGCCGACCCGTGATCTTGTCCCTGCTTGCGCTGGCCGTCGCGGCCGTGTCGCTCGCCCCGATCGGATACCTCGTGTTGCGCGAGGGCCTCGGCCTCGACCGGCTGCGGCGTGAGCTGACCGCGCCGATCGTGCGACCGGCGCTGACCCACTCCATCCTCCTGGCCGTCGGAGTCAGCACCGCGTGCGTCGTGCTCGGGGTCGGGCTGGCGCTGCTGGTCACTCGCACCAACCTGCCGTTGCGGCGCATGTGGACGGTGCTGTTCACCCTGCCGCTCGCGGTGCCCGGCTTCGTCACGTCCTACACGTGGGTCGCCGCGAGCCTGCGGTTCGCCCCCGACTCACAGCTCATCTTCGGCTACGGCGGAGCCGTGCTCATCCTCACGTTGAGCGTCTTCCCCTATGTCTTCCTGCCCACCATCGCCGCGCTGCGCGGCCTGGATCCCGCCCAGGAGGAGGCCGCACGGTCGCTCGGGCACGGCGGCATCTCGACGTTCCTGCGCGTGACGCTGCCGCATCTGCGTCCCGCCATCGCCGGCGGCGGCCTGATCATCGCGCTGCACATGCTCGCCGAATACGGCGCGCTGCAGTTGTTGGGATATCCGACGTTGACCACCACGATCGTGCAACGGGTCACCTCCTTCGGGGATCCGCAGTCGGCGCGAGCGCTGTCGCTGCTGCTCGCGGTCGTCTCGGTGGCCGTCCTGCTGCTCGACCGCCTGCTGCGGGGGCGCCCACGACCGCTGCGGGTCGGGTCCGGCGCGGCCCGCCCTCGCCCGCCGCGGCGCCTGGGGTGGGCCACGCCGTGGGCTCTGCTCGCCTGTCTGCTGGTCACCGCGCTCTCGCTGGGGGTGCCGGCCTACGTCACCGTCACCGGACTGATCCGCACCTACGGCCCGCACGGGTCCGGGGTGGCCTGGGGGCCGCTGGCCCACGCGGCGTTCGTCACGACGCGCCTCGGCCTGCTGGCGGCCCTCGCCGCCACGCTGGTCGGCCTGCCGGTCAGTGTGTTGGCCGCCCGCCATCCCGGCCGCATCGCGACCGTCGCGGAGCGCGGGATCTGGGTCGCCCACTCGCTGCCGGGGGTGATCCTGGCGCTCGCCCTGGTCTATCTCGGGGTGCACTGGCTGCATCCGATCTATCTCACCTCGACCATGCTGGTCCTGGCCTACGTCATCCTCTTCCTGCCGCTGGCGGTGCAGAACCAATACGTCGGGATGGCGCGCGCCACCCCGGCACTCGACGACGCGGCGCGCTCGCTCGGGCACGGGCGCACCAGCACGGCCCTGCGCGTCGGGCTGCCCCTCTCCTTGCCGGGGCTGGCCGTGGGAGCCCTGTTCGTCCTCATCGAGGTCGAAAAGGAACTGACGACGACGTTGCTGTTGCATCCCACCGGCATCGACACGCTCAGCACCAAGCTGTGGGCCACCACCAACGGCGAGGTCCTGGACTTCACCGCCGCCGCGCCCTACGGCCTCGCGCTCATGCTCATCGCCGCCGTTCCCACCGCGCTGTTGGCCCGGCAGGCTCTCATCCACATCCCCCGGAGGGAGCACTGATCTCAGCCCGTCCGGTGGGCGACGACGAACGGGCAGGCGAACGGGTCCCGGTCGCCGAGTCCGACCCGGTTGAGGTGGCGCACCACGATCCCGTAGGACTCGAAGAGACCGGCCTGGGTGTAGGCGATCTGCCGCTGTGCGCAGAACTCCCGCACCATCGGCTGCACCCGGCGCAGATTCCGGCTGGGCATGCTGGGAAACAGATGATGCTCGATCTGCAGGTTCAGCCCGCCCATCAGCACGTCGACCCCGCGCCCCCCACGCACGTTGCGCGACGTGAGCACCTGCCGGGAGAGGAAGTCGATCCGCGTGTCCGCCGGCACCAACGGCATGCCCTTGTGGTTGGACGCGAAGCTGGCTCCCGTGTAGACGCCGAAGACCATGAGCTGGACCGCGAGGAACGCTGCGCCCAGGCCCGGTCCGAGCAGCGCGACCAGCAGGACGGGCCATCCGATCAGGCGCACCGCCAACAGTGCCGCCTCCGCGCGGCGGTGCCGCAGGGTGCGGTCGCCGGCCACCGTCCGGATCGCCCCCACGTGCAGGCTGAGCCCCTCCAGCGTGAGCAGGGGGAAGAACAGCCATCCCTGCCGCGCGGTGAGCCATCCGCGGATCCCGGTGCGGCGTGCCGCGTCCTCCGGGGTGAACAGCAGCACGCCGGGGCGGATGTCCTCATCGGCGCCGACCTTGTTGGGATTCGCGTGATGACGCGAGTGTTTGCGCATCCACCAGCCGTGGCTGAGCCCGACCACCAGGTTGCCGAGGATCCTGGCGGCCCATTCGTTCCGGGGGCCCTCGGCGAAGATCTGCCGATGAGCCGCGTCGTGTGCGAGGAATGCGGTCTGGGTGAACAGCACCCCGAACCCTGCCGCGACCGCGAGTTGCCACCACGTGTGCCCCAGCACGACGAGGGCCGCCAGGGCCACCGCATACCCTGCCGCGAGCACGGCGATCCGGGTGGCGTAGTGCCGTGGCGATCGCTCCAGCATCCCGGCGGCCCTGACTCGCCGCATGAGTTCGGTGTAGTCCCCCACCTGACGGCGGGCCTTCGCAGAGAGTCTCGTGGTCGTCATGCCCGGGACGCTAGGGAGGGGGAGCCCGGCCGCGCGTCACTCTCGAGAGCCATTCGCACCCCCTACCTGCGTAGCGTCCGGGCGCCACGCCTCCCCCGCACGTGGCACCCTCGACGGCGCAGCGGTGTCCGACCGCCCCGTAGGATGATTCGCACCACCTGTCCGGACCGCCGGCGCCCCACAGGAGACCCTCGATGATGCTCGCTCTGCTGACCGCGCACATCGTGGCGGCCGGCAGCGCACCGTATCTGGTCCGGTTCATCGGCCGACGCGCCTTCTGGGTGCTCGCCCTGGTCCCGGCCCTCTCCTGCTGCGTCGCGGCGGTTGCCTGGGGCTCGTCCGCGGCCGACGGCCTGGTCTCCACGGAGGTCGTCCGGTGGGTGCCGCAACTGGACCTGGATCTCGCGTTCGCGGTCGGCCCGCTGCAGTGGGTCATGGTGCTGCTGGTCACCGGGATCGGGGCACTGGTGCTCTTCTACTGCGCCTGGTACTTCGACGAGGACGACCCCGGGCTGGGCACCTTCGCCGGCGTGTTCGTCGGGTTCGCCGGCGCCATGCTGGGCCTGGTCATCGCCGACGACCTGCTGCTGCTCTACGTCTTCTGGGAACTGACGACGATCCTGTCCTACCTGCTCATCGGCCACCACCCGACCAGGCGCGCGAGCCGCGAGTCGGCGATGCAGGCGCTGCTGGTGACCACGCTGGGCGGACTGGCGATGCTCGTCGGCATCCTGCTGCTCGGGATCGAGGCCGGCACGTTCCGCATCACCGAGCTCCTCGCCGATCCGCCCGGCGGCACCGCGGTCCATGTGGCCGTCATCCTGCTGCTGGTCGGGGCACTGTCCAAGTCGGCCCAGTTCCCGTTCCACTTCTGGCTTCCCGGCGCGATGCAGGCGCCGACACCGGTCAGCGCCTACCTGCACGCCGCGGCCATGGTCAAGGCCGGGGTCTATCTGGTGGCGTTGCTCGCCCCCGCCTTCGCCGGGTCGCCCGGCTGGCGCGGCATCATGCTGACTCTGGGGGTGCTCACGATGCTGCTCGGGGGGTGGCGCGCGCTGCGGCAGTTCGACGTGAAGCTGCTGCTTGCCTACGGCACGGTCAGTCAGCTCGGTTTCCTGCTGATCGTCGTGAGCGTGGGCACCCGCGCCGCCGCCCTGGCCGGGCTGGCCCTGCTGGTGGGACACGCGTTGTTCAAGGCGACGTTGTTCCTCGTGGTCGGCGTCGTCGACCGGCAGGCCGGCACCCGCGATCTGCGCCGGCTGTCCGGGCTCGCGCGCCGGATGCCGGTGCTGACGATCGCGGCGGTCCTGGCGGGTGCGTCGATGGCCGGGTTGCCCCCGCTGGTCGGCTTCGTGGCCAAGGAGAGCGTCCTCGGGGCCCTGGTCGGGGTGGCGCGGCACGGCGACGGCACCGGCCTGGGCCGCGTCGCCGGATGGACGGTGCTGCTCGGTGTCGTGGTCGGGTCGGCGCTGACCGTGGCCTATACCGCGCGGTTCCTGTGGGGCACGTTCGCGGACAAGCCGGGCACCGAGGCCACCACGTTGTCCCGCGTGCCCACCGGGTTCGCGGCGTCGCCGGTGATCTTGGCGGGCCTCTCCCTCACGCTCGGCTTCCTCAGCGGCCCGCTCAACACCGTCCTGCGCGCGTATGCCGACGAGCTGCCGGCCGGAGGGCATCATCCGGGCCTGGCGCTCTGGCACGAGCCCGGGCTGCCGCTGCTGCTGTCCGCCGTGGCGATCGTGGTCGGGCTGTTGATGTTCCGCGGCCGTGCCCGGTTCGCCGGTGTCCAGGCCGTGCTGAGCGCGCCGTGGAGCGCCGAGGGCGGCTACCGGCGCGCGATGCGCCGGCTGGACCGCGGCGCCGTCGAGGTGACCGGCCTGACCCAGCGCGGCTCGCTGACGTTCTATCTGCTGGTGATCCTGCTGGTCGTGGTGGTGCTGCCCGGCACGGCGCTGCTGCCGGCGTTGGGCGGATCGACCACGGTGTTCCTGGCCGACAACGGCGGCCAGCTCGTGGTGAGCCTGGCGATCGTGGTCGCGGCCCTGCTCACCGTCAACGCGCGGCGGCGGTTGAAGGCCGTCGTGCTCGTCGGGGTCACCGGATACGGCACCGCCACCCTGTTCCTGCTGCACGGAGCACCCGACCTGGCGCTGACCCAGGTGCTCGTCGAGACCGTCAGCCTGGTCGTGTTCGTGCTGGTCATGCGCCGCCTGCCGGCCTACTTCAGCGACCGACGCATGACGCGGATCCGCTACGGCGCCATGGGCATCGGCGCGCTCGTCGCCGTCGTCGTCGCCGGGGTGATGCTGGTCGCGACGGGGGCCCGCACGGCGACGCCGGTCTCGAAGGAGTTCTCACGCGCGGCGCTGACCTTCGGCGGCGGCCGCAACATCGTCAACGTCACGCTGGTCGACATCCGTGCGTGGGACACGATGGGCGAGATCGCCGTGCTGGTCGCAGCGGCCACCGGTGTGGCGAGCCTGATCTTCATCGGCTCGCGCTCGTCGATGATCCGGCGGGTCAGCGAATACACCGGGCCCCTGCCCGGCCCCCCGACGTGGCTGGCCGGCGGGCGCACCCTGGCCCCCGAACGACGCTCGATCATCTTCGAGGTCATCACCCGCCTGGTGTTCCACACCATCGTCATCTTCTCCGTCTATCTGCTGCTGTCGGGCCACAACGACCCCGGCGGCGGCTTCGCGGCCGGCCTGGTGACCGGGTTGGCCCTGGTCGTGCGCTACCTGGCCGGGGGGCGCTACGAGCTGGACGAGGCGGCACCCGTCGATGCCGGCGCGCTCATGGGCATCGGGCTGTTCATCGCGACCGCGTCCGGGCTGGCGCCGCTCGCGTTCGGCGGAGCCGTGCTGCAGAGCGCGCTGATCGACGTCCACCTGCCGTTGCTGGGCGACCTGCACCTGGTGACCTCCACCATCTTCGACGTGGGGGTCTATCTGATCGTGGTCGGACTGTTGCTCGACCTGCTGCGCAGCCTCGGATCCGGCATCGACCGGCACATCCTGCAGGAGCAGCGAGCGATGGAGGACGCGACATGAGTGCCACCCCACGAAGTTCTCCACTCGCACGCTCGCTCCGATACTTCGCGAGGACCCCGACATGACCACCCCACGAAGTTCGCGCGCCTTCGGCGCTCGTTAAATCGCGGGGGCCCCCACATGAGTGCCCGCGTCGCCGTGATCCTGGCCGCGTAGGCGGTGATCGGCTGCGGCGTCTACCTGCTGCTCGAGCGAAGCCTCACGCGGGTGCTGATCGGGGTGCTCATGCTCGGCAACGGGGTCAACCTGCTCTTCCTCATCGCCGGCGGATCGGCCCATCGCGCACCGATCATCGGAGGGCACGGCGATGCGGCGATGAGCGACCCCCTGCCGCAGGCACTCGTCCTCACCGCGATCGTCATCAGCCTGGCCACGACCGCCTTCGTGCTCGCCATGGCCTACCGCAGCTGGCAGCTGAACGGCCACGACCACGTGCAGGACGACGTCGAGGACGCCATGATCCGCGAACTGGCCGCTGCGGACGAGGCATCCGACAGCTTCGACCTCGCGCACCGCAGTGACACCGACGACGACCCCGAGACGCCGGAGGAGGAGGGCACACCGCGATGAACACCCTCGTGCCTCTCCCGGTGATCCTCCCGCTGCTGGGCGCCGGACTCACCCTGACGCTGCGGCGTCACCCGGTGGCCCAGCGCGCCGCCAGCACGACGATCCTGGCCATCGTCGTCGCCGTCGCGGCCGCCCTGGTGTATGCCGTCGACCACGACGGACCACAGGCCGTCTGGATCGGTGCGTGGCAGCCTCCGTTGGGCATCAGCCTGGTGGCCGACCGTCTCTCGGCGATCATGCTGTTGATCTCCGCGATCGTGACGCTCGCGGTGTTGGTCTATTCACTCGGCCAGGGCATGACGGGTGACGAGCACGGCACCCCGGTCTCGATCTATCACCCGACGTTCCTCGTGCTCTCGGCCGGTGTCTCCAACGCGTTCCTCGCCGGCGACCTGTTCAACCTGTTCGTCAGCTTCGAGATCCTGCTGTTCGCCAGTTACGTGCTGCTCACGCTCGGCGGCACGGGAGCGCGCATCCGCGCCGGGACGATCTACGTCGTGGTCAACGTGGTGTCCTCCTCACTGTTCCTCATCGGGCTCGCCGCGGTGTATGCCGCGGCCGGCACGCTCAACCTGGCACAGCTGTCGGAGCGGCTCGGCGACGTCTCGCCGCACGTGCGGCTCGTGCTGCAACTGCTGCTGCTCAGCGTGTTCTCGATCAAGGCGGCCGTGTTCCCGCTGTCCTTCTGGCTGCCGGACAGCTATCCCACGGCTCCCGCCCCGGTGACGGCCGTCTTCGCCGGGCTGCTCACCAAGGTCGGCATCTACGCGATCATCCGCACCCAGACGCTGCTGTTCG
>CAZMLG010000034.1:0-19609 GCA_964566985.1 uncultured Intrasporangiaceae bacterium
AGCGTATCGAAACCCGCCGCACCGACCACGATGGCCGAGTGTCCCTGTGCCTGACCAGATCTCGATACGTCTCGCCTAACGGCTCGACTACTCGATCGGCCGGTTGGGGATGCATAGTCGGCTCGACCACTCGATCAGGCGGCGAAGTCGCGTGCTGCGGCGACGATCCCGGTGAAGAGGCCGATGTCTTCACTGACTTCCGGGTGCCACTGGACACCCAACCAGAACCGGTCACCGGGTCGTTCCAGAGCCTCGATCGTGCCGTCGGCGGCGCGGGCCACGACATCCAGACCCGGATGGGTCTCGACCGCCTGGTGGTGATGGCACTGCACCGTGGCCTGTGGTCCGATCAGCCCGCGCAGGCGCGACCCCTCGGTGACATCGACGGCGATCGTGCCGTAGACGTCACCTCCCGGACTGTGGCCGTTGTGCGAGACCACGTCGGGCAGGTGCTGTTCCAGCACTCCACCGGCGGCCACCGCCATGACCTGCATACCGCGACAAACACCCAGCACCGGTATGCCGAGTGGCTCGGCAGCGTCGAAGAGCGCGAGTTCCCACCGGTCCCGATCCGGACGCAGCCCGGCCGTGTGCGAGTCCGTGGGTCTCCCGTAGGCTCCCGGGTCGACGTCGGCGCCTCCGGCCACGACGAGGGCGTCGAGCCGCTCGCAGACGGCTGTGGCCGTCTGCTCGTCGCCGGTCACGGGAGGTAACAGCACCGGCATGCCTCCGGCGCGCCAGATGGAGTCGGCATACGAACCGGCCAGCACGTCCGCCTGCACGTCCCACACACCGAAACGGGACTGTTCCCGATAGGTCGAGATGCCGATGATCGGTGGACGGCTCACAGCGGCGTCACGTAAGCCCCGGAGATGCCCCCGTCGACCAGGAACGTCGACGCCGTCATGAAGCTCGACTCGTCGGAGGCGAGAAACAACACCGCATTGGCCATCTCCTCGGGCTCACCGAAACGCCCCATCGGCACATGGACCAGGCGGCGCTGCGCCTTCTCCGGGTCGTTGGCGTAGAGCTCCTGCAGCAGCGGGGTATTCACCGGCCCGGGGCACAGTGCGTTCACGCGGATCCCCTCCCGCGCGAATTGCACCCCCAGCTCGCGGCTCATGGTCAGCACACCGCCCTTGGAGGCCGAATACGAGATCTGCGACGTGGCTGCACCCATCACTGCCACGAACGACGCGGTGTTGATGATCGACCCGCGCTGCTGCTCGCGCATATACGGCAGCGCCGCCTTGCAGCACAGATACACACTGGTCAGGTTGACCTCCTGCACTCGTCGCCAGGCGTCGAGGTCGGTGTCCAGGATCGAGTCGTCCTCCGGCGGCGAGATTCCGGCGTTGTTGAAGGCGATGTCGACCGAGCCGTAGGTGTCCTTCGCCGCCTTGAACAGCGCATCGACCTCGCCCTTGTCGGTGACGTCCGTGTGCACGAACAGTCCCTCGACCTCCTCGGCGGCCTTGGGGCCTGCGACGTCGTCGACGTCCGCGACCACGACCTGCGCGCCCTCCTGCGCCAACCGCCGGCACGCGGCCAGGCCGATCCCCGACGCTCCGCCGGTCACGACCGCCGTGCGACCCTGCACTCGTCCGCTCACCTCAAGCCTCCTTGTCCGTGGCGATGAACACATTCTTTTCCTCGGTGAACGCATTCGGTGCGTCCGGTCCGAGTTCCCGGCCGATGCCGGACTGTTTGAAGCCTCCGAACGGCGTCCAATATCGCACCGCCGAATGCGAGTTCACACTCAGATTGCCCGACTCCACGCCGCGCGCGACACGCATCGCACGGCCCACGTCACGGGTGAAGATCGACCCCGACAGCCCGTATGCCGAGTCGTTGGCCAGCGCGACCGCCTCGTCCTCGTCGTCGAACGGCAGCACCGCCGCGACGGGCCCGAAGACCTCCTCCTGCCAGACGGGGTCGCGCGTGCCACGAGGCAGCACCACGGTCGGCGGCATCCAATAGCCGGCGCCGTCCGGCGCCGCCCCCGTGAACGCCACCTCCACGTCGGTCAGGTAGCCGCGGACACGGTCACGCTGCCCGGCGGAGATCAACGGCCCCATCTCGCTGGCGCGATCGGTGCCGGGATCGGCAACGCGCATCTCCGTCACCGCATCCTCGAGACGACCGAGGAACTCGTCGTAGACACTGCGTTGCACCAGGATCCGCGAACGCGCGCAACAGTCCTGACCCGAATTGTCGAACACGGCATACGGCGCACTCGCCGCGGCCGCCGCCAGGTCGGCGTCGGCGAACACGATGTTGGCACTCTTGCCTCCGAGCTCCAGGGTGCACCTCTTGACCTGCTGCGCGCACCCGGCCATCACCCGTTTGCCGACGGCCGTCGATCCGGTGAAGGACACCTTGCGCACCAGCGGATGCGTCACGAACCGCTCCCCCACGACGTCACCACGGCCAGGAATGACCGTCAGCACTCCCTCGGGAAGCCCCGCCTCCAGCGCGAGTTCACCGATGCGCATGGCTGTCAGCGGCGTCAGCTCCGCCGGCTTGACCACCACGGTGTTGCCGGCGGCCAGCGCCGGGCCGACGCTCCACCCGAAGATCGGCATCGGGAAGTTCCACGGCACGATCACTCCGACGACTCCGAGGGGCTCGCGAAACGTGACGTCGACCCCGCCGGGGACCGGGATCTGCCGCCCGAACAGCCGTTCCGGCGTGGCGGAATAATAGTTGAGCACGTCCCGGACGTTGCCGGCCTCCCACCGGGCGTTGCCCCACGTGTGCCCGGCCCCCTCGACCTCCAGGGCCGCCAATTCGTCGATGTGCGCGTCGACCACCGCGGCGAAGCCACGCAACAGGCTTGCCCGCTCCCCCGGGTCGACCCCTCGCCATGTCGTGAAGGCCGCGTGGGCTCGCTCGATCGCCGCATCCACGTCGTCCACATCGGCAAGTTCGACCTGCCGGATCTCCTCCTCGGTGGACGGGTTGACGACGCTGTAGGTCTCACTCAACGGTGTGTCACATCCTCTCGAATCCGCGCCGCAACTCCCAGTCGGTCACCACGGCGTTGTAGGCGGCCAACTCGACATCCGCCATGTTCGTGTAGTGGTCGACGATCTCGTCCCCGAACGCCTTGCGCGCCAGGTCCGACGCATGGAACCGGTCGCGTGCCGCCTGCAATGTGGTCGGCACATGCTCCAGACCGGACGTGTAGGCATTGCCCGTGACCTCCTCTGTCAGCTCCAGGTCGTGATCGATCCCGTGGAACCCGCCGGCCAGCATCGCGGCCACCGCGAGATAGGGGTTCACATCACCACCGGGCAACCGATTCTCCAGTCGAGCCCCGGCGCCGTGCCCGACCAGACGCACCGCGCAGGTGCGGTTGTCCGTGCCCCAACCGATCGTCGTCGGCGCGAACGACCCATCGGCGAACCGCTTGTAGGAGTTGACGTTCGGTGCGTACAACAAGGTGAAGTCCGCCATCGTGGCGAGGATGCCGGCGATGAAGTTGTCATACATCCGGCTCCGGCGGCCGTTCTCCTCGTCCCAGAACACCAACGACCCGTCCTTGCCGCGCAACGACAGGTGGATGTGGCAGGAACTGCCTTCTCGGTCGTTGTACTTCGCCATGAAGGTGATCGACTTGCCGTGCAGGGAGGCGATCTCCTTGGCCGCGTTCTTGTAGACCACGTGGTTGTCCGCGGTGCGCATGGCCTCGTCGTAGAGGAATCCGATCTCGTGCTGCCCGGGGTTGCACTCCCCCTTGGCCGACTCGACGTCCAGACCCGCGCCATACATCGTGTTGCGGATGTCCCGCAACAGCGGTTCGACCCGGCTCGTGCCCAGGATGGAATAGTCCACGTTGTACTGGTTCGACGGCGTGAGGCCGTGATATCCGCGGTCCCAGGCCTGCTCGTAGGTGTCGTCGAACACGATGAACTCGAGCTCCGTCCCGGCCACCGCGATCAGCCCGTCGGACGCCGCCCGCTCCAGCTGCGCCGACAGAATCCGTCGCGGCGCCTGGTCGACCCACGTGTGGTCCATCCACAAGAGGTCGCACTGGATCATCGCGGTCGCAGGCAGGTGCGGCAGCAGCCTGATCGTGTCGAAGTCGGGCCGGAACTCCATGTCACCGTAGCCCTTCTCCCACGAGGTCATCGCGTATCCGTCGACGGTGTTCATCTCGACGTCGGCCGCGAGCAGGTAGTTGCAGCCTTCCGTGCCGTGCTCGACGACCTCGTCGATGAAGAACCGCGCATGCAGGCGCTTGCCTTTCAGTCGGCCTTGCATGTCGGTGAACGCCACGATGACCGTGTCGATCTCGTCGGCCTCGATCCGCGACCTCAGATCATCCAGCGACAGCATCCGCCCGTTGGGTCGAATCGACGTCATGAGTCCTCTTCCTTCCTCACCGGCACCACTCATCCGAGCAGGCCACGCAGCAATGCCGCCGTGTCGTCGCAGTGCTGCTCCATGCTCCGGCGCGCTGCGTCCGCGTCACCCTCGATGATCGCGCCCACGATCACGTCGTGTTGATGATTCGAGTGGTCGATGTTGACGCCCAGCACGGGAATCGCCGTCAACAACGTATGCAGATCCGCCTGCACGCGCGTGACGGCGTCCATCACGTGGATCGACCCTGTGAGCGTCCCGATGGCCAGATGCAGTCGCGAATCCGCCTGCCGATGGGCTCGACGGGAGTCGGCCGCCTTCACCTCGTCCAAGGCGGCCCGCAACATTCTCTGCTGCCGGCCGTCCGGCCGGTACGACGCCGCCAGGGCACTCGCCCCCGGCTCGACGATGCGCCGCAGGACCAGCGAGTCGAGCAGGTCGTCCCGTCGCTCCCCCAGATCGGCAGGTTGGTCCCGCACGATCTCGGGCTGGGCCAGGACCATGGTCCCCCCACCACGCCCACGGACGGTCTGCAGCAGCCCCGCCTCGCGCAACGCCGCGATCGCCTCTCGCAGCGACGCCCGGGACACCTCCATCCGGGCGGCCAGCTCCCGCTCGGGCGGAAGCATGCTGCCCTTCGGATAGACACCGAGACGCACCGCCGTCGCGAGTTGCTCGACACACGACTCGAACGCGTGATGGGCTCTCACGGGGCGCAGCGCGACCTGCCGCAGCGCGTCGTCGGCCAGGTCCCCGGCAGGCGAATGCGGCGAACTGCCGCTCACGGCTCCACCTCCTCGTCGAGCACTTCCTCCGGGGTCTCGGCCGACGCGTGTGCGGGGTCGATGTCCTTCATGAAGTGCTCACGGCCGCGGACATACCAGAACACGGTGGCGAAGACCGCGACGACGATCACCGCGATGGGCGCGTAGTTGAACGAGTCGACGGTGACCGGGGAGACCGGGGGCAGGATGAACATCACGCAGATGACGCACACCCACACGACGGCGACCCACCCGATCAGGGGGCTCCACCTGCCGAGGTTCCACGGACCCGGCTCGAAGTCGGCGGTACGGCGGCGCAGGAAGACCGGCCCGACATAGGCGATGTAGAGCCCGATCACGGCGATGGAGGTCACGGCGAGGTAGGCCGTGGCGTTGAACAGAGCCGGGCTGGCCAGGATGATCGACAACACCACGCAGAACCAGATGGAGTTGGTCGGGGTGTGCGTGCGTGGATTGACGATCGACCAATACCGCGACCCGGGTAGCGCGCTGTCCCGGGAGAACGCGAATGTCATTCGGGAGTTGGCCGTGACCGAGGCCATGCCGCAGAAGTACTGCGCGACGCAGACGATGAACAGCAGGAACTTGGCCACCGCCGGGTTGTGCAACGCATCGAGGAAGACCTGCGCCGGCGGCAGTCCGGTGCCGGTGGCTGCCAACTCGTCCAGACCGGAAGGACTGGCGTCCTGGATCGCGGCCGTGATCGAGTACAACAGGATGAAGCCGCCAACGATCGAGACGACGACGCTCAGCACGATGCCTCGCGGTGCGCTGAGCGCGGCACCCCTGGTCTCCTCGGCCACGTGAGCCGACGCGTCGTAGCCGGTATAGGTGTACTGCGCCATCAGCAGACCCATGAAGAACACGTAGGGCGTGAACGCCCACCCGGTCGAGTTGTGCCATCCGGTCAGGGTCCAGCTCACGCTCTGGTGATGGCTCGGCAGGATCCACAGGAACGCCACGATGACGAGAACGCCCACGACGTGCCACCACGCGGACACCTTCGACAACAGGCTGACCAGGTTGACGCCGAAGGTGTTGAGCAGCCCGTGCGAGACGATGATGAGGATGAACATCCCGAAGACGAGCTTCGGTGTGACGTTGATCCCCCAGACCAGGTTCATGAAGGCCGACCAGGTGGTGGCGCATCCGAAGTCGATGGCGGCGGTGACGCCCACCTCGCCCATGAAGTTGAACCAGCCGATGAACCAGGCCCACTGCCGCTTGTGGTGTGGTGCCAGCCGGCTCGCCCAGAAGTAGAGCCCGCCGGCGGTCGGGAACCTCGAGCAGACCTCGGCCATCGCGAGGGCGACACACGCGACGAAGACGCCGACGATCAACCAGCCGAGCACGATCGTCGACGGCCCACCGGAGTTCAGGGCGATGCCGTAGGACGTGATGCACCCGGCGAGGATCGAGATGATCGAGAACGAGACGGCGAAGTTGGAGAACGCCGACATGCCGCGGTGCAACTCTTGTTTGTAGCCCATCTCCGCCAGCAGGGCGGCATCGGCATCGAGTTCGGCGTGATCGGGCGGTGTCTCACTCATGGCGTCCTCCGCAAGGTGTCGACGTACCCGCAGCAGTATGGCGCCGATCACCTACGGGGTCAATGGCCTGGCCTCATACCTTTTGTGCGGGTAGGCCGTGGCGCCGCCCGGAGGTGACGATCGACCGCCGTCAGGCCAGGTCGCCCTCCGGCACGTATTCGGCGAACCAACAGGTCGTGTCGCCATAGCGTCGCGGCCCGATCAGGTGGCAGTCGGTCGGCCAGACCGGTTCGGGCGACCGGCTGGAACGCTCGACCATGAGCACCGCGTCCTCGCACAGCCATCCCCCGCGCACCAGACGGTCCAGCACGCGGGCCAGTTGCTCGTCCGTGACGTCGTAGGGAGGATCCAGCAGGGCGAGGTGCATTCGTGCCGGAGGCGGAGCGTCCAGCGCCTGCTGGACGCTCGCATGCCGCACGGTGATCGGCGCGACGTCCACCGCGGCGGCGTTCCGCTCCAGGATCGCCGTGGCCTTCCGGTCCCCCTCGACCAACAGGACGGAGGCCGCGCCTCGGCTCGCCGCCTCCAGACCGAGGGCTCCGGACCCGGCATACAGGTCGAGCACGTGTGCGTCGCGGACGGCCCCGAGATGCTCCAGCCGGCTGAAGACCGCCTCGCGCACCCGGTCGGTCGTCGGGCGCGTGCCGCGGCCGGCCGGCACCTGCAGGCGCTGACCGCCCTTGCGCCCGGCGATGATCCGGGTCATCACCCACGCTCCAGGAAGGCGGCCTGTTCGGCGTCGAGGTGCTCGCGCATCATGGCGGCCAAATTCGGGTGTTCCGCCAGGACCGGATCCTGCCCGACCAGCTGGGTCGCGTCGGCACGCGCGAACTCGATCAACTCCACGTCCTTGCGGTGCGAGAGCCGCAGCAGCCGCAGACCACTGCGGTAGCCGCTCTGGCTGGCGCCCAGCACGTCACCCTCGCGACGAAGCTCGAGGTCGAGGTCGGCCAGAGCGAATCCGTCGGTCGTCGCGGCCACCGCCTCCAGCCGCTTCAGCGTGTCCTCGTTGGCCGAATCGGTGACCAGCAGTGCCAGCCCGCCCGCATCGCCGCGCCCCACCCGGCCGCGCAGTTGGTGCAATTGGGAGATGCCGAAGCGGTCCGCGTCCATGATGACCATGGTCGTCGCATTCGGCACGTCGACGCCGACCTCGATGACCGTCGTGGAGACCAGGACATCGATCTCGCCGCGGCCGAAGGACTGCATGACCGCGTCCTTCCGATCGGTCGGCATCCGGCCGTGCAGCATCTCGATCCGCAGCCCCTGCAGGGCCGTTTCGGAGTTCAACCGCTCCGTCATCTGATACACGCCGGTCATCTCGGGCAAGCCCTCCTCAGGGGGCTGCACGTCGAAGAGGTAGTCCTCCTCCTCGGGGGGCGGATCGTCCCCCTTCACCTCGAGCATCCCGTCGTCCGGGTCGCCGATCCGCGGGCAGACGACATAGACCTGATGTCCGCGGGCGACCTCCTCGGCGACACGCTGCCAGGTGCGTTCCAGCCAGCCCGGTTTCGCGGCCGGCACCACGTGGCTGACGATCGGCTGCCGGCCTCGCGGCAACTCGTTCAACGACGAGGTGTCCATGTCCCCGAAGACGGTCATCGCGACGGTGCGCGGGATCGGCGTCGCAGTCATCACCAACACATGTGGTGGCCGGAGGGCCTTGCCGCGCAGTGCATCCCGCTGCTCGACCCCGAAGCGATGCTGCTCGTCGACGACGACGAGACCGAGATCGGCGAACATCACGTGCTCCTGGATGAGGGCATGGGTGCCGACGACGATGCCCACCGGTCCGGTCGCGATGTCGAGCAGGACCTTCTCACGCTGCGACTTGGTCATGCTTCCGGTCAGCAGCGCGACCCGGGTGGCGTGCTCGGCGCCCCCGAGCATCCCGGCCTCGGCGAGATCGCCGAGCATCTCGCGGATCGACCGTGCGTGTTGCTGTGCCAGCACCTCGGTCGGTGCGAGCAGCGCCGCCTGCGCCCCGGAGTCGATGGCGGCGAGCATCGCACGTAGGGCGACGACGGTCTTGCCCGACCCGACCTCGCCCTGCAGCAACCGGTGCATCGGCCGCGATCTGGCCATGTCGGCGGCGATCTCCTCGCCGACCCTGCGCTGCCCGTCGGTCAGCTCGAACGGCAGCCGGGCATCGAACGCCTCGAGCAATCCGCCGCCGGAGGTGACCCGTGCCGTGGTCTCCTGGGCGTCCAGCTCGGCCCGTCGGGCCGCGAGCGCCGTCTGCACGATGATCGCCTCGTCGTAGCGCAGGCGCCGTTTGCCACGTCCTACGTCGGCATGGTCCTTCGGCAGATGCACCAGGCGGTAGGCCGTGACCTGGTCGACCAGGCCGCGCCGGTCGCGGATCTCGGCGGGCACGGGATCGGCCGTGCCCTCGAGGTGATCGAGCACGATCCGCACGGCCTGGCTGAGCTGCATGTCGGTGACGCCCTTGACGTCGAGGTAGATCGGCACCAGGCCCCCGGCATACGGGTTGTCCTCCTCGCTGGTGAGGATGGTGTAGTCGGGATGAGCGAGCTGCAACGAACGTTGGTAGGCCTGCACCTTGCCCCGGAACAGGGCGTGCACTCCTGGCACGAGACGCCTTTCGTGCCCGTAGGGCTTGAAGAACACCAGGCCGGCGTGCTCGCCGTCGGCGTCCTCGATCGTGACCTGGAGCATCTTGCCTCTGCGGCGGCGCATGGCGCGCGTCTGTGCCGACACCACGGTCGCCATCAGCACGGCGGTGTCGCCGACGGCGAAGTCGGCCAACCGGCCCGATTGTGTCGCGTCGATGTAGCGGCGCGGGAGGAAGTCGAGCAGGTCGCCCACCGTCTCCAGATCGCGCTGCTTGGCCAGCTTCGGGGCCATGTCGCCCAGCACCGAGCGCAGCCGTGTGTCACGGCCGATCGAACCCATCACTCCACTCCGATCGACAGGGCAGCGCCCACGCCGCCGCCGGCGATCGCGGTCACCTCGAGGTCGTCCCTCGTCTCTGCCAGGCGGGTCTGCACCCGCGTCATGACGTCGCCGTCCAGGCCACGTCCGGCCACGAGGGTGACCAGTTCACCACCATCGGAGAGCAATCGCTGCGTCACCCCCACCGCGACCTGCACCACATCCTCCCCCTCGATGACCTGCTCCCCCGCGACCGTGCCCACGACGCGCTCGGCGGGCCCGGAGCCACCGGCCCACTCCACGGCGGCCGTGCGCACCTCCTGGACGGCGCGGCGGATGGTCTCCATCCGTCGCGGCAGTTCGGCGTCGTCGACACTCATCGCCAGGGCCGCCATCACCTGTGCGGGGTGATGACACCGCGGCACGGCCACCTGCCGCCCGGACCGTTCGAGCAACCGCGCGACTTCCATGGCCACCCGCGCGGCGTCCCGGGACGCCGCGAGGAGCACGGCCGACGGTGCCCCGCTGCGTTCGACGAGCGCGACGTATTCCGCGACCGACGGCAGTCCGTCGCGGGCCGAGTCCGGCACGAGGGCGCCCTCGGCACGCACGACGTCGGCCAGCCCCGCCCCGTCGGCGAGCACCACGATGACGACGTCGGACGAGGCCACCGCGGTCGTCGAGGAGGCCGCGGCGTCGTCCGCGAACCGGGTGACCGAGAACCGGTGCGGATGACCGGCCGCCTCGCCCGCGTTGAGCGCGGCACCGACGTCGTCGACGTGCACGTGCACGGAATACAACTGCGGGCCGCCCCCGACGACCAGCGAGTCACCCAGCGACCCCAACGTCGCGCGAAGGGAGCCGACACGCTCCTCGTCGGTGCCGTCCAGCAGATACATCACCTCGTAGGCCGGTCCGCCCGTGCCGCGATGAGCGTCGTCGGCGGGTTCGGCCGCCGGCGGGCAGGACGGCGCCGCCGAGATGCGCAGCCACTCCGGGAGCGGGTCGGCACCCGATCCCGCCACCCCGTGAACCACCCGCTGGAGGGCCTCGATGACCACGAGGTATCCGGCGCCGCCGGCGTCGACGACACCGGCGCGCCGCAGCACGTCGAGCTGCTCACGGGTCGCGATGAGCGCGACGGTCGCGGCGCTGACCGCGGCGTCGGCCACCGACACCAGGTCGTGGGCGCGCCCGATCGCCTCCTCGGCGCCTCGGGCGGCGGCCTCGGCCACGGTGATCATGGTCCCTTCGACCGGCTCGCCGACACCTTGGCGTGCCAGGTCGCTCGCGCGGCGCAGCACCGCGGCCAGGTCGTCGCCGTCCAGCGATGCCCGGTCGAGCTCGCCGACGACCTGCGCCACCCCGCGAACCAACTGGCTGAGGATGACTCCCGAGTTGCCCCGGGCGGCCACCAGAGTGGCCTGCGCGAGTGTCTCGGCGGCCGGAGCCAGCTCGGTGGGCGCCTCCTCGGCAAGAGTGTGCAACGCCTGATCCATCGTCAGGAGCAGATTGGTGCCGGTGTCCCCGTCCGGCACGGGATAGACATTGAGACGGTCGAGGGCGCCCGCATGTGCCGCCAGGTCGGCCCGGGCGCCGACCACCCACCGGCGCAACGCGACCACGTCGAGCCGCTCCAGCGGCATGCCCACCACCTCGTCTCGTCCTCGCGGCCTGTCACGCGCAGGGTATCGGCCCCGATCTCGTTTTGGTTTGGCGCGCCATCTCGGCTAACCTTGGCTGGTCCCTCCCTCGTGCACGGCCCGGCGCCGTCATGGGGTCGGGCCCGAAGACCATTCATCCAATCCGTGAGGAGATCACCGTGGCTGCCACTTGCGACGTCTGCGGCAAGGGACCCGGCTTCGGTTACAGCGTCTCGCACTCCCACCGTCGCACCAAGCGTCGTTGGAACCCCAACATCCAGCGCGTCAAGGCGCTCGTGGGCGAGGCCGGTGTGACCCCGAAGCGTCTGAACGTCTGCACGTCCTGCCTGAAGGCCGGCAAGGTCAAGCGCTGACCGTTCGGCTCCGGCCGATCCAGGGCCGATCCTCCGCACGGAGGGTCGGCCTTTTCGCCGTCCTGACGTGCCCTGCGCGGCGCCGGCTGCCGGTCCAGCATGTGATCTCCTCGCTTCCGTGCCGGGCCGATCCGGCTAGACACGGTGGTATGCCGATCTACACCCACGGCCATCACGCCAGCGTCCTGCGCTCTCACCGGGGCCGCACCGTCGCCAACTCCGCGGCCTACCTCGCCCCTCACCTGTCCGCGGGCCAGGACCTGCTCGACGTCGGGTCCGGCCCGGCCACCCTCACCGCCGACCTGGCCGCCCATGTCGCGCCGGGGCGGGTCACGGCGGTCGAGATGCACCGGGAGGCCGCGGCGCTCACCCGGTCCGGTCTCGCGTCCGCGGGTGTGGAGGCGACGGTCACGGTCGCCGACGCGGCCGACCTGCCGTTCGACGACGCGACCTTCGACGTCGCCCACGCCCACCAGGTGCTCCAGCACGTGAGCGACCCCGTCCAGGTGCTGCACGAGATGGGCCGGGTGACCCGGCCGGACGGCGTCGTCGCGGTGCGCGACGCCGACTACGCCGGATTCCTCTGGTACCCGGAGGTGCCCGAGCTGGATGAGTGGCTGGACCTCTATCGCCGCGCGGCACGTCACAACGGGGGTGAGCCGGATGCCGCGCGCCACCTGCACGCCTGGGCCCGCGCTGCCGGCCTGGAGACCTTCGCCATCACGACGACCACCTGGACCTACGCGACGCCCGCAGAGCGCGACTGGTGGGGCGGCATGTGGGCCGAGCGCATCACCGACAGCGCCCTCGCACGACAGCTGGTCGACCTCGGCTGGGCCGACAGGGGCGATCTGCGACGGCTCTCGAAGGGCTGGCGCCGCTGGGCCGCCGACCCGGACGGCTGGTTCATGATCCCGCACGGCGAGGTGCTCGCGCGCCCTGCGGCGGGGTGACCTCAGCCGCCGAAGTGGTCCCAGCCGCCGCCGGACTGCGGCACACCGTCGAGGGTGATGCCCGTCCCGTCGGTCACCCGGCCCACGGGCCGCCACCCGGGCGGCACGACGTTTGCGGCGGGGAATGCCGCGGCCAGCGAGTGCTCTTCCCCACCGGTCAGGACGCAGACCCAGGCGTCCTCGGAGCCCACGGCGTCGGTCAGCTCCTCCACATACGGTCGCAGGAGAGCCCGCTCGAGATCGACGCGCACCCGGCCGGCGCGAGCCACTCTGCCCAGGTCGCGCACCAGGCCGTCGCTCAGGTCCAGCATCGCCGTCGCCCCCGCGCGTGCCGCGACCGGTCCCTGATCGTAGGGCGCCCGCGGACGCCGATGGTGTGCCACCAGGTCGGGATGGTCGCCCTCTCGCCCGTCCTGCAGCAGGCGAAACCCGGCCGCCGACCGCCCCAGGCTCCCCGCGACCGCGACGACGTCCCCGGGGCGGGCGCCGCTGCGGAGCACCGGCGCCCCGTCCCGGCATTCGCCGAGGGCCGTCACGCTGACCATGCGGACCCCCCGTGGCGCGGACGACAGGTCGCCACCGAGGACAGCGATCCCCGCGTCGCGGGCAGCGCTCGCGACGCCGGCGGTGAACGCTCGCACCCAGTCGACCGCCGTCTCCGGCGCCGCCGCGAGGGTGACCAGCAGACCGGTCGTCACCCCGCCCATCGCCGCGATGTCGGCCGCGTTCTGGGCGACGCACTTGCGGCCGACGTCCTCACCGGTCGACCACGCGTCGAGCCAGTCCCGGCCGAGCACCATCGCGTCGGTCGTCGCGAGGACGGCACCGGACGGCACGGCGAGTTCGGCCGTGTCGTCCCCCGGCCCGACCCTCACCAGATCGTGGGTCGGCAACGACGGGAAGATCACCTCCAACAGTTCGTCCTCGCTCAGATCGGCCAGGGTCTGCGGGGCGTGCGTGGATCTGGTCATCCTGCTCCTGATGGGCGTTCGGGGTTCGGCCTGCCGTACCGTCTAGAGTATGGATGCCCGTCGGCGCGCCCGATGATCCGGCATTCCACCCGCGGCCCCGGAGGCGAGATGGTTCAGGCCTACATCCTCATCCAGACCGACGTCGGCAAGGCCACCAGCGTGGCCACGCGGATCGCCGACATCGACGGTGTCCTCCTCTCGGAGGACGTGACCGGCCCCTACGACGTCATCGCACGCATCGAGGCCGACGACGTCAACTCGTTGGGAAGCCTCGTGATCGCCAAGATCCAGGACACTCCCGGTGTCACCCGCACTCTGACGTGCACCATCGTCCACGTATAGCGCTGCTGCTCCTGCCGGCGATCATGCTGGCGGGATGCGGCAGCGGCGGCGTGAAGGCTCGCCCGGCCGCCAGTGCCTCGGCAACGCAGTGCCGTCGGGCCGCGCAGCACTGGCCGACCCACGTCGCCGAGCAGGACGGGCGGGACACGACGGCGGGCTCGCCCACCGTCGCGGCGTGGGGCGACCCGGCGATCATCGCCCGTTGCGGGGTTGCCTCCCCTGGCCCCAACGTCAACTGCATCGACGTGAGCGGCGTCGACTGGGTGATGACCTCGTTGTCCGACGGCAAGAAGTTCGTGACCTTCGGGCGGTCACCCGCCATCGAGGTGCTCGTCCCGAAGGCCTACTCCCCCGAGCCGCTGGTGCTCGGGGCCTTCACGAAGGCCGCCGAGCAGATCCCCCAGGGCCCGCATCACTGCACGTCCTGAACCGCGCGGGGCGCCGTCAGCGCAGGCCGACGCGCCGCTCCAGGGCGAGATCGATCAGCTCGGTGATCAAGGCACTGTAGTCCAGACCGGCGGCCGCCCAGGTGCGCGGGAACATCGACGTCGGCGTGAAGCCGGGCATCGTGTTGATCTCGTTGAGCACCACCCGCCCGTCCCGGGTGTAGAACCAGTCCACACGGGCCAGGCCCTCGCATCCGGCGGCCTCGAACGCCTCGACGGACAGCGCCTTGATCTCGCGCGTGACGTCGTCGGGCAGATCTGCCGGGCACGTCAGTCGGGCGTCGTCGTCCAGATATTTGGCCTCGAAGTCGTAGAACCCGTGCTCGCCTCCCACGACGGCGACCTCGCCGATCTCCCCCGCCCGCGGGCGGTCGCTGCCGTGCCCCTCGAGCACGCCGCACTCGACCTCTCGGCCCTCGATCGCCGCCTCCACCAGGACCTTCGGGTCGAACCGGCGCACGTGCTCGACGGCGTCCTGGAGGCCCTCGGGCCCGTCGACCTTGACCACTCCCACGCTCGAGCCCGCGCGGGCCGGCTTGACGAAAACGGGCCATCCGAGCGCGGCCACCGGGTCCAGGCAGCTGACCGGGTCCCGGCGCCACTGCTTGTCGGTGATCACGACATACCGTCCGATGGGCAGCCCGGCGGCCGCGAAGACGACCTTCATCAACTGCTTGTCCATCATGATCGCCGAGGCCGAGACCCCGGAGCCGACGTATCGGACGTCGCCCAACTCGAAAAACCCCTGCAGCGTGCCGTCCTCGCCGAACGGGCCGTGCAGCAGCGGCAGCACCACGTCGACCTGGGCCAGCCGCTCCGGCGGGCGGCCCGGGTCCAGCACGAGCAGCTCCCGGCCCTGTGGAGACGCGGTGAGCACCAGATCACGCTGACCGTCGACCTGAGGCGTCTGGGTCGCCGTCAGACGCAGCGGCTCGGGGTCGTCGCTCATCATCACCCACCTGCCGTCGTGGGTGATCCCCACGGGGATCACCTCGAACCGATCACGGTCGATCGCGTTCATCACACTCGCCGCCGTCGCACAGGACACGGCGTGCTCGCTCGAGCGGCCGCCGAAGACGATCGCGACGACCGTCCTGCCGGAGGACGAGTGCTCTGGGGGCGCGGGTGGTGTGCTCATCGCGTCGAGCGTAGCGCCCGTGATGCGAGCAGTCGGGACATACCAGGGCGTGGCGTGCCACCCTGTGCCGTATGCAGGACACCGACCGCGCTCTGTCCGTCGACTCCCGCCTCGTGGCCTCGGGTCGGCCCGCCCGCGTGCCCGGAGCCCCGGTCGGACCCGCCGTCGAGTTCACCTCGACCTATGTGGCGGACGGCGACGTCGACTATGCCCGCGTCTCCAACGCGACCTGGCGCGCCTTCGAAGAGACTCTCGGCGGGCTGGAGGGCGGTCACGCCCTGGCGTTCGCGAGCGGGATGGCGGCGATCTCGGCGGCGCTCTCGTTGGCTCCGCGAGGCGGCGTCGTGGTGGCCCCGCGCCACGCCTACAACGGTGCGGGCGGCCTGCTGCACCTGCTCGCGGAGCGTGGGCTGGTCCGCGTGCGCCGTATCGATGTGACCGACCCGGATGAGCTCGCACGGGCCGTCGACGGGTCCGATCTGGTCTATCTGGAGTCCCCGACGAACCCCTTGCTGGAGGTCGTCGACCTCCGGTCGGTCTTCGCCCGTGCACATCGGGCCGGTGCGGTCACGGTGTGCGACAACACCTTCAGCACGCCGCTGCTGCAGCGGCCCATCGAGCTGGGTGCCGACGTCGTGCTGCATTCGGCCACGAAGTACCTGTCGGGTCATTCGGACCTCCTGCTCGGCGCGACGGTCACGGCCCGGGAGGACCTGCAGGAGGCCTTGCACACCGAACGGACACTGCGCGGCGGTATCGCCGGCCCGATGGAGGCGTGGCTGGCGCTGCGGGGCCTGCGCACACTGCACCTGCGGTTGGCCCGCGCCGTGGAGTCGGCCCGTGTGCTCGCGGAGCGGCTGCGGCGCCACCCGGCCGTCGAGCGGGTGCGCTACCCCGACCAGGGGGCCGTCATCGCGATCGAGCCGAGGGGCGGCGCCGAGGTGGCCACGGCCGTCGAGCGCGCGGTGCGGCTGTGGCTCCCCGCGACCAGCCTGGGCGGGGTCGAGTCCATGCTGGAGCGCCGGCGTCGACACGCGTTGGAGCCCGAGACGGTCCCGGATCACCTGCTGCGCCTGAGCGTCGGCGTCGAGGATGTCGAGGACCTGTGGCACGACCTGGATCAGGCGCTGCGGTCGGCCGCGGGGTGACCGAGGGAGCAGACGACCGGAGCGCCTCGCAGGTCACACTAATGCGTTTCGTGCTTGCGGGCTCGCGACATGAGCGCCTCGACGACGTCGGCCGGACGCCGGCCCTCGTGCACCACGGCGGCGACGTTCTCGACGATGGGCACATCGGCTTCGGCGGATCGGGCCAGTTGCAAAATCGATTCGCACGACTTGACCCCCTCGACCGTCTGCTTGGAGGCGGCCACGACCTCCTCGAGCGTGCGTCCGCGGCCGAGCTCGTAGCCGAAGGTGCGATTGCGCGACAGCGGCGAGTTGCAGGTGGCGACCATGTCGCCGACTCCGGCGAGGCCGAGGAAGGTCTGCGGGTCGGCGCCGAGTTTGGTGCCCAGGCGTGCGGTCTCGGCCAGGCCCCGGGTCAGCAGGCTGGCCATGGTGTTCTCCCCCATGCCCATCCCGCTCGCCATCCCGACGGCGAGCGCGATGACGTTCTTCATGGCCCCGGCGATCTCGGTGCCGACGACGTCGCCGCCGAGATACGGTCGGAAGTAGGGCGTCGCACTCGCCTCGGCCACGGCGGCACGAAGCCGCGGACTGCGGGAGGCCACGACGGCGGCGGCGGGCTGGTGTTCGGCGATCTCCCGGGCGAGATTGGGCCCGGAGACGACGGCGATCCGGTCCGCCTCGACGCGGCCGGCCTCCTGGATCACCTCACTCATCCGCTTCGCGGTCCCGAGTTCGATGCCCTTCATCAGCGAGACGATCGCGGCATCCGACGGAAGCGCGTCGCCCCAGGTCTCCAGGTTGTAGCGCAGGCTCTGCGACGGCACGGAGAGCACGACGATGTCCGCCCCCTCCGCCGCGACGTGCGGATCGCTGGTCGCCCGAATCGTGGCGGGAAGTGCCAGATCCGGCAGGTACTCCGCGTTGACGTGGGTGTCGTTGATCCGGTCGGCCACCTCGGCGCGGCGTGCCCACATGCGCACGTCGCAGCCCGCATCCGCCATGATCGCCGCGTAGGCCGTGCCCCAACTTCCGCTGCCCAGCACCGCTGCTCGGGTCATTTCCCCTCACCCTTTCGCTCGTCGTGGCCACGCTGGTCCCAGCGCTCCTCGGGGGCACGCTCCCCTCTCGCCGATGCGACCTGACCCGTGATGGCGTCCATGAGTCGCGCCGTCGCCTCGCGCAGCACCTGCGCGCCGACCGGTTGCGCACGCAGGTCCGACAGATCGACGGCCGGACCGGCATAGACGTGGACCTGCTTGGGCGGCAGGATCTTCGGCACCTTCCCGCGGTAGGGCCACAGCACCTCCTGGGTGCCCCAGATCCCGATCGGGATCAGCGGGCAGCCGGTCTCGAGAGCGATCCGCGCGGCACCGGTCTTGCCGGTCATCGGCCACAGCGTCGGGTCGCGGGTGAGCGTACCTTCCGGCAGCACACACACGCAGTCCCCGCGCCGCACGGCCTCGAGGGCGGCGGCGAGCGCATCCGTCGCGCGCGTCGTGCCACGGTAAACCGGGATCTGACCGGTCCCCGTCATCACCTGCCGCACCACGGGCGGGGTGAACAGCGCGCTCTTGGCCAGGAAGTGGGGCGCACGCCCCTGATCGACCAGATAGTGCGCCAGCGGGAACGGGTCGAAATAGGACACATGGTTGGCGCACGCCACGAACCCGCCCGTGGTGGGCACGTGCTCGGCTCCGCGCCAGTCCTGCACCGTGGCCTTGGCCAGGATCGGCCGCAGCCCGGCGATGACGCGCCGATACATCGGGCTGAGCTCATCGAGCATCGGTGAGCGGGACAACGCGGTCTCCTTCGATCGCCGGCGTGCGAGACATCTTCCCTTCCCGGCTCCGGTGTGTCGACCGGAACCGCCGAAGGATGCCGTCTGCGGATCTGACACCATCTTCACCGTGAACGCCCCAGTCACCTCGACCTGGCACGTGGTCGTCCCCGTCAAGGACCACCACCAGGGCAAGTCCCGGTTGCATCCACCGCATGGGGTCCAACGTAGCGACCTCGCACTCGCGATCGCGGTGGACACCCTCGACGCGGTGCTTCGGGTCGTGCCGGCGGCCCACCTGGTCGTCGTGACGAGCGATCCCGGAGTGCGGGCGCCCATGCGGGATGCGGGGGCCGGCACCGTGGACGACCCGGGCCGTGGGCTCAACGCCGCCGTGGGCGCCGGGCTCGCGGAGGTCATCGGCCGACACGGACCCGTGGCGACCGCCGTCCTGCTCGGCGATCTGCCGTCCCTGACCGCAGAGGATCTGTATGACGGGCTGCGCGCTTGTGCGGCCGCCGAGTCCGCCGTGGTGCCGGACTTCGAGGGCACCGGCACCGTGCTGCTGGCGCACCACGACGCGACGCGACTGCAACCTCGCTTCGGCACCGGATCGGCCGCCCGTCACGCCCGGTCCGCGACCCGTCTCGATCTGGCGCTGCCACGCCTTCGCGCGGACGTCGACGACGACGCCGGGTTGGCGCGGGCGGTGCGGCTCGGCGTCGGACCGGCCACCAACGCCGTGCTGGGCCGGCACCGGGACGGCGGACCGGCCCGCTCCCCCGTAGCCTGAACCCATGCAGGCAACGGTGCACCGGTTCGATCCGGACGACGGGTCCGGGTCCGTGCTGACCGACAATGGGCGCGAACTCTCCTTCGACGGAGGCATATTCACTGCGTCGAGGCTGCGGCATCTGCGCATCGGCCAGCGAGTGAGCATCGACGTCGGCCCGTCCGGCGTGCGCCGGCTGTGGATCGAGGGCATCGGGCCGGGGCAGCGGATCCGCTGACCGGCCCGACGAGGCCGGGCTGCAGACACAGGAAATGGCCGGCCCCGCTCGGGAGCCGGCCATTCCATGCCGATCTCAGCGACGGCCGCCGCGCTTGGCGGTCTTCTTGGCCGTGCTCTTGCGCGCGGTGGTCTTCTTCGCCGCGGTCTTCTTGGCGGGAGTCGCCTTCTTGGCGGTGGTCTTCTTCGCCGCGGTCTTCTTGGCGGGAGTCGCCTTCTTGGCGGTGG
>CAZMLG010000034.1:19709-20428 GCA_964566985.1 uncultured Intrasporangiaceae bacterium
TCTTCTTCGCCGCGGTCTTCTTCGCGGGAGTGGCCTTCTTGGCCGTCGACTTCTTCGCCGCGGTCTTCTTGGTCGCGGTCGTCGCAGTCCCGGCGCTCGCGCGGCCTCCGGCGTTGCCGGCCTTGGGCAGCGACCGCGGGTTGGCGGTGACCTGCTTGAACGCGGTGCCGGGCTTGAACTTCGGCACCGCGGTCTTCCGGATCCGCACGGTCTCGCCGGTCCGCGGGTTGCGACCGGTGCGAGCGGCACGCGCGATCTTCTCGAACGTCCCGAAGCCGGTGATGCCGACCTTGTTGCCCTTGGCGACCTCTCGGATGATGACGTCGACCACGGCTTCCACGGCCTCGCTGGCAGCCTTCTTGCTACCGAGGCGGTCCTCCAGCTTCTCGATCAGATCTGCCTTGTTCATGAATGCTGCCCCTTCAAGGTTCGTGCGAACCGGCATCCGCCGGGTTCCTGTGCTCACACCGGACGATCAGCCCGACTGACCAGACGGTATGCCGCACGGGGCCCTCCCGGCAACCCGACTCGGCCGGTGCATGGTGTTGTCGCACAAGGGCATTGAGGGGAGCCCACGCGACAATCTGTTGAATCCGTGGAGTTCCTGCACGGCCACACACCAGGCGTCAGGGTGCTACTGGCCATCTGAATCATTGTCATTCTAAACAGGATTGACCAGATCGGCGGGGGGGGCGCGCCCCCCGGGCTGGGGGGGGGCC
>CAZMLG010000034.1:20438-23804 GCA_964566985.1 uncultured Intrasporangiaceae bacterium
ATTTTACAACAACCACCGCCCCCCCCCCGGGGGGGCCCGCGCCCCCGCCGGTGGGGGGGGCCCCCCCCCCCCGCCGCAAGGACGTGTATCCAGGGTCTGATCAGGGCAGGTGGCGGGCTCTGGAAATTTTACGAATTTCTTGTCGTCTTCCGCGTGTCGCGCGCCTCCGGCCACCCCGCCGCCGACCTTTCGCCGTCGCCGAGCGGCTCGATCCGGGTGACACGTCGCTGCCGGATCCTGCTCATCCGCGTCGCTCGCGGACCCGATGAGCCGCCTCGACGAGGTTGCGCAGGGCGGGCTCCGTCGCGTCGTATCCGCGAGTCTTGAGGCCGCAGTCCGGATTCGCCCACAGCCGGCCCAGATGCACGGCATCCGCCGCCGAGGCCAGCAGGTGCGTCAGCTCGTCGACGGTCGGCACGCGCGGTGAATGGATGTCGTAGACACCCGGACCCACGCCGCGGCTGAACCCGATGTCGTGCAGATCCGCGAGCACCTCCATGTGCGACCGGGCCGCCTCGATGGTGGTGACGTCGGCATCCAGCCCGTCGATCGCGTCGATGACGTCCCCGAACTCCGAATAGCACAGATGCGTGTGGATCTGCGTCGATGCGGCGGCTCCTGCCGTCGCGAGGCGGAACGCGCCGACGGCCCAGTCGAGGTAGGCGGCCCGTTCCCGTTCGCGCAGCGGCAGCAGTTCCCGCAACGCCGGCTCGTCGACCTGGACGATGCCGATCCCGGCCTGCTCCAGATCGCGGACCTCGTCGCGCAACGCGAGCGCCACCTGGTCCGCGGTCTCGCCCAACGGCTGGTCGTCCCGCACGAACGACCACGCAAGGATCGTGACCGGCCCGGTGAGCATGCCCTTCACGGGTTTTGCCGTCAGTGACTGTGCATAGGTGATCCAGTCGACCGTCATCGGTGCGGGCCGGGAGACGTCGCCGTGCAGGATCGGCGGGCGGACACAGCGGGTGCCGTAGGACTGCACCCACCCGAACCGGGTCGCCGCGAAGCCGTCCAGTTGCTCGGCGAAATATTGCACCATGTCGTTGCGCTCGGGCTCTCCGTGGACCAGGACATCGAGGCCGATGTCCTCCTGCAACGCGACGATTCGGCGGATCTCTTCACGCATCCGCCCGAGATAGCGCTCGCGATCGATCCGGCCGGATCGCTCGTCGGATCGTGCATGCCGCACGTCGGAGGTCTGTGGGAACGAGCCGATCGTCGTGGTCGCCAACGGGGGCAGGCCGAGGCGCTCCTGCTGAGCCGTGGCCCGCTCCGGATACGGCTGCCGTCGCCTGGTGTCCGGCTCCAGTGCGGCGACGCGCGATCGCACGCCGTCGTCGCGCGGTTCGGCGGCGAGCGCGGCGCGGGTGGCCGCACCGATCCGGTGCAGTCGCGCCGCGGCCCGAGGGTCGTCGTGGATCAGCGCCCGGCCGAGCAGCACCACCTCGTCCACCTTCTGCCGTGCGAACGCCAGTCGATCCCGCAGCGTGTCCGGCAGGTCCGGTTCCTGATCGAGGTCGTAGGGCACGTGCATCAGGGAGCACGACGTCGACACGGCGAGCGCGCCGACCGATCCGAGCAGGCTCGCGCACGTGGTGGCGGCGTGCTCCAGATCGGTCCGCCAGACGTTGCGGCCGTCGACCACCCCGGCCACCAGGGTCTTGTCGCGCAGCCCGGTGACGGCCGGGATCTCGGTCGCCGCACCCGCGACGACATCGACCGCAATCGCCTCGACCGCGCTCGAGGCGAGAACAGGCAGGGCCTCCCCGAAACCGCCGAAGTAGCCGGCCACCAACAGCCCCGGGCGGTCCGAGCAGGAGGACAGTCGCTCATAGGCCCGGCTGAGGGCGCTCAATTCCTGCGGCGTCCGGTCACCGACGAAGGCCGGCTCGTCGAGCTGGACCCAGTCGGCGCCGGCGCGGGCGAGTGACTCCAACATCGCGGCATACGCCTCGAGCAGCGGGTCGAGCAGGTCGAGGGTCGTGAACTCCGCCGGCGCGTCGGAGGCCGGCTTGGACAGCAGCAGGAAGGTCACCGGTCCGAGCAACACCGGGCGGGTGTGGATGCCCTGTCCGGCGGCCTCACGGAACTCGGCGATCGGCTTGTCCCCGACCGGCCGCGGGAGCGTGTCCGGGGACAGTTCCGGCACGAGGTGGTGGTAGTTCGTGTCGAACCATTTGGTCATCTCCAGGGGTGCCACCCCGCTGGTCCCGCGAGCCATCGCGAAATAGCGGTCCAGGTCCGCACCCTCGACCTCGCGGAACCGCGGGGCGATCAGGTCAAACAGTGCCGCGGTGTCGAGGACCTGGTCGTAGAAGGAGAAGGTGTTGCTCGGCACCGAGTCCAGGCCGGCATCCGACAACTGCCTCCAGGCCTGGGAGCGCAGCATCGCCGCCACCCGCTCCAGCTCGTCGCGGTCGCTCCGCCCGGCCCAGTAGGACTCGACGGCACGTTTGAGTTCCCGGCGCGGCCCGATGCGGGGGTAGCCCAGCACCGTCGATCCGATCGGGGGAAGGTGATCTCTCATCCAGCTCTCTCCTCGCGAGCGTCGAGCCCCACGGAGGCGCGGAACGGCCGCGGTCGCCGTGCGGACCGCGAACGCCGACCCTCCCGCGAGGCCCGTGCGTGCCATGCACCGGCCGGTGCACGGGCCGGTGGCAGGTCTTCGGACTCGCGGGCTCGACCTGCTCGGTCGGCCTACCGGCCGTCGCTTCCCAGGTCGGTCGACCCAGTGCGTGATGACGGCTTTCGTTCCCGCTCACCGCTGCGGGGCAGCCCCGGACTCACACCGGGTTCCCTCTTGCCTCGCCTCGATCGTCGACCCAGGCGAACCACCAGCACTTTCGACGCTATCCGATGTCCGCACGCCGTGTCGGGCGCGTTCGGCGATCGAGAAGCAACCGGGTCAGGCGGCCGGGTCCACCCGCGGCTTCCAGACCGGCCGGGACTGCTCGAACTCCTCGATGTCGTCGGCGTGCCGCAGGGTCAAGCTGATGTCGTCCAGCCCTTCCAGCAGGCGCCAGCGGATGTAGTCGTCGACCTCGAAGGCGAAGACGTGCTCACCTGCCGTGACGGTGCGAGCCTCCAGGTCGACCGTGAGGCTCGTGCCGGGATGGTTGTCCAGCAGCTTCCAGATGAGCTCGATGTCCTCCTGGCGCAACCGCGCCGTGAGCAGACCCGCCTTGCCGGAGTTGCCTCGGAAGATGTCCGCGAACCGGGACGACAGCACGACCTTGAAGCCGTAGTCCATCAGGGCCCAGACGGCGTGCTCACGCGACGATCCGGTGCCGAAGTCCGGCCCGGCGACCAGCACCGAACCGGCGCTGTAGGCGGGGTCGTTGAGCACGAAGGTCTCATCACCGC
>CAZMLG010000035.1:0-23338 GCA_964566985.1 uncultured Intrasporangiaceae bacterium
TAGTTGATGTAGAAGTCGCCGGGGAATCCGGTGCCGGTGTACTTCTCCTCGTCCCATCCGCCGTCGGCACGCTGGGTCCGCGCCAGGTGGGCGATCCCGGCGCGGACGGCCGGGGAGTCCTCGCCGGCGGCGACGAGCGCCATGAGCGCCCACGCGGTCTGCGACGGGGTGGAGTCCCCGCGGCCGATCCAGCTCGGGTCGACGTAGGAGCGCAGGTCCTCGCCCCATCCGCCGTCGTCGTTCTGATGTTCTTCGAGCCAGTGCACGGCATTGCGGATCGCCGGATAACTGGCCGGGACCCCGGCGGCCACGAGGGCCGGGACGACGGCGCCGGTGCCGTAGATGTGGTTGGCGCCCCACCGCCCGAACCACGACCCGTCCGCCTCCTGATGGTCCAGCAGCCACTGCACGGCCCGTTTGCAGCGGCTTCCGCGGGCTCGGCCCTCCACGGCGAGCATTTCGACGACGTGCGCGGTCACGTCCGCCGAGGGCGGGTCGATCACCGCGCCGAAGTCGCAGAAGGGCAACGACAGCGGGAGGGTGTGCACGTTGTCCGCGTCGAAGGCGCCCCACCCGCCGTCCTTCGACTGCATCCCGGCCGTCCAGGCGATGCCCCGGTCGACGGCCTTGCGCAGCAGCGTCGGCCGGTTGCTGGCGACGCGGCGCAGTGCCATGACGATGATCGCGCTGTCGTCGGTGTCGGGATACGTGTCGTTGGCGAACTCGAACGCCCACCCGCCGGAGGGCAGGACGGGTCGGCGCACGCGCCAGTCACCGTCGACGGTGATCTGTTCGGACAGCAGCCATGCGCCGGCCTTGCGCACGGCGGGGTCGTCCTCGGAGACGCCGGCGTCCAGGAGGGCGTTGAGGGCGAGGCCGGTGTCCCAGACGGGGGACTGGCACGCCTCCAGTTGGCGCATCGGCCCGTCGGGTCTCTCCTTCGTCAGGACGAACCCTTCGAGGCCGTCGATCCCGGCCTTCATGACCGGGTGGTCGAGGGGGTAGCCGAGCAGGTTCAGCGCCAACAACGAGTAGACCCAGGGAGGTTGGATACCACCCCAGCCACCGTCGGCCTCCTGCCGCGCGATGATCCACTCGGCCGCCCGCCGCATGGCGCCACGGCGCACCGGCCCGATCGGGTGGCGCGCGTAGGCGTGGAGCGCGGTGTCGAGGCGGTCGAACGCGCCGCCGAGGCTGCGCCAGGGAGGTCGAGGAGCGGGTGGCGCACCGGTGCGCAGCTCGTCGATGCCGACCTTCACGGGCCGACGCGGGCGCAGCGTGCAGACGATGGTCAGCGGCACGATCGTCTGGCGCGCCCAGCAGCCCCAGTTGTAGATGTTGAGAGGGAACCACTTCGGCAGGTGGATCAGCTCGGGCGGCATGTCGGGCAGGTCGTCCCAGTCCCACAGCCCGAAGAGGGCGAGCCAGATCCGGGTGAACACGCGGGACTTCTCGACGCCGCCCTCGCGGCGGACGAAATCCTCTGCGGCCCGCATGTGCTCGGCGGAGGCCCTGTCGCCTGCGATGCGGAGTGCGAACCAGGCCTCGATCGTGGTGGACAGATCGCCCGGCCCTCCGGCGAACGTCGCCCAGGTGCCGTCGTCGCGCTGCGAGTGACGGATCCACCGCGCCGTCTGTGTGCGGGTGTCCTCGGTGGCGATGCCGAGGAATTCGCGCAGCATCATGTCTTCGGCATCCATCGTGACGTTGGTGGACAGATCACCCTTCCACCAACCTCCCTCGTCCTGGAGCGAGCGCAGGTAGGCGATCGCGGACGACAGGGTCTCGTCGGCGGTGCCGGCGATGTCCTCGGTGGTGGCTCGGGGTGCTGCGGTATCGGTCATCTCATGCCTTCCTGACGCAGATGAAGTCGGCCAGTTCGTCGAGTTCGTCGATCGCGGACGGGCTCAGCCCGACGCCGCGCAGCCCGCTCTTGCCGGTGCGCACGAGTTCGTCGGCGCGTCGTGAGGCCCACGAGCGGGCCCCTAGGTGTTCCAGTTGCGCTGCGACGTCAGCGGTCTCGTCGTCGCCGGTGCCTCCGGTCTCGATCCAGCGCCGGAAGGTGTCGGCGGCCTCGCCGGATTGCTCGAGCGCCCAGGTGACCGGGAGCGACTTCTTCTTGGATCGTAGGTCCGAGTGGTTCGACTTGCCGGTCACCTGCGGGTCTCCCCAGATGCCGAGCACGTCGTCGATCACCTGGAAGGCGAGCCCGATCGAGTGACCGAAGTGGGTCAAGCCGCGCACCTGGTCGCTGTCGCCGCCGCCGAGGACGCCGCCGATGGCGGTGCTCGCCGACAACAGCGCGGCGGTCTTGCGGGCGGACATCGACTCGCACTCGGCGAGGGGGACGCTCGTGCGCGTCTCGAAGTCGAGGTCCTGGACCTGTCCGTGGATGAGGTCGCGCACCGCCCGCTCGAGCAGCAGGCCCGCTTCGGGTGCGCGGGGGTTGGGGTCCTCCAGCAGCACCTCGCGTGCCAGGGAACACATCGCGTCACCGGCCAGGATCGCCGTCGACTCGTCCCAGACGGACCACACGGTCGGCCGGTGTCGGCGGGTCACGTCGCGGTCCATGATGTCGTCGTGCACGAGCGAGAAGTTGTGCACGAGTTCGACGGCGACGGCTGCCGGGACGACCAGGGAGGGGTCGGCGCCCACGGCGCGGGCACCGGCGAGCACGAGGGTGGGACGTAGGGCCTTGCCGCCGTCGTCGCGCACGGGCTGGCCGTCCTCGTCGGCCCATCCGAGGTGGTATGCCGTGACCATCCGCATCCGTGGGTCGAGGCGGTCGACCGCCTTGCGCAGGGCGGGGATCACCAGTGATCGCGTTTCGTCGAGCCAACGATTTGGGTGCTTCATGCGGGGTCCTCGCGAAGTATCGGAGCGAGCGCGCGAGCGGAGAACTTCGTGGGGTGCATCATGCGGCGACCTCATCTCGGGGGGCGGGGGTGACCTCGGTGAGGATGGCGGCCGCGGCGTGTCCGCTGCGCACGGCGCCCTCCATGGTGGCGGGCCAGCCGGTGTCGGTCCATGCCCCGGCGACCGCCAGCCCTTCCTGCGGGGTGTGGGCGCGAGCCCGGTCGGCGCGACACCCGGGGGAGGGGCGGAACGTGGCGTGCGGTTCGCGGGTCACGAAGAAGTCCTCGACCCGGGCCGTCGCCAGCCCGGGCAGCAGCGCGAGCAGGTGCGGCATCGCCCATTGCCGCAGCTCGGCCGTGGGTCGGCGGATCAGCGCGTCGGCCGCGGACAGGCTGCACACCAGGTATTGGCCGTCGGTCAGGCCGGACGACGCCGTCCGGTCGAAGATCCATTGCAGCGGGCCGGTGACGGCGGCGATCAGGGGAGTGTCCAGCACCGGCCGGTCGATGACCAGGTGCAGATTGACGATGGGGGAGGAACCGAGCCGCTCGGCATACCCTTCGCGGAGCCCGAGGTCCGCGGCGGGCAGCAGCTGATCGGCCGCGGTGGGCGGCACGGCCAGCACGACCCGATCGACCTGCACGTCGCCGCCGTCGTGGCGCACCGACCATCCGGGGGTGACCCGCTCGATCTCGCGCACCCTGGCGCGGGTGATCACCCGGACCCCGCGCTCGTGCAGGGCGGCCAGGGAGGCTTCGCCATGGAGTCGGTGCAGCGGCACACGCGACCACCCGATGTCGGCTCCGTCCCGGCTCCGCAGGAGGCTGCGCCGGAAGACCGTCGCCGCCAGTGCCAGCGACGCGTCGTCGGCGTGGGCGTTGAGGGTGGCGAGTCCGATGAGATCCCACACCATCGCGGCGGTGTTCGGCCGCACCCCGCGGTCTCGCAGCCAGTCCCCGAAGGACCGGTCCTGCGCCTGCGGGGAGGCCGGGTCGACGGCACGCAGCGCCAGGGCGACGCGTGCCGTGTGGAGGCGCTCGCGCGTCGACATCCACGGATGCCGCAGGAGCGCGCCGCCCAGCTGCAGAGGTGCGGGAAGATCGTTGCGGGTCAGGGCCCCTCGTCGATCGCTGTGTTCGCTGCGCAGGTCGATGTGCAGGCGGTCCTGCAGTGTGACGAGGTCGGTGACCCCGAGGCGGTGCAGCAGCGCGCGGTAGGCCGTGCAACAGCGAAGGAAGACGTGCTGCCCGTTGTCGACCCAGAGGTCGTCGCGCCGGAACGATGTGGTGAGCCCGCCCAGGCGAGCACGGGATTCGAGCAGATCCACCTCGACTCCGCCGTCGGCGAGATCGAGTGCTGCGGTGATGCCGGCGAGTCCGCCTCCGATGACGGCCGCGCGCGCCATGTCAGAGCACCCCCTTGCCCAGGGAGGCGAGGGCGACGCGCCCCTTCTCCCACACGGGCAGGGACAGCCGCTCGCCATAGACCGCGCTGGGATGATCGTGGATACGCCGCAGCAGGTGGTGGTAGATGCCGGCCATCGCGCTGCAGCACGCCGCGCTGCGACCGTCGAGTTCCGGCAGAAGGCGCAGTCCGAGGTCGTACCAGTGCTCGGCACGTTCGGCGGCGAAGGCGATGTAGCCGGCCAAGCGGGCCTCGGGATCGCTGAGGGCCCCGCGTTCGTCCAGTTCGAGAGTGACCCCGAACCGGCGCAACTCGGCGGAGGGCAGATAGACCCTGCCGGTCAGCAGGTCCTCGCGGATGTCGCGCAGGATGTTGGTCTGTTGCAGCGCGATGCCCAACTGGTCGGCGAACCGTGGGGCTCGAGGATCGGCGCCGGATCCGAAGATCGACAGGCACAGGCGACCGACCGACCCGGCGACCCGGCGGCAATAGATCGTGAGGTCGTGGAAGTCGTCGTAGTGCACGCCTGCGAGGTCCATCTCGACCCCGTCGACCAATTCGTAGAAGGCGTCGAGGGGGACCGGGTAGTCCCGAGCGGTCTGCGCCACCGCGGCCAGGACCGGATCGCTCGAGCGGTCGATGGAGCCCAGATCCTTGCGCAGGACGGCCAGCCGTGCGGACCGTTCGGACGCCGGTGCGTCGCAGTCCCCGATGTCGTCGATCCGACGTGCCAATGCATACAGCGAGCAGAGCGCAGAGCGCTTGGCCGGCGGGAGCAGGCGGATGCCGTAGTAGAAGTTCTTCGCCTCGTCACGCGTGATGCGTTCGCACGCCACGTAGGCCTGCTGAGCGGTGGAGGTCGTCATCGCCCGCCTCCCGAGCCCGGCAGGAGGCGGGCGAATTCGGCGAGCGTGCGCGCGCGCCCCGGCCGCGGCGCACGCCGGACCACCTCACCGCCTGCGTGCCGCAGTGCGCCGGCCGTGGCGAGCCCGCCGGCCAGATAGCCGCAGACGGCGACGCGTGCCCAGCCGTGCAGTTCCCCGATCAGCGGGCGACCGCGATCCATCATGGACTGCGCGCGATGGACCTGCACCAGCACGACGGCGCGCAGGGCGTCCTGGTGGCGGTCCGCGGTCAGGTCCTCGTCGGTGATCCCGGCCGCGTGCAGGTCGCGGAGCGGCAGATAGATCCGCCCGGCGGCGAGGTCCTCTGCGACGTCCTGGCAGTGCTCGAGCACCTGGAGCGCGCTGCAGATCCGGCTCGACAACGGTCGAAGCTGTGCCTCGTCACGGCCGAACGCGGCCAGCACGAGGCGCCCGACCGGGTCCGCGGACAAGGAGCAATATCCGAGGAGATCCTCGAAGGTCTCGTAGCGGAGCACCCGCTGGTCCCTCAGGTTGGCGCGCACCAGGTCGTGGAGGGCCGAGATCGGCAGATCGTGGCTCCGAACGGCCGGCGCGAGCGCTCGCAGGTGGTCCGACCGGGGACGACCGCCCTCGCCGAGGACGCGAAGGTCGTCGTCGAAGGTGCGCAACAGGGCGACACGATCGCCGCCGGCCTCGTCGCCGAGATCGTCGATATGACGCACGACCGCGTAGATGCGTCGCAGCGTGTCGCGCGTCTGCGCAGGCAGCACCCGCATCGCGACCGGGAAGTTCTCGTCCCCGTCGCGCTCGTCGTAGCCCGATGCGAATGATGCGCCGGCAGCGGGCGGCACCGTGGTCGCCATGGGAACCAGCCTGCCGTCTCGACCCCTGGGGTGGCTCGCGCGTCAGGTGTGATGTTTCTGCCGAGATGTTGTGTCCGAGTGATAGACAAGGGGTGAAGCGACCGATGATTCGTCACCCGGGGACGACGGAGGAATATTCGTGGCCGATCGAGCAGGAGCATCGCACGAGGAGGCCGACGCCCAGGCGGTCGAGGCCCTGCGATCGGCCCTGACCGACGGCTTCCCGGACCTGTTGGTGACCGTGGGTGATGCGCTCGCGTCGAGCTGGCCCGGGTATGCGGAGTACATCGAGCAGCACCTCGACAGCCTCGCCCCGGCGGCCGATCTGGTCGTGCCGCGCTTGATGGCGAGCATCCGTGTCGGGCGGGACGGCGACCTCGCGGCGGATGCGGACGTCGCCGAGCGGGATCCGGTCATCGCCAACCTGTTCGAGCAGGTCGGCCGGATGCACTTCCTGCGCGGGCAGGACCTCACCAGCTTGCTCACCGCCTACCAGAGCGGGGCACAGGTGGCATGGGATCACCTGGCGCGGACCGCCATCTCGGTGGGGTTGGACACCGCATCGGTCAGCTCGCTGGCCGAGACGCTGTTCCTGCTCGTGCACGACATCTCGGTGTGCACGTCCCGTGGATATGTGGGGGAGCAGTCGGATTCGGCGATGGCGACGCAACGAGCGCGGGCCGAGCTCACCGGCACCCTGCTCTCCGGCTTTGCCGACCCCTTCGTCATCAACCAGGCCGCCGAGCGCGCGTCCTGGGTGGTGCCGGAGACGGCGTGTTTCGTGGTCGTCGGCCTCGAGGGCGACGAGCACGGCGGCCATGGGATGCGCAGCGACCCCGAGTGGCTGTTCGCCCGCGCCAACGGGGTGGTCGGCCTGATCGTGCCCTGGGTGGCCGGCGTGCGTGGTCGGCTGGAGCGGGTGCTGCGCGGCCTCGGGGTCGTCGTCGGTCCGCCGCTGCCGCTCGCGCGACTGCGCTCGAGCCTGGGAGTGGCGCGCAGCATGATGCGCCTCAAGCGCGCCGGGCTGGTCGACTCCGACGTCACCTTCGCCGAGGACCACCTCGACGTGCTGCTCGTGCATCGCCAGCCACAGGTGCTGGAAGCGCTGCGGCGGCGGGCCCTGGCACCGCTGGACGACCTGCCGGAGGCCACTCGAGAGCGCCTGATCGAGACCTTGACCTCCTGGCTGGCGCACCTGGGTTCGCGTGCCGCCGTCGCCGAGGAACTGCACGTGCATCCGCAGACGGTGCGCTACCGGCTGGATCAGCTGCGCGAGGCCTTCGGGGACGGTCTGGACTCTCCGTCGGTGCGTGCCCAGTTGTTCCTCGCACTCGAGTGGGGTGCTCCGCGGGAGTTCGGGGACGACGCCGACGCCGACGATGACGACGGGTCAGGGCGCGAGGGCCCGATGTGATCCTCGCGCCGACTCCTGCGCCAGTCGGCGCGAGATGTGCGCGGTGACCCGCCGGGCGTCGAGCAGGTCCGGATCGGTGGTCACGCCGATCCCGAGCTGTCCGTCCCAGGTGAGTGCCCCCAAGGTCAGCGGGGCCCCGGGGGCCGGTGGCAGCAGCGGATACACCTCGCGCATCGGTGCGTCGAGGATGGTCGCGGGCACCGCCGGCCCGGGAATGTTGGACACGATGGCGTGGAAGAATCGCCGGCCGTAGACCGTCCTGGCGAAGGCCGACCGTCCCGCGCGCGGGACGGCACGCAGGGCCCGCGACATGACCCACCGGGAGGCGAGGGGCCGGGTCGGGGTGCGCAGCCGGGCCGTGCCGCGGCGTAGCTCCGGCAGGACCTGCGCCAACGGCGCGTCGCGGCACGGCACGTCGAGGATGGCCGCGGCGGTGGAGTTGCCGGCGGCGCCGTCTCCCGGCATGGCCATGATGACCGGGACGGACACACGAAGACGATGGTCGAGACGCGTCGCCAGGTCCGGTTCCTCGGCCGCGAGCGCCGATCCGGTCAGGGCCAGCAGCACCTCCGTCACGCGCGCATCGTGGGCTCGGGCCACCGCCTTCACCTCGTTGAAGTCGAGCCGCGTCGTGGCCAGCGTGGTGGCACCGTGCCCTGGCGGCAGGACGGTGGAGGGGCTGCCGTCGGTCGCCAACTGCGCTAGCCCCGCGGTGACGGCCAACGCGGAACGGATCCGGGACGGTCCCCGTCGGTCGGGCGTCGGCAGGCTGATGGAGGGCCGCACCAGCGAGAGCAACTGCGCGACGCCACCGATCCCGTCCGCCACGCAGTGATGCAGCAGCACGACGAACGCGGTCTCGCCGTGCGGCAACCCGGTGATCAGCACGATCCGCCAGAGCGGCCTGTCCGGCGGCAGCCGTTCGGCGTGGATCCGTGCGACCAGGTGGTCGACATCGTCGCGGGTGCTCCCCTCCGGTGCCACGATCTGTGACACGTGGGCCGCCCAGTCCATGTCGGTCACTCGAGCCCAGTGCAGGCGCCGGCGCCGGCGAACCAGGCATGAGACAAAACGCTCGTGCGCTCCGAGCGAGGTCCGCGCGAGGTCGCGAACCTCGTCGAGCGTCGGCGTGGTGTCGTGGTCCGTGCCGAGGATCACGTATCCGCCGACATTCTGGGCGTTCGGGCCTTCTTCGACGTGGAGGAAGAATTCGTCTTCGGTCGCCAAGCGCTCCGGGTCGGCCGTCCACGCGTCGGCGAGCAGCACGCCGATCCCGACGACGACGGCCGCGCCCACGGCATCCAGCACGTAGTGGTTCGCAGTGGCGGTCACGACCATGAAGGTTACGGCGACGTGGACGCCGCTGACGATCTGGATCCATCGTGCGTGCGACAGCCGGGCGAGCATCACGCTGACCCACAGGGCCCAGGCGATGTGCAACGACGGCATGGCGGCCAATTGGTTGGCGTGCGAGACCAGGGGGGATCCCCACGATCCGACGGTGTGGTCGTGCGAGACGGTGTCGACGAACCCGCTGCCGAGCATTCGCGGTGGGAGCACGGGGAAGAGCCAGAAGCAGGTGAACGCCGCGAGATTGACGATGACGAAGCTGTTGCGGGTCAGGCGGTAGATCGCCGGGTTGCGCCAGTAGGTGACGACCAGCAGCGCCGCAGCGCTGAGGATGTAGGTCGTCGCGTATTCGTAGTTGGCCGCGATGGTGAGCAGATCGTGGGGGACAAGAGCCCGATTCGCCCAGTGCTCCAGGTCGAGGTGCACGAACCGCTCCGCCTGCAGGATCCACTCGCCGTGGGCACGTGCGGCCGAGGCGCGGGCCGACCCCTTGTCCGAGTCCACGAGCAGGTAGATCGCGAACAGCACCAGCCCGAGCAGGAGTTCGCGCCACAGAGGGGGCCGGTCACGGCGCACCCGACTGCGAACGTCCATAGCAGCGGTCTAGCACACCACCTGCCTCAGGAGCCACCGAGAAGTCACTCCGCTCCGTCGAGTGGTGCCTCGGCGCGCGGATCTCGGTCACCGGCCGCGCGAGGTCGCGGGTTCGCCTCGTGCCATGGGGGAGTGCGACAGTCCGGTCACCCCGACGACGAGCAGGGCTCCGCTCAGGGCGATCGCCAGCAGGTCGAGGGGAGCGTGTGGGATCGGGACCTCGAAACCGTAGATACCGCAGACATAGCTGACGAGGGGGTTGGTCACGCTCATCGCCGCGAACGACCACGGGAGCGAGCCGCTGGCGAAGGCGGCCTGTTCCAGGAGCATGCCGGACGCGGTGGAGAGGGCGAGGGTGTATCCGGGCCAGCTGGTGGCGGTGGCGAGCACTCCGTGATCGAACAGCAGGCTGGTGGTGAGCTTCATGAGCACCGCCGTCCCGGCGAAGCAGGTGCCGGCCGCGACCGCCAGCAGGAAGCTCGCGGCCTGCGGACGGCAGCGGCGGCTGATCGCGATCAGGACGAGGACCCAACACAGCATCAACACGAGGATCTGCCAGGAGCGGGTGCGGTCGGGGGTGCCGCTCAGCGGTGCGGCGTGCCCGACGGTGAGCAGCACGATCAACCCTGCGCACAAGGCTCCGGTGAACACCCAGTCCCGCCGGCGTGGCTGTTGCCGTGACGTCGCCGAACTGAGGAGCATCGCGAACATGATCTGGGTGGCGATGAACGGTTGCACCAGGGCGACGGTCCCCAGATGGATCGCCATGGCATGAATGAGAAACCCGACGATGTTGGCACACCATCCGGCAAGCCAGAGCCGGCGTCGCAGCAGATCTCGGATGAACCGGGAGAAGCCACGCAGCGTGGCCAGCGAGGCGCCGCTGCTGGTGCGCAGCGCGTGGGCCTCGCGTTGTTCGAGCATCGCCGACAGCGCGAGCACGAACGCGGCGGACACCGCGAGGGCGATGATCACGGCGAGCATCAGCGACGCGTCCTAGGGGCGCTCTCCGAAGCGCCCGGCGAGCCGGCGGTAGGCCGAGGGAGCCACATGGCGCACGACGTCGGCGGCGCGGATCCACGACGGGATCCATCGTTCGGCATCGCCCCGAGCGACCATGCGCACGATCGCGTCCGCCGCGTCGTCGGCAGGGATCGGGCGCGGTCGCTCGCGGTCGTAGGCGCGGCCGCGGCGGGCGAAGAACGGGGTGTCGATGACGCCCGGGAGCGCGATGCTGACTTCGACGCCTGTGCCGGCAGCCTCCATACGCAGCGACTCCGCAAACGCGTCGATCCCGGATTTCGTTGCGGAATAGGCCGACTCGCCGGCAACTCCCATGCGGCCGGCAACCGACCCGATGAAGCAGACGTGGCCGTGCCGAGCGTCGAACATCCGCGGCACGAGGGCTCGGGTGAGGGCGATCGGCGCATACAGGTTGACCGTGGTCATCTGCCGGACCAGCTCGAGGTCCATGTCGGCGAACCGCCCGGACCATCCGAGCCCGGCGTTGTTGACGAGCAGGTCGACGCGGCCGTGCAGTCCGTGGGCCCGATCGGCAAGAGAGCTCACGACGTCGGGATCGGCCAGGTCGGCCGGCAGCGCATCGCCGTGCACTTCGGCGGCGACCCGCTGTGTGCGCGCCGGGTCGCGGCCGTGCACGATCACGCGTGCCCCGCGTGCGGCGAGGGCGCGACACAGAGCCGACCCGAGGCCGGATGATCCGCCGGTCACGAGTGCGACGGCACCAGCGACCTGCATGACGTCTCCTTCGCGCGTTGAGCCCCCAGCCTACGCAGTCGGAGTCGTCATCCAGACGGCCGTGTCGGCGGGCAGGCCGCCGTCGAGGGGTCCGCTCGCGGCGAGGATCATCGCTTGGTCGGGGATGGCCGCGGTCTCGCGTCCGAGGTTGACCAGGATCGTGGTGGACGTCTCGCCCGCGTCGTTGCGCAGCGCGAGCACGTCACTCGGCGCGTCGAGCCACGACACCGCACCGCGCCCGAGGCCGCGCTCGCGACGTCGGCGCAACAGCGTGCGATACAGCTCCAGGGTCGAGCCGTCGACGCGGTCCTGACGGTCGACCGCGAGATCGGTGAAGCTGCCCGGCTGCGGTAGCCAGGGGTCCTCGCCGTCGCCGAACCCGAGGTGTGCGGCGCCGGAGTCCCAGGGCAGCGGCACACGACACCCGTCCCGGCCTCTGACGGTGTGGCCGCTGCGTGCCCACGTCGGATCCTGACGCACCTCGTCCGGAAGCGTCGTGTGTTCGGGCAGCCCGAGCTCCTCGCCCTGATAGAGGTAGGCGGCTCCGGGGAGGGCGAGCATGAGCATGGTGGCGGCGCGGGCGCGGCGCAGCCCGAGTGCGGTGTCCGGCTGGGGATCTCCCGGTCCGATGCCGTCCTGCCATCGCGTGCCGGCCGGTAGGCCGAGCCGCGTCGCGTGGCGGACGACATCGTGATTGGACAGCACCCACGTGGTCGGCGCGCCGACGGCATCGTTCGCGGCGTAAGAACGGTCGATCGCGAGGCGGAGGGCCTCGGCGGTCCACTCGGCATACAGGAAGTCGAAGTTGAAGGCCTGGTGGAATTCGTCCGGGCGCACATACAAGGCGGCCCGTTGTGGCGGGGTGACCCACGCCTCGGCACACATGGCGCGGTCGTGGGCACCGTCGTGGCCGGGTCGGTCCGTGGGGTTGTAGGAGTCCAGGACCTTGCGCCAGGAGCGGTAGATGTCGTGCACCTCGTCCTGGTCCCACATCGGCGGCGCTGTGTGGTCGCCGGTGAGTTCGAGCATGTTCATCGGGCCCTGCCAGTCCGGCAGGCCCTCGGCCTTGATCAGCCCGTGCGCGACGTCGACCCGCATGCCGTCGACGCCGCGATCGAGCCAGAAGGCCAGGATCGCTTCGAATTCGGCGCGCACCTGGTCGTCGCGCCAGTTCAGATCGGGTTGCCTCTCGTCGAACAGGTGCAGATACCACTGCCCGGGCGTGCCGTCGCCATCGGTCGTGCGGGTCCACGCCGGGCCGCCGAAGACGCTTTCCCAGTCGTTGGGCGGCTCGTCGCCGTGTGGTCCGCGGCCGTCGCGGAACAGGTAGCGAGCCCGCTCCGTGGAACCGGGCGCGGCGGCGAGGGCCTTGCGGAACCACTCGTGCTGGTCGGAGGTGTGGTTGGGCACGAGGTCGACGATCACCTTCAGACCGAGGTCGTGCGCGGCGGTCACGAGTTGCTCGGCGTCGGCAAGCGACCCGAAGAGCGGGTCGACATCGCGGTAGTCGGCCACGTCGTATCCCGCATCGGCCTGTGGCGAGGTGTAGAAGGGCGACAACCAGACGGCGTCGACGCCCAGGTCCCGCAGGTAGGGCAGCCGGGAGATGATGCCGGGCAGGTCACCCATCCCGTCGCCGTTCCCGTCGGCGAAGGAGCGCGGATAGATCTGGTAGATCACCGCATTCCGCCACCACGCACTGTCGCCGGAGGGCGTGTGGAGGAGAGTGGCCGGGACGTGGATCGGATCAGGGATGGTCACGATCAACCAGTGTGCGAAGGATCCGCGGTGATGTCCAACCGGGCGGCGCCTACTCTTCGTCGGGAGCGTTGACGAGGGCGTAGGCGGCGCGCGTGAAATAGTCACGCATGAGCGCGTCCTGGCGCTCGTCCAGATCGAGCGAGTCCAGGGCGTGCAGCATGTGCCGCAGCCACCGGTCGCGCTGGGTCGGGGTCACGGCATACGGCACGTGGCGCATCCGCAGCCGCGGGTGACCGCGCTGCTCGCTGTAGGTCGTCGGGCCGCCGAAGTATTGCTCCAGGAACATGCGCAGCCGCCCCTCGGCCGGGCCGAGGTCCTCCTCGGGGTAGATGGCCCGCAATTCGGGGTCGTCGGCCACCCCGAGGTAGAACTCGTGGACGAGGCGCTGGAACGTCTCGTGGCCACCCACCTGGTCGTAGAAGCTCTCGGCCGGCATCGCTGTCACGCGTGCCAGTGTGCCAGTCAGCTCGAGGTGCCCGCGGCGTAGGGCGGCAACTGCGGGCCCTTGATGCCGGCGGCGTCGAAGGCATCCTTCGCTCGGCGACGGATCTCCCGGGTGACGCCGTATTGCTCCATCGGCACGCACTTGGCCGTGACCCGGATCTCCACGGCGCCCGCGGCGACACTGTCCACACCACCGACGGTCGGCGTCTCGAGCAGCAGCTTGTGCCATTCGGGATCACTGTCGAGGTCGCGCACCACCTGCTCCAGCGTGGAGATCGCCCGATCCACCGGTTGGTCGTAGCCGACGGAGATGTTGATCAGTGCCGTCGACCAGCCCTGCGACCGATTGCCGATCTGCAGGATCTCGCCGTTGCGCAGGTACCAGACGACGCCCTCGAAGTCGCGCACGCGGGTGATCCGCAGGCTGACCTCCTCGACGGTGCCCATCATGGTGCCGGTGTCGATGACGTCGCCCACGCCGTACTGGTCCTCGACGATCATGAAGATGCCGGACAGGAAGTCCTTCACCAGGCTCTGCGCGCCGAAACCGAGGGCGACTCCGCCGACGCCCGCCGACGCCAGCAGCGGCCCGAGCGGGACCCCGATCTCGGCCATGATCGTCAGCGCGGCGATCGCGAAGATGACCATGGTGCTGACCGAGCGCAGGACGCTGCCGGTGGTCTGGGCACGCTGCGCCCGCCGCTGACCGTCGAGGCCGGCCGCCTGGCGCAACACCCGAGCGGCGCGCGGGGACTCGGACGGCGGCCGCCGCGGTCGGTGGCTCACCATCGACGTGACGACGCGGGCGATGAGCCGGTGGACCAGCCACCGGACGACCACCGCGACGATGACGATCCCGGCGATCATCAGCGGAGTGCCGACGAGCCAGTCCGCCACGGAGTTCGGGGCGTCGCCGGCCAGAGGGAGTCGTGGCATGGGCCCATCCTTGCAACAAACCCCGTCGGGCATGCAAACCGTCCGGCCCGCCCTCTGCCAGACTTGGCCCATGCCCGAGTCAGCCTCCACGCTCACCCAGCTCGCTCGTGCGCACGGCGTGGCCACCGAATACTGGGACTGGAGGGGCCATCACGTCACGGTGCCGAAGGAGACGATCGTGGCGGTGCTGGCCGCCATGGACGTCGACGCGTCCGACGAGTCCGCCGCCGAGCGGGCGCTGGCCGATGCGCGCTCGCGGGCGTGGCGGCGCGTCCTTCCGCGTATCGTCATCCTGCGGGAGGGATGGACGCCGTGGGTGCCGGTGCACGTGCCGGACGGCAGCGAGATCCTCGCGCGGCTGCACCTCGAGGACGGCGGGTTGTGCGACCTCGCCCAGGTCGAGCACTGGGTCGAGCCCCATGAGGTGGACGGCGTCATGGTCGGGGAGGCGACCGTCGAGCTGCCCGGCGACCTGCCGCTCGGATATCACCGCCTGGAGGTCGACTACGCCGACCGGACCGCCGAGACGACGGTCATCGTCACCCCCGCACGCCTGGAGCTACCGTCCACTCTGGAGAAGGATCGGGCCTGGGGCCTGCTCACCCAGTTGTATGCGCTGCGATCCGAGCGGTCCTGGGGCGTCGGGGACTCGGCGGACCTCGCCGAACTGGGGACGTGGGGCGCGCGCCTCGGTGCCGATTTCGTCCTGGTGAACCCGGTCCACGCCGCAGAGCCCATTCCCACCATGGAGCCGTCGCCCTACCTGCCGGTCACCCGCCGATTCGTCAATCCGATGTATATCCGCGTCGAGGAGGTGCCGGAGATCGGCTACCTGTCGGCCGCCGAGCATCAGCTGGTCGAATGGCACGGCGACGACGCGCGCCGGCTCAATCACCTCGAGCATCTCGACCGCGACGGGAGCTGGTCGGCGAAGCGCGCCGCATTGCGGATGATCTTCCGCACCGAGCGCACGCACCGCCGCCGGCGCGACTTCGAGGCGTTCTGCGAGCGGGAGGGCGACGCGCTGGTGGACTTCGCGACATGGTGTGCGATCGCCGAGGATCGCGGCCTGCCGTGGACGAGTTGGCCCGAAGCGCTGCGGGATCCGCGCAGTGGGGAGGTCGAGGCGGAGCGCAAGCGGCTCGCCGACGAGGTCGAGTTCCATTGCTGGCTGCAATGGGTCGTACAGTCCCAGTTCGCCGACGCCCAGCGTGAGCTCGAGGCCGCCGGTATGCGGATCGGGGTGATCCACGATCTCGCCGTCGGCGTGCATCCGGGCGGGTCCGACGCGTGGTCCCTCGCGGAGGTGCTCGCCACCGGCATCTCGGTCGGTGCGCCGCCCGACGACTACAACCAACGCGGTCAGGACTGGAGTCAGCCCCCGTGGCGGCCGGATCGGCTCGCGGAATTGGGCTACGCACCCTTCCGCGAGATCGTGCGCACGACCTTCCGGATGGCCGGCGCCGTGCGGATCGACCACATTCTCGGCTTGTTCCGACTCTGGTGGGTGCCGAGGGGTCGGCCGTCGACGGAGGGCACCTACGTGCGTTATGACCACGAGGCGCTCGTCGGCATCCTCGCCCTGGAGGCGCATCGCGCCGGAGCGCTGGTGATCGGTGAGGACCTGGGGACGGTCGAGGACTGGGTGCGTGACTACCTGCGTGACCGTGGGGTGCTCGGGACGTCGATCCTCTGGTTCGAGCGCCACGAGGACGGCACGCCCCGCGACCCCGAGACCTACCGCTCGCTGTGTCTCGCGAGTGTCACGACACACGATCTACCGCCCACCGCCGGCTACCTGCAGGGCGAACACCTCGCCGTCCGACATGAACTGGGGCTGCTGACCCGGCCCCTGGAGGAGGAGATCGCGGTCGACGACGCTCAGCGCGATGCGGTGATCGAGGAGTTGCGGCGCCGTGGGCTGGTGCGCGAGGGCGCCTCCGTCGAGGACCAGGTCGGCGCACTCCACCGCTATCTCGCGGGGTCACCCTGTCGGCTGGTCGGGGTGTCCGTCAGTGACCTCGTCGGGGACGAGCGAACCATCAACCAGCCGGGCACGGACGAGGAGTATCCCAACTGGCGGCTGCCGCTCGCCGGCCCGGACCGGCGCGCCGTCACCCTGGACGAGCTGATGGTCTCTCGCCGGGCCAAGCGTCTGATCCGATGCCTGGCCCGCACCCCGAGCGGGGGCTGAAGGCGCACACGGGGTACCCGGCCGCCGGGTCAGCCGGCGTCGCGCGCCTGGGCGCGTAGCGCGCGCTCGACGGCGTCGCGGTTCTCCGCGACGATGCGCACCAGGCCGCCGGCGTCGTCGGCGTGGTCGGCGAGCCAGGAGTTCGAGGCGTCCAGCAGGGTGCGGTCGGCCAGCACCGTCGGATACGCGAAGGTCGCGACCGTGGAGGACACGGCATACGTGCGTGACTCCCACAGGTCGGCCAGCATCGCGTGGTATTTCTCGACGTAGGGGGCCAGCAGCGTGGTGTCGTGAACGTGGGCGAAGCCGGCCGCAACGGCCCTGGCCGTCTGGCCGGACAGGTCGGCGTCGTCGACCAGGCGTTCCCAGGCCGCCGCCTTCGCGTCCGGTGTGGCGACGGCGGCCCGCACCCGGGCGGCACGCTCCCGTCCGGTGGAGGTGGGGTCGCGCTGCAATTCGTCGGCCACCTCTCCCTCCTCGAGGTGCCCTGCCGCCGCGAGGGATGCCAACAGCGTCCAGCGCATCTCGGAGTCGATCTCCAGGCCCGCGAGGCGTGAGGTGCCCTCGAGCAGGCCGCGGACGTAGGCCGCGTCGTCGCCCCGATGCGCCAGCGACGCGAACGTGTGCACCAGTTGCAGTTGCGCGTCGCTGCCCGGCTCGGCCGACATCAGCATGCTGCGCAGCGCCGTGGTGACGTCGTCGACGGTGGCCTCCCGGTGCTGCGCGCAGGTGTAGGCCGTGGCCGCGGTCTGGACCTGTGCCAGCCACATCTGCCGCACGGTGGACTCGGTCTCGTCCGGCAGCGAGGCCAGCGCGAGGTGGATGAAGTCACGCGCGCCCATCTCTGCGTCGCGCGTCATGTCCCACGCGGCACCCTGGACGAGGGCTCGCGCCAGCGAATCGGTCAGCGCGCGTGGGTGATCGAGCACGGTGCGAAGCGACCGGTCGTCGAGACGGATCTTGGTGTAGGCCAGATCCTGGTCGTTGAGCAGCAGGAGGTCCGGAGCTCGCCTGCCGACGAGGGGCGCGAGAGGCGTCAGGTCGCCCTCGACGTCGACGTCGAGGCTCTCGGTGCGCTCCAACACCCCGCCGTGCAGCGTGTAGAGACCCACGGCCAGGCGGTGCGGGCGCAGGGTCGGGTGATCGTCGGGAGTGGTCTGGCGGATCTGCGCGCTCGTGATCGTGCCGTCGCCGTCGCACTCGATCAGCGGGCGCAGAGTGCCCACGCCGGCCGTGCGCAGCCAGGCCTCGGCCCAGGCGCGCAGATCACGGCCGGAGGTGCGCTCGAGTTCGCCCAGCAGATCCTCGAAGACCGTGTTGCCCCACTCGTGTGCGGCGAAATAGGAGCGCAGACCGGCGATGAAACCGTCGCGCCCGACATAGGCGACAAGCTGTTTGAGCACCGACGCGCCCTTGGCGTAGGTGATCCCGTCGAAGTTGTTCTCGACGTCGTCGAGGGTGGCCATGTCGGCATACACCGGGTGCGTGGACGAGAGCTGATCCTGGTTGTAGGCCCAGGTCTTCTCCTTGCTGGAGAACGTGGTCCAGGCCTCGGTCCAGCGGGTCGCCTCGGCCTGACAGTCGTTCGCGGCCCATTCGGCGAACGACTCGTTGAGCCAGAGGTCGTCCCACCAGGTCATCGTGACCAGGTCGCCGAACCACATGTGCGCCAGTTCGTGCAGGATGGTCAGCGCGCGCCGCTCGACCAGTCCCTCGGAGACCTTGGCCCGGAAGACGTAGGTCTCGGTGATGGTCACCGCTCCGGCATTCTCCATGGCACCGGCGTTGTATTCGGGCGCGAAGATCTGGTCGTATTTCTCGAACGGGTAGGCGCGGTCGAACTGCTCCTCGAAATACGCGAATCCTCTCTTGGTGCAGTCGAAGACGTTGTCCGCATCCAGGTAGGGCGTGAGCGACCTACGGCAGTAGATGCCGAGCGGCACCGTGCCGCCGCGCGATTCGACGCTGTCGCGCACGACGTCATAGGGTCCCGCGATCAGTGCGGTGATGTAGGAACTGATCCGTGGGGTGGGGGTGAACCGCCAGGTGGCCGTGGGCTCCTGATCGCCTCGGGGGTCGAGGTAGGTCGCGGACGCCGGTTCCGGGGTGGGTGTCGGCTGGTTGGAGATCACCTGCCAGCGTTGCGGTGCCGTCACCGTGAAGGCGAAGGTCGCCTTCAGGTCGGGCTGGTCGAAGACCGGGAACATCCGGCGGCAGTCGGCGACCTCGAACTGGCTGTAGAGATAGACCTCGTCATCGGTCGGGTCGACGAATCGGTGCAGCCCCTCCCCGGTGTGCATGTAGACCCCGATCGCCTCGATCACCAGGTCGTTGCGCGGCTCGAGGTCCGGCACCGTCACGCGAGCGCCGTCGTAGTGCGTCTGCGGATCGAGCGCCGTGCCGTTGAGCGTGATCGATCGCACCGAATCGCCCAGGAAGTCGACGAAGGTCGTGCTGCCGGCCACGGCAGCGTCGAAGCGGATGCGGGAGCGGGTCGTGAACGTCTCGGGCCCGGTCGTGAGATCGAGGTCGACGTCGTAGGAGGTGACGGTGACGAGATGGGCGCGTTCTTGCGCCTCCGGGCGGGTGAGGTTCTTGCCGGGCACGGATAGGGCTCCACAGGTGTCGGTGACGTGGTCCTGCTCATCCTCGCACGAGGTCGCGATGGCAGGATGAGGACTGTGAGTATCACGGATTCTGCGAATGCGGCTACGGCCGAGATGTTCTTCGACCCGCTGTGCCCGTGGGCCTGGATGACTTCCCGCTGGATGATGGAGGTCGAGAAGGCCCGCGGTATCGAGGTCACCTGGTCGGTCATGAGCCTGTCCTGCCTCAACGAGGGCAAGGACGACCTGAGCGAGGGTTACCGCGAGATGGTGGCGCGCGGTTGGGAGCCGGTGCGCGTGATCACCGCGGCCGCACGCGACTACGGTGACAAGGTCAAGAAGCCGCTCTACGACGCGATGGGTATGCGGATCCATCCGGGCGGCCGCGGAGGCACCCCTGACGATCTGCACCGGGTGGTCGTCGAGGCCCTCGACGAGGTGGGGCTGTCGGCGGACCTGATCGACGAGGCGGCTCACGTGCCGGGCGACCGGACGGACCTCGAGTTGCGCGCCTCGCATCGGCGCGCGATGGATCTCGTCGGGGACGAGGTCGGCACCCCGGTCGTGTCCTTCGGCGACGTCGCGTTCTTCGGCCCGGTGGTGACCCCGGCGCCCAAGGGAGAAGCCGCCGGCCGGCTCTGGGACGGCTGCCTGCTGGTCGCGGGCACCCCGGGCTTCTACGAGATCAAGCGGACCCGCACCGCGGGCCCGGACTTCGGCTGAGAGGACGACATGCGACTTCACCTCGGCGGCGACCACGCCGCCTACGACCTCCAGCGCGCGTTGGTCGCGTGGCTGGGGGAGCAGGGGCACGACGTGGTCGACCACGGTCCGGTCCGGTACGACGACCAGGACGACTACCCGGTGTTCGTGCTGCGTGCGGCCGAGGGTGTCGCCCAGGATCCCGGCTCGCTCGGGATCGTCCTCGGCGGGTCCGGCAACGGCGAGCAGATGGCGGCCAACAAGGTGCGTGGCATCCGCGCAGCCCTGTGCTATACCCCGGAACTGGCCCGACTCGCGCGCCAACACAACGACGCGCAGGTCATCTCCCTGGGCGGACGCTTCACCTCTCTGGACGAGGCGAAGGAGATGGTGCAGGCGTTCGTCGACACGCCGTTCTCCGGTGTGGAACGGCATCAGCGGCGTCTGGACATGGTCGACACCTACGAGCGCGACGGGGTGCTGCCTTCGGCCTGAGGTCGGCGTCGTGCCGTCGTGCCGTCGTGGCGAAGCGGGACATCTCCACGATTCGTCGACGCCGAATCCCCACAACGGGGCGAGACTTTGAGAACATGCTCTGCAATCGGTAAGGACTTGGTAAAAGTGGGCTGAGAGGCCTACCAGCCGGTTTAGCGTGCCGTCATGGCGATCGACGTGACACAGACACCCCGGCGGCTCGCCCGCCCGGTGCTGCGTGCTGTCGACGCGTCGCCGGACCATCGGCGGCTCGCCTCGGTCGGGCTCCTGGCGGCGACTCTGCTGGTCGCGTGCCTCGGCCTGGCCGAACCGTCCGCGATGGCGGCTGTGGCGTATGCCGCGTTGTTGCCGATCGTCGTGACCGCGGGGCTGTTTTGTTCGGTCCGGCAGATGACGACGGTGTTCGGTCTGGTGACGGTCGGTGCCCTCCTGCTGCTGGCCACCCACAGGGGCGCGGGCAGCGTCTCCTATCTCGCGGCGCTGCTCGCCTCGATGATGCTGATGGTGCTGGTGGACCGGGAGCGCTCCCGGGCCGGAGTGCCCCAGGCGGCGCGCAGTTCGATGCTGGTCGACCTGCGCGAGCGGCTGCGTGCGCAAGGGCGCCTTCCCGTCCTCCCCGACGGCTGGAACGTCGAATCGAGCGTGCAGCCCGCCTACGGCGACTCCTTCTCGGGAGATTTCGTCGTCGGCAATTGCCCGGCTTCCGACCGCTTCGAGGTCGCGCTGGTCGATGTGTCGGGCAAGGGGGCGACTGCCGGGACGCGATCGCTGCTCCTGGGTGGCGCCTTCGCGGGCCTGCTGGGTGCGATGGAGCCGGAGCGCTTCCTGCCTGCTGCCAACGACTATCTGGTCCGGCAGGGGTGGTCGGAAGGTTTTGCGACGGCGATCCATGCGTCGGTCGACCTGTCGACCGGCCGCTACACCGTCGGCTCGGCCGGCCACCCGGCGGCCGTCCACTTCCACGCCGGATCGGGCCAGTGGGTGCCCGTGCGCGGCACCAGCGGCCTGCTGCTGGGTGTGTTGGACGATCAGGGGGCCGCCGACTTCCCGCGGTCGCACGGCACGCTGGAGCGCGGCGACGCGCTGCTGCTCTACAGCGACGGCGTGATCGAGGCGCCGGGCGTCGACCTGATGCGGGGTCTCGACCGGATGCTCGGGTCCGCCGACCGCGCGGTGGCCGACGGTATGGCCGGCGCGGCGACGCGGATCTGCTCGGCCGCGCGCGCCGGGGACACGGACGACCGCACGGTCGTCGTGATCTGGCGCGGGTGACAGGCCGCTAGCCGAACAGCCCGCCGGCGGCCGCACCGACCCAGACCGCTGCCAGCCCGGCGGCCACGCTCAGCCCGGCGTTCGCGAGAGCGAGAGATGCCTGCTCGCCCTCGATCAGCCGCAGGTTCTCGTAGGAGAACGTCGAGTAGGTCGACAGTGCACCGCAGAATCCGGTGCCGAGCGCGAGGCCGACGGCTTCGCCGGAGGTCGCCGTGGCGACCAGTCCCAGGACGAACGACGCGATCACGTTGACGGTGAAGGTGCCCCACGGGAAGGTCGTGCGGTGCAGCGTCTGCACGAAGCGGTCGGTGAGATAGCGCGTCGGCGCGCCGATCATGCCGCCGACGATCACCCAGGCCCACGTCATACGGCGCCGTCCTCGCTCGTCGGGGCGACGAGACGTCGCGCGATCCGCGCCGCCATCCAGAGGGCCGCGAAGGCGGCCACCGGCGTGATGAGCAGGGAGGCCAGGGCGATCGAGGGTTGTCCGCCGCCGATCAGATCGTGGGCGTCGAGTTCGTATGTCGAGAAGGTCGTGAACCCGCCGAGCAGCCCGGTCCCGACGAACGGACGCCACAGGGGATGTCTGCGCGGACGGGCCGTGATCCACACCATGAAGACACCCATGACGGCGCAGCCGAGCAGATTGATCACGAGGGTGGTGGCCGGGAACGTCCCGGACGCCGTCGGCGCGAGCAGGCCCGCCGCATACCGGGCGCAGGCTCCGAGTCCACCGCCGACGGCGACGACCAGGAGCGGTTGCGTCTGCCCGGTCCACCACGACGGCCCGGCACCGGAATCGGCGGAAGGCACAGAAGAAGTCATCGAGGTCTCCTACTTCGGTCGTGCCGGGTCGAGCCCGGTCACCAAGTAGGGACCGTTGGCGACCTGCGGGTCGCGGTTGGCGCCGGTGGGCCCCACCACCGGGCGGCACTCGAGCCGGGCGCCGCCTGCCCAGGATACGCGCCTCTCGGTCCGTAGGTGGCGGCGCCCGCCCGGCCCGCCCTTGCCGATGCGGGCGCCGCGCAGTAGAACGAAGGAGCAGCGCATGGGAAGGCAGGTGGCCTCATGGAACACGAGGCGGATGCCGCCGACGGATCGTCCGGCCCGCTGGTCGTCGGGTTCGACGACCACTCCTCGGGGCACCACGCGTTGAGGTATGCCGTGGCGCTGGCGGCGCGCCTGGGCACGCGGGTGCATGTCGTGCACGTCGTCGGCCTCGAGGACTTCCCGGTCGACCCCGACTCCAGCACGTGGGACGAGGATCTGCGCCACCGGGAGCGCGATCTGGAGCAGGTGGTGCGCCGGTCCGTCGACCTGGACGAGGGCGCCTGGGGGTATCGGGTCATGCGCGGAGACCCGTGGCAGTGTCTGATGGAAGAGGCCGAGCGCCAGGACGCGGCGATGATCGTCGTGGGTCAACACATCCACGCCCATCTGATCGGTGCCGCGGTCGTGCGGATGCTCGGTGCGGGATCCGGCGCTTCCGTGGCGGCGAACCTGCTGCGCCGTGCCGACCGACCGGTGCTCGTGATCCCGTCACCGGCGCCGCAGGACCCACCGGCGCACTGAACGGCAGGGCAGCGCAGGCGACGGCATGACGCGGGCCGGGAACCACCGTGGTGGTCCCCGGCCCGTCGCGGTCGCGCGAGCGGCCTACAGGTCGTCGAGCTTGTCGTTCGCGGCGTCCTGCGCCGAGTCGACCTGACCCTCGAACTTACCGCCGGTCTTGTCATCCACGGCGTCACCGGCCTGCTCCACGCCGTCCTCGACCTTGTCCTTGTTGTCCCCCGCGAGATCCTTTGCCTTGTCCTTCGCCTTGT
>CAZMLG010000036.1:0-23054 GCA_964566985.1 uncultured Intrasporangiaceae bacterium
TCACCTCGACCTTGCCGGTCGAGCGGTCCATGACCGGCTGGTTGATGCCGCGGTGGCCGTACTTCAGCTTGTAGGTGCCGAAGCCGAGCGCCCGACCGAGCATCTGGTTGCCGTAGCAGATCCCGAAATACGGGATCCGAGCCGTGAGCACGTCGCGCAACACGCCCGCCTGTGGCGCCGTCTCGGGGTCGCCGGGGCCGTTGGAGAAGAACACGCCATCGGGTGAAATTGCCCGGATCTCCTCAAAACCGGAGGTGGCCGGCATCACGTGCACCTCCACGCCACGCTCGGCGAGCCGGTGCGGGCTCATCGACTTGATCCCGAGGTCGAGCGCGGCCACCGTGAACTTCTTGTCACCGACCGCCGGCACGACGTAGGTCTGCGCGGTGCTCACCTCGGAGGCGAGTTCTGCCCCTCCCATCGCCGGTGAGTGGCGCACCTGTTCGGCGTGGTCGGCCGACTCCGCGTCGGCGCCGGAGAAGATCCCCGCTCGCATCGCCCCGGCCTCTCGCAGGTGCCGGGTGAGCGCACGGGTGTCGATCCCGCAGATGCCGACGACGCCCTGGTCACGCAACTCGTCCTCGAGGGTGCGCCGCGAGCGCCAGTTGGACGGGCGGACGGCGGGATCGCGCACCACATACCCGGAGACCCAGATCCGCTTCGACTCCGGATCCTCGTCGTTGACTCCCGTGTTGCCCACATGTGGCGCGGTCATCACGACGATCTGCCGATGGTAGCTCGGATCGGTCAGGGTCTCCTGGTATCCGGTCATCCCGGTCGAGAAGACCGCCTCGCCGAAGGCCGTCCCGACGGCGCCGTACGCCTCACCGCGAAAGACCCTGCCGTCCTCCAGCACCAGCACCGCCGGATCACGCCGGACCCACTGCGTGACGTCGCTCACATTTGCACCTTTCCCTCGAGAAGAGTGGCCCGACCACGCAGGAAGGTCGCGTGGACCCGTCCCGTCAAGGTGCGGCCATGCCATGGGTTGTTGCGCGAAAGCGATCGGGACGCCTGCGCGTCGATCGTGCAGTGTGCAGAGGGGTCGACCAGGGTGACGTTGGCCGGCTCGCCCTCTCGCAGTGGCCGCCCGTGCCCGTCGAGTCCGGCGATCACCGCCGGACGTGCCGACATCGCCTCGGCGACCCGCCGCCAGCTCATCCGCCCGGACTCGACCATCGTGGTGACCACGACCTGCAGTGCCTGCTCCAGTCCGAGCATCCCGAAGGCGGCCTCCCCGAACGCGTGCTCCTTGTCGTGGCGCGCGTGAGGTGCGTGATCGGTGGCGACTGCGTCGATCGTGCCATCCGCCAACGCATCCCGCAGCGCCTCGACGTCCTCGGCAGGCCGCAGTGGCGGGTTCACCTTGTAGACCGGGTCGTAGCTGTCCAGCAGGTCGGTGGTGAGCATCAGGTGGTGGGGTGTCACCTCGGCGGTGACCGCGAGGCCCTGTGCCTTCGCCCAGCGGACGACCTCGACGGATCCGGCGGTCGAGACGTGCGCGATGTGGACCCGGCTGCCGGTGTGGCGAGCGAGCATGACATCGCGGGCCACGATGACTTCTTCGGCCACCCCGGGCCACCCGGGCAGCCCGAGCCGGCCGGATATCTCGCCCTCGTGGCAGCACGCGCCGCCGTCGGCCAGGCGCGGATCCTGAGCGTGTTGGGAGACGACCCCGCCGAACGTCTTGAGGTATTCCAGCGCCCGGCGCATGATCCGTGCGTCGTGCACGCATCGACCGTCGTCGGAGAAGACGCGCACCCGCGCCCGTGACGCCGCCATCAGCCCGAGTTCGGCCAACTCCTCCCCCGCGATCGCCTTTGTCACCGCGCCGATCGGCTGCACGTCGACCAGGCCGGCCGCCCGGCCCAGGTCGTGGATGCGCTCCGCGGCCTCGGCGGTGTCGGTCACCGGCGAGGTGTTGGCCATCGCCAGGATCGCGGTGAACCCGCCCGCGGCGGCGGCCGCGGACCCGGTCGCGATCGTCTCGGCGTCCTCCCGGCCCGGTTCGCGCAGGTGCGTGTGCAGATCCACCAGGCCGGGCAGTGCCACCAGGCCGTCCGCGTCGACCACGACCGCATCCGCGGGTGCCGACGCCGCGTCGGTCGCCACGATGCGACCGTCCGACAGCAGCAGGTCGCCCGTACCCTCGCCCGCCAGGTCCGCTCCCGTGATGAGGTAGGTCCGGTCAGTCATGTGCGCCTCCCAGCACGTGGTAGAGGACGCTCATCCGCACGGCGACACCGGCCGACACCTGGTCGAGGATGAGCGATCGAGCACTGTCCGCAGCGTCCGCGGTGATCTCCAGACCGCGGTTCATCGGGCCGGGGTGACAGATCACGGCGTCGTCTCGCATACGCCGCAGCCGATCGCGGGTCAGGCCGTACCCGACGGTGTATTCGCGGGGCGTCGGGAAGTAGCCTCCGCTCATCCGCTCCTTCTGCACGCGAAGCATCATCACCACGTCGGCACCCGGCAGGACCTCGTCGAAGTCATAGCTCGTGGCGAAGCCGTCGTCCGAGGCCCACTCGGCCACACCGCTGGGCATCAGCGTGGGCGGCGCCACGAGCGTGACGTGCGCACCCAGCGTCCTCAGCAGGATCAGATTGCTGCGCACGACCCTCGAGTGGGTCAGATCACCGACGATCGCGATGTGCGCACCGGACAGGTCGCCGATCTGCCGACGCATCGTATAGGCGTCCAGCAGGGCCTGCGTGGGGTGCTCGTGCATCCCGTCCCCGGCATTGATCACCGAGGCGTCGACCCAGCCGGCCACCTGACGGGGCGCCCCACTGGCGTGGTGGCGGATGACCAGTCCGTCGACACCCATGGCGGCGACGGTCTGCGCGGTGTCGCGCAGGGACTCCCCCTTGCTCACCGACGAGCCCTTGGCCGACACGTTGATGACGTCCGCCGACATCCACTTGCCGGCGAGTTCGAACGACGAACGGGTGCGGGTCGAATCCTCGAAGAAGAGGTTGACCACGGTGCGTCCGCGCAGGGTGGGAAGCTTCTTGACCTCTCGATCCTGCAGTTCGTGCATCTGCACGGCCATGTCGAGAATGCCGAGCACCTGGTCCTTGTCGAGATCCGCCGCGGACAGCAGATGCTTCATCGAACGGACTCCTTCTGATCACCGTCGGGACGTCGCCCGCTCACGGGAGCGTCGAGGATGCGCACCTCGTCGACGCCGTCGTCTTCCTGCAGTCGGACGTGCACGCGCTCGCTGTGCGCCGTCGGAAGGTTCTTGCCGACGTGGTCGGCGCGGATGGGCAGGTCGCGGTGCCCCCGATCGACGAGCACCGCCAAGCGCACCGCACGCGGCCGCCCGAGGTCGCCGAGCGCGTCGAGGGCCGCTCGGACGGTGCGCCCGGAGTACAACACGTCGTCGACGAGGACGACGACCTTGTCGTCGACGCCACCGTCCGGGATGCGGGTGTGTTGCGCGGCGCGCACCGGTTGTCGGCGCAGGTCGTCGCGATACATCGTCGCGTCGAGCGAGCCGCACGGCACATCGGTGCCTTCGACGGCGGCCAGGGCGCTCACCAGGCGGCGCGCCAGTGTTTCGCCCCGAGTCGGGATGCCGAGAACCACGAGGTCGTCCGCGCCCCGGTTGCGCTCGAGGATCTCGTGCGCCATGCGCCGCATCGCTCGCGTCACGTCCCCTGCAGAAAGAACGACCCGCCCGCCAAGGGTCGAGTCGTCAGGTGTCGCCGAGTCAGCACGCGTCATGCGTCAAGGCCTCCTTCGCCGCCTCACGGGACGGATCGTTAAAGGATCGTTGCCGCGCACATCATAGCGTGCCGCCGGACCGCGTCCGGCTCGGGGACAGAGTGTGGACTGCACGGAACCCGCCGTAGCTCAGGCGAAGCGCGCGAGGCCGAGCGTTTCCGCTCGCCTCGACACCAGGTCGTCGAACAGCGCCGCGGTAGGCGTCGGTCGGGCACCGATCGCGAGCAGGATCCGGCGCGCGGGCAGCGGCGGTTCGATCCGCACCAGGCGCACACCCGGGTCGTCGGCGTCGACGGACAGTGCCGGCATCACCGCAGTCCCGATCCCCGCACGCACCATCGCCTGCACGGCGACGTTGTCGTTGCTGCGGAACACGAAGGTCGGGGTGATACCGGCGGACCGAAACCCCTGCTCGGCCAGTTCATGACACACGCAGCGGTCATGACCGATCAACGGTCGTGCCTCCAGGTCGGCCGGTGACAGGCATTGCCGGGCCGGGTCGTCCGTCGGCACCATGGCGATGAAGGGATCGCGCAACACCTCCCGCACGTTCAGATCCCGGCGGTCGTCGACCGGCGCGATCAGGAACGTGGCGTCCAGGTGCCCGCGATGGAGTGCCGCGGTCAAGACGTCGTTGTCATCGCTCTCGGTCACGCGGATGTGCACATTCGGCCACCGGCCGCGGAGGTCCTGCAGGACCGACGGCAGCAGGCGCGCCGACACGGATTGGAAGGTGCCCACGGCCAACCTGCCTGCGCGCCCGTCCGCGATCTCGCCCAGGCGCAGGTCGAGCGCCGCGGCAGACTGCATCATCTCGCGCGCCGTGGACAGCACTTCACGACCTGCCGACGTCAGGGTGACCGGCCGCGGGCCCCCGGGGCGATCGAACACGGTGGCCCCCAGCGCCTTCTCCAACGCGGCGACCTGGCTCGTGACGGCCGCCTGGGAGTATCCGAGCCGGGCTGCGGCGCGGCGGTAGGACCCTTCCTCGTGGATCGCCATCACGGTGGCGAAGTGCCGCAGGCTCAACTGAGCGGCAGACATGACCGACACCTCCTGATGATCAAGGAAGTCGATCATATCGGACGGTTTCGACCGCTTTTCTCGATCGACTTCTCGCGGCACTCTGGAAGGGCCACCTTCTCGATCCGTCAGGAGAGCACGACATGACCACGACCGCTTCGCACCCGACCCAGGCCGTCGACCCGGCCACGGTGGAGGAGTTCCGCACCACCGGTTCGATCATCGTGCGCGGCCTCTTCTCGCCGGACGAGGTCACCGCCATCGAACGCGGGATCGAGCACAATCTGGCGAGCCCGAGCGAGCGGTTCAAGGTCGCCAGCGGGCAGGACGACCCCGGCAGTTTCGTCGAGGACTTCTGCAACTGGCGGCGAATCGACGAATACCGCCGGATCGCCTTCACCTCGAAGGCCGCGGACGTCGCCGCGGCGCTGACCGGTAGTCGGCGCATCCGCCTCTACCACGACCACATGCTCATCAAGGAGCCCGGCACACGGCAGGAGACGCCGTGGCACCAGGATCAGCCCTACTACAACGTCGACGGGTTCGACAACTGTTCGATGTGGGCGCCGGTTGATCCCGTCGACGAGGACTCGACACTGGAGTTCCTCTCCGGATCGCACCGCCAGGGCTGGTTGATGCCGCGGTCGTTCATGACTCACGAAGCCAAGTGGTTCCCGGAGGGGTCGCTGCGTGACCTGCCGGATGTCGAGGCCGACCGGTCGGCCCACGACATCCGCCGCTGGGCCATGCAGCCCGGCGATGCGGTCTTCTTCCACATGTTGACGCTGCACCACTCGTACGGCGTGCCCGGACGAAGCAGGCGGCGCGCGTTCTCACTGCGCTTCCTCGGTGACGACATGGTGCACGCTCCGCGGCACTGGACGACCTCTCCGCAGTTCGACGGCCTCGAAGCGGAACTGCCCGCCGGTGCGCCGATGGAGCACGACCTGTTCCCCGTGCTGCGCGAGATCGCCTGACGACCCCACCGCGAAGGCTCAGACCAGGGTGTCCTTCACCTGGGCGATCTTGCCCAGGACGCCGTTGACGAACTGGGGCGAACCGTCTGTCGACAGTTCGCGGGCCAGGTGGACCGCCTCCGATATCGCGACATGGTCGGGCACGTCCGGGTTGTGCAGGAGCTCCCAGACCCCCAGGCGCAGCAGGGCGCGGTCCACGGCCGGCATCCGCTCCAGCGGCCAGTCGCTGTAGGTCGTGATGGCCTCGTTGATGCCGGCCCAGTGTGCGACGACACCGCGCACCAGGTCCGCCGTGTAGGCCGGCAGGGGCGCCGGGGTCACCGGCGCGGCGAGGCGCTCGTCCAGCAGATCCCGCGCGTTGACCGTGCGGTGCTCGGACTCGAACAACAGGTCGAGAGCGCGCTTGCGCGCCTTGGTCCGGGCGGTGCGATCGTAGGGTCGCGCGCGCCGGCCCGCCTCGCCCCGGTCGTCCGCGCCGTCGTGCTCAGGCACGTCCGAGATACGACCCGGCGCGCGTGTCGACCTTCACCTTGGTGCCGGTCTCCAGGAACAGCGGCACCTGGATCTCCGCGCCCGTCTCGAGAGTGGCGGGCTTGGTGCCACCCGTGGAGCGGTCACCCTGCAGGCCCGGGTCGGTCTTGGCGATCTCGAGGGTCACCGACGCCGGCAGCTCGACATACAGCACCTGACCGTCGTGCGTGGCCACGATCGCCTCCTGATTCTCCAGCAGGAAGTCCGCGGAGTCCCCGACCGTCTCGGCCGGGATCATGATCTGGTCGTAGGTCTTCGTGTCCATGAACACGAAGTCCTCGCCGTCCTTGTAGAGGAACTGCATGTCGCTGCGGTCGACGCTGGCGGTCTCGACCTTCACCCCGGCGTTGAAGGTCTTGTCGACGGTCTTGCCGGACAGCACGTTCTTCAGCTTCGTCCGCACGAAGGCCGGGCCCTTGCCGGGCTTGACGTGCTGGAACTCGACGACGGACCACAACTGTCCTTCGAGGTTGAGGACCAGGCCGTTCTTCAGATCGTTCGTGCTTGCCACGCGTTGCTCTTTCTCGTATGCCGGGCGCCGCCCGCGCCGATTCGGGCACGGGTCGGACACCTCAAACGGGTCTAAGGGGTCGGTCAAGTGTAGGGGACGCGACGTCGGCCCCGCATGTCGCGGGCCCACGTCCGCGCCGGCTCAGGCGCTGCGGTCCCGCAGCAGCGGGATCTGCCCGCCGGCGAGCACCATCCGCACCTGTCGGGGAGACAACCGATGGGTCAGCTGGTAGGTCTGCCCGGTGCGGTCGTTGCGGGCCTCGAGACGATCGCTCTCCTGCACGGCGCTCCGCACGCCCTCCAGGCGGAGTATGTCGCCCTGCTCGATGTCGTCGTAGTCCTCCGGATCGTCGAACTCGAGCGCGAGGATGCCGAAGTTGGCCAGGTTCTGCCAATGGATCCGTGCGAACGACGTCGCGATCACGGCACGCAGCCCGAGGTATCGCGGCGCGATCACCGCATGTTCGCGCGAGGACCCCTGCCCGTAGTTCTCCCCGCCGACCACGATGTGGCCGCCGTCGTCACGCATACCGGCCACGCGCGATGCGTAGTCCTCGTCGACCTGTCCGAAGGTGAACTCGGAGATCTTCGGGATGTTGCTGCGATACGGGAGAACCTTGGCCCCGGCCGGGAGGATCTCGTCGGTCGAGATGTTGTCACCGACCTTCAACCCCACCGGCACGGCGATGGAGTCCGGAAGCGGGTCCAGGTCGGGAAGGGCCGAGATGTTGGGGCCCTTCACCAGCTCCACGTCCCGTGCCTCGTCCGCGCGACACGGTTCCACGAGCATGCGCGTGTTCACGCTCGCATGCTCCGGGAGTGACGGGGTCGGGTAGTCGATGCCCAGGGTGTCCGGCAGGTCCCGGGGATCGGTGATCGCACCCACGAGTGCGGCGGCGGCCGCGGTCTCCGGCGAGCACAACCAGACCGAGTCCTCCCGGCTCCCCGACCGGCCCGGGAAGTTGCGCGGCACGGTGCGCAGGCTGTTGCGCCCTGTGGCCGGTGCCTGCCCCATGCCGATGCACCCCATACAGCCCGACTGATGGATCCGCGCGCCGGACCGGATCAGGTCGAACAGCCACCCGCCCTTGGCCAGATCCTCCAGGATCTCACGCGAGGTCGGATTGACGTCGACCGAGACCTCCGGCACCGCCTGGTGGTCGCGCATGATCTCGGCCACGATCGCGAAGTCGCGCAGACCGGGATTGGCCGAGGATCCGACCACCACCTGGGTCAGGGGTTCCCCGGCGACCTCCGACACCGGCACGACGTTGCCCGGTGACGACGGCTTGGCGATCAGCGGCTCGAGCGTGGAGAGGTCGATCTCTTCGTGCAGGTCGTATTCGGCGTCCTCGTCCGCCAGTAACTCCTGCCAGTCGTCCTCGCGACCCTCGGCACGCAGGAAGGACCGGACCTCGTCGTCGGAGGGGAAGACGCTCGTGGTCGCCCCGAGTTCGGCGCCCATGTTGGCGATGACGTGCCGATCCATCGCCGAGAGGTTCGCCAGACCGGGGCCGTAGTACTCCAGGATCGTGCCGACACCACCCTTGACGTCGTGCCGGCGCAGCATCTCCAAAATGACGTCCTTGGCGGAGACCCACGGCGGGAGCTCGCCGGTGAGGCGGACCCCCATGATCCGCGGCATCTTCAGATAGAGAGGCTCGCCGGCGATCGCCATGGCCACCTCCAGTCCGCCGACCCCGATCGCCAGCATGCCGATGGCACCCGCGGCACAGGTGTGCGAGTCGGAGCCTGCCATGGTCGCGCCGGGCCGGCCGAACCGCTGCTGGTGCGTGGGGTGGGAGACCCCGTTGCCGGGCTTGGAATACCACAGGCCGAAGCGCTGCGCGGCAGATTGAAGGAAGACGTGGTCGTCCGGGTTGCGCTCGTCGGCCTGCAACAGATTGTGGTCGACGTACTGCACCGAGACCTCGGTCTCGGCCCGCTCGAGCTCCATCGCCTCCAACTCCAGCATCACCATCGTCCCGGTGGCGTCCTGAGTGAGGGTCTGGTCGATTTTCAGGCCGATCTCCTCCCCCGGAGTCATCTCGCCGTCGACCAGATGCTCGGCGATCAGCTTCTGCGCGACCGTTCGTCCCATGGCACCTCCTCGGGTGGGTGGGCATCGGTTCCCACCCACCCACCGTAGGAAGACGACCTGTGTATGCCAAGTCCGCCTGGGTATGCCACGCTCGCGACACGGCCACCGCGATGTGGCCTTTCTCGCTGCAAAACGGCCGACGACCGGGCACACTGGCTGGGCATGAAGACCTCGCGAGCCCTGTCCGTACTGCCCGCACTCGCGTCCGCGGGCGTTGTCGCCTACGACCTGTTCCAGAAGCGACATTCCCTGCTGCGCAACTACCCGGTGATCGGACACGCGCGATTCGTCCTGGAACGCATGGGCCCGGAACTGCGCCAGTACATCGTGGCGTCCAACGACGAGGAGCGACCGTTCAGCCGCGACCAGCGTCGATGGATCTACGCCTCGGCCAAGGACGAGAACAATTACTTCGGGTTCGGCACCGACCTCGATGTCGAGGACAGCCAGGGCTATCCGATCATCAAGCACCGGACGTTCCCGCAGGCGGATTCGATGGGTCCCGCACCGAGCGCCTCGAGCGTGCATTTCGCCGAGCCTGTGCGCCTTCCGTCGGCGAAGGTGCTCGGGGGCCCACGAGAGCGAGCAAAGGCATTCCGGCCCTCCTCTGTGGTCAATGTGTCTGCCATGAGCTTCGGTTCGTTGTCCGCACAGGCGATCACCGCGATCAACAAGGGCGTGCACATGGCCGATGCGATGCACAACACCGGCGAGGGCGCGATCTCGCCTTATCACCGGCAGGGAGGTGACCTCATCTGGCAGATCGGCACGGGATACTTCGGATGCCGCGACGACAACGGCCGATTCGACCTCGAACGGCTCAAGGCCACCGCACAGGAGGCCCCGGTGCGAGCGCTCGAGATCAAGCTGTCCCAGGGGGCCAAGCCCGGTCTCGGAGGCGTGCTCCCGGCTGCCAAGGTCACCCCCGAGATCGCTCGGATCCGCGGAGTCCCGTTGGGCGAGGATGTCATCAGCCCTTCGCGGCACAGCGAATTCAGTGATGTCGACAGCATGCTCGACTGGGTCGAGACCCTTGCCGACGCCACCGGACTTCCCGTCGGGATCAAGTCCGCCGTCGGCGACATGTCGTTCTGGCACGAACTGGCCGCCGCCATGGCCGACGGTGAGCGCGGAGTCGACTTCATCACGATCGACGGCGGAGAAGGAGGCACCGGAGCCGCGCCCCTGGTCTTCACCGACGCCGTGGCCCTGCCGTTCTATGTCGGATTCTCACGGGTCTATTCGGTGTTCGCCGACGCCGGGCTCACCGACGACATCACGTTCATCGGGTCGGGCAAACTCGGTCTCCCCAAGGCGGCCACCATGGGGTTCGCACTGGGCGCGGACATGATCAACGTGGCGCGAGAGGCCATGCTGTCGATCGGCTGCATCCAGGCGCAGAAATGTCATACGGATCGATGCCCGACCGGAGTTGCCACTCAAAACCCCTGGCTCTCACACGGATTGGATCCGGCCTCGAAGTCGGTGCGCCTCGCGACCTATCTGCAGACCTTGCGCCGTGACCTGCTCAAGGTCAGCGAGGCCATCGGCGTCGTGCACCCGTCCCTCGTCGATGCCGACGACCTGGAGCTGCTCTTCGGCATCCACGACGGCAAGAGCCTGCGAGAGCTCTACGACTACCGGCCCGGATGGGGCCGGCTCGATCCCGAACTCGAACGCGGGATCTCCGCGATCATGAATTCGTTCGACCAGCCGCAGGACGAGCCGGCCACGGTGGCCGACTGAGGATCGTCGACGCAAGATCACCTGCGCCATCCGGCCGAAACAGGCGCACAATGGAGAGGTAACTACTCCCCCACACAGGAGGTGGGTCATGACAACGCAGAATTTTGACACGTCGATGGCGCACCACCCGGACATCGTGGCCCTTCGGGACCGCTTCGACCGGGCGGCGGGGACTCCACGTGCTCAGATCGCCGAAGGGCTGATGTTCCTCGGCGGCGGGTACGCAGCGATCTCACCATGGGTCATCGGGTTCGGCGGCAGCACCACGTCGCTGGCGATCAACGACCTGATCATCGGTGTCGCGATCATGGTGATGACGCTCGTGTGCACCGGCTCGTCCGGGCGGTTGTTCGGGATGGCCTGGGTCACCCCGGTCATGGGCATCTGGCTGATCGTGTCGACGTGGCTCATGCACGGCGAGACGGCGACCACCGGCACTGCCGTCAGCAACATCATCGTCGGTGCCGTCGTGCTCGTGCTCGGCAGCGGCATCCTCGGGATGGCACGCTCCGGCCGAGGGTGATTCCCTCATCTGACGCTCCGTCGCCGGATGCTCCCGGCAACGGAGCGTCAGCCCGACACGGCGTCGTAGGCGGCCATCAGATCCTCCTCGTCCGGCCCCTCCAGTCGAGTCGTCCGCCCCACGCCTTCGAGCGCGACGAATCGTAGCCTGGTGCCCCGGGTCTTCTTGTCCCGCCGCATCGCGGCGAGCAGCGCATCCCAGTCGCCTCGATAGGTGGTGGGCAGCCCGAGCGAGGTGAGGACCGCGCGATGCCGGGCGACCAGCGCTTCATCGATCAGGCCGGCCCGGCGCGCCAGTTCCGCCACATAGACCATGCCGACCGCCACCGCGTCGCCGTGTCGCCAGCGGTACCCCTCGACCTGCTCGACGGCGTGCCCGAACGTGTGCCCGTAGTTGAGGATCTCCCGCAGCGAGGCCTCCTTCAGGTCCTGCGCCACGACCTGCGCCTTGACCCGGACGGCACGGCCGACCAGGTCGGCAAGGGTCGCACCCGTCACGTCGCGGGCGGCGTCCGGGTCGTGCTCCACCAGGTCGAGGATGCGCGGGTCCCGGATGAATCCGCACTTGACGACCTCGGCCATTCCTGCGACGACGTCACGCTCGGGAAGGGTGCTCAGCGCCGACAGGTCGCACCACACGGAGTGCGGAGGGTGGAAGGATCCCACCAGGTTCTTGCCCTCGGGGGTGTTGATGCCGGTCTTGCCACCGACGGCGGCGTCGACCATCCCGAGCAGGGTCGTCGGCACCTGCACGACCTGCACGCCGCGTAGCCAGGTGGCCGCGACGAACCCACCCAGATCGGTCGTCGCGCCGCCGCCGACCGCGACCACGACGTCGGTCCGCGTGAACCCGGAACGCCCGAGGGTGCTCCACAGGCTCGCGGCCACGTCCACCGTCTTGGCGCCCTCGGCGTCCGGAAGCGGTGAGGTGATCACCGTGCGCCCGCCGGCACGAATCCGGTCGGCCAGGTCCTCGGCCGCCGCGGCCACCGGCCCGGCATGCACGACCAGCACACGCGTCGTCTGCTCCGGCAGGCTCGCAGCGATCCGCGCGGCCAGTACGTGGCCGATGGTCACGGCATACGCTCCACCGACGTCGATGCGCTCGCTCACCGCGCCGCGTCCTGCCGATGGCTCACGACCTCGGCGGCGACCTCGTGGGCATCCCGTCCGGCCGTGTCCACGACCTGATCGGCAAGACGCTCGTAGGTCGGGCGGCGGCGGTCCATCATGCGTGTCCAGGTGGCACGCGGATTGACCGCGAGCAGCGGCCGGGACTGGTTGAATCCGATCCGTCCTGCGGCGTCGGCGATCGCGACGTCGAGGAAGACCACATGCCGGTCGGTCAACATCTGCTCGATCGGCGGCTGCATCGGCGCGCCGCCGCCGAGCGCGACCACACCGTCCCCATCCAGCGCGCGCCGGGTCGCCTCGACCTCCAGTCGACGGAACTCGTCCTCACCGTCCAGCACGAAGATGTCACGGATGCTGCGCCCCTGCTCGGCCTCGATCAGCTCGTCCGTGTCGGCGAACGGCCGGTCGAGCAACTGCGCGACGAGACGTCCTACGGTCGACTTGCCGGCCCCCGGGGGCCCGATGAGTACGACGTCGATGCTCACCACGACTGCATCTCCTCCGGTATCGACGCGAGGTAGCCGCGATGGTTGCGGGCCGTCTCGGCCACACTGTCGCCACCGAACTTCTCGACACAGGCCTCCGCCACGACGAGCGCCACCATGGCCTCCGCGACCACCCCTGCGGCAGGCACCGCACACACGTCGGATCGTTGGTGGATGGCCGTCGCCGCCTCCCCGGAGCGGACGTCGACCGTGCGAAGGGCTCGAGGCACCGTGGAGATCGGCTTCATCGCCGCCCGGACCCGCAGCGCCTCCCCGGTGGACATCCCGCCCTCGGTCCCCCCGGCACGGTTCGTCTCGCGGCGGATCGCCCGACCGTCGCGGACGATCTCGTCATGGGCACGCGATCCCGGTCGCGCCGCGGTGCGGAACCCGTCGCCGACCTCGACCCCCTTGATCGCCTGGATGCTCATCAAGGCCCCGGCCAGGCGCGCATCCAGCCGCCGGTCCCAGTGCACGTGTGACCCCAGGCCGGGCGGCACCCCGTAGGCGAGCACCTCCACCACGCCGCCCAGGGTGTCGCCGGCCTTCTTGGCCCGGTCGACCGCCGCCACCATGGCGGCCGACCCGGCTCCGTCCAGGGAGCGCACCGGGTCGGCATCGAGTGCCGCGACGTCGTCGGGTCCGGGCAGCGGGGTGTCGTCGTCGCAGCCGGCGTCGCCGATGGCGACCGTGTGCGACACCAGCCGGATTCCGTAGGCCTGCTCGAGGAACGCGGAGGCCACCGCCCCCAGGCCGACTCGGGCCGCGGTCTCTCGAGCCGACGCGCGTTCGAGCACGGGACGTGCCTCGTCGAAACCGTATTTCTGCATACCGACCAGGTCGGCGTGCCCGGGCCGGGGGCGGGTCAAGGGTTTGTTGCGTGCGAGCTCCTTGGGCGCTCCGACGTCGTCGGCGGCGACCAACTGGTCGGCCTCGACCGGGTCGGGACTCATCACGACGTCCCATTTGGGCCATTCGGTGTTGGCGATGGTCAACGCGATGGGTGAGCCCAGGGTCCGGCCGTGCCGCACTCCCCCGGTGAAGCTCACCTCGTCCTGTTCGAACTTCATCCGTGCCCCTCGGCCGTAGCCGAGCCGGCGCCGCGCCAGGGCCGCGGCCACCTCGTGACGATCGATCGCCACGCCCGCGGGCAGTCCTTCCATGACGGCGGTCAGGGCAGGGCCGTGCGACTCCCCAGCAGTCAACCAACGAAGCATGGGCCGATCCTCCCACGCCGCGCCCTCGGGCCCGCAGGGCGTCTCGCCGCTCAGGCCGCCCGTCGCCCGGCCTGCTGCATCACGTCGAGCGGGGCGTCGTGCCCGGTCATGAGGCGCACCTGTTCGGCAGCCTGATACACGAGCATCTCGATGCCCGGCACGACGACGGCGCCCACGGCGGCGCCGGCCCGGGCCAGGCGGGTCGGCCACCCGGCATACACGACGTCCAACCAGACCGAAGGCGGGCCGATCCGGTGGCCTCCCTCGTCGAGGATCGCTTCCGCCAGTCCGTCGGCCGACCCGGCGGGCACGGTGCTGATCACCAGCGGTGACTCCAGGCATGCGGCCGCCGCCTCCTGGATCGGCCGCACCGTCACGGTCATCCCGTGATCACGCGCCTGGGCCAGCGTGGATTCGCGCACCGTGGATCGCACGGCGAACGTCACGTCGGTGGTGCCCAGGTCGGCCAGCGCCGCGAGAGCGGAGCGTGCGGTGGCACCCGAGCCGACGACGACCGCCGCGCCCGGAGGCGCCGCGGAGCCGACCCCGGCCGCGCGAAGGGCTCGAGCGATCCCGACCACGTCCGTGTTGTCGCCGCGCCAACCCCGCGCCGCACGGACCAGCGTGTTGACCGCGCCGGTCTGCAACGCGACCGCGCTGGCCGACTCCGCCAGCACCAGCGCCTCCTCCTTACAGGGCATGGTCAACGACAGCCCGCGCCAGTCGGGACCCAGCCCTGCCAGGAACTGCTCCAGTTCGCCGGCCTCCACCTGCTGACGTGTATAGGTCCAGTCGTGCAGACCCAGGTGGGTGTAGGCCGCCCGGTGCAGCACCGGAGACAGCGAGTGGTCGATCGGCTTGCCGATCACCGCCGCCCTGGGCATCAGCACTTCCCCTGGTGGGCACGGCACCACGCGTGGAACTTCTTCTCGTTCTTTTGTTGTTGCGCGTAGGTCGTGGCGAACAGTGTCTTGCCGGTCTGTTGGTTGACGGTCACGAAATACAGCCAGGAGCCGTCGGCCGGATGCAGCGCCGCCTTGATCGCGGCGAGGCCGGGATTGTTGATCGGCCCGGGCGGCAGGCCGGTGTGCTTGTAGGTGTTGTACGGGCTCTTGCTCGCCCGCTCCTTGTCGGACGTCGTCACGGTCCCCCGCTTGTGTTCGGCGTAGTGCACGGTCGAATCCATCTGCAGCTTCATCCCCTTCTGCAGCCGATTCTCCACCACTCGGGCCACCTTGGGCCCGTCCGGCCCGAGACGTGACTCCGCCTGCACGAGGGATGCCACGGTCATGACGTGCTCGAGCCGGTCGGCCGGGATGTGCAACGACGCCCGCTTGCGCTTGCCCAGTCGCACCATCTGCTCGAGTTGGTCCTTGGCCGAGGCGCCCTTCGTGAAGTCGTAGGTGGAGGGGAACAGGTAGCCCTCCAGATGCCCGTGCGCCGCCGCCGGCAGACCCAGCGTCGACGGGTCGACCTTGCGGTACGCGGACACCGGCACCCCGGTCGCCTTCGACAGCGCCGCGAAGATCTCACGGGTCCACAGCCCCTCACGAATGGTGACGCCGTGGCCCACACGCGCCTTCGGATCGAGCATCATCTCGATGGCGGCTTGGGAGCTCATGTGCTCGTGCAGCCGATACGTGCCCGGCTCGATGGAGGCGAAGTCTCGTGAATGGGTGGCGATCTGGGCGAACGTCCGGGCCGACTTGACGACTCCGGCCCGTTCCAGACGCTCCCCGATGGCGTATCCGGTGTCTCCGCGCTGGACGGTCACCTGCACCGATCCGGTCCCCTGACCGGTGTAGTCGGTCGGTGCGCTCGTCCCGAAATGAGGCAGATGGCTGCGCAGCACATAGACCCCGCCACCGACCAGCAGGGCGAAGACCACGACGACCCCGAGACAGGAGAACCAGGCGCGTCGCTTTTTCGGCTCCTTCGCCTCGTGCCGCCGACGGCGGCGCCGTTGCGACCCCGGCGCCGGCTCTTCCGGCTCATCCTCCCCGAAGATGGAGTCCGTCAGGGGGGAGTCATTCATCCGTGGTGCCCTTCGTCGACGTCCGGTGTCGTGGCTTACGTCCCCCCACGAGCTCACCGGCAGGCTTCCCGGAATTGCGCTCCGAGTCAAGCGCGACTTGCAGAATCAGCACAGCGGCCTGCTGGTCGATCACCGACCGGGTCGTGCGCTCCCGGCGCCCGGCTTCCCGCATCGCGCGGTGCGCGTCGACCGTCGTCAGGCGCTCGTCCACCAACCGCACCGGCACCGTGCCCACGCGGGCACGCAGCGCCTTGGCCCAGGCCCGTGCGCTCTGCGCCGCGGCGCCCTCGCTCCCGTCCAGGCCGAGCGGGAGGCCGACGACGACCTCGATCGCTTCGCGCTCGCGCGCCTCGTCGGCGACACGTTGGACGTCCTGGTGCCCTACCGTGGCCAGCGGCGTGGCGATCGTCCCGTCCGGATCACAGACCGCGACGCCGACGCGCACCCGGCCGACATCGACGCCGAGGCGCACACCGGATCTCATCGGGTCGTGGCGGCCTCGCCCACGGCGTGTTCGAGGGTCAAGAGTGCCTCGGGGACCTTCGACACGTCGCTGCCGCCGCCTTGGGCCAGATCGGGTTTGCCGCCGCCTCCTCCGCCGAGGGCGCCCGCCGCGGCCTTGACCAGGTCACCGGCGCGCACGCCCTGGTCCCGGGCGACGCCGTTGGTCGCAACGACGATCACGGGACGGCCACCGGACGCACCGGCCACCGCGACCACGGCGGGCCGGTCCTCGCCCATCCGGCCGCGCAGGTCGGTGGCCAGGGACCGCACCTGATCGGCCGCGAGTTCGCCGGCGTCGTGCGCCACGAGACGGATGCCGTAGACGTCCTTGGCCTGCTCGACCAGGCCGCCCGCGGCTGCCAGCGCCTGCTGTTGTTGCAGCTTCGCGATCTCCCGCTCGGCATCCTTCACCCGTGTGAGCAGATCCTTGATCCGCTCCGGAAGATCGTCCGATGCCACCTTGACCAGTGCGGACAACTCACTGACGATGGCGCGCTCCTTCGCCAGGTGGCGCAGCGCGTCCATCCCGACGAAGGCCTCGATCCGCCGGGTGCCCGACCCGATGGACGACTCGCCGAGGATGCTCAGGGCGCCGACCTGCGAGGAGTGGGACACGTGGGTGCCACCGCACAATTCGCGCGACCACGGGCCGCCGATCTGCACGACACGCACCTGCTCGTCATACGTCTCACCGAACAGCGCGAGGGCGCCCCATGCCTTCGCCTCCGGCAAGGACATGTATTGCGCGCTGACCGGCAGGTCCTGGCGGACCGCGAGGTTGGCCACCTCTTCGATCTCCGAGCGGGCCTGGGACGACAGACCGGAGTTCCATGCGAAGTCCAGGCGCAGGTAGCCGGGCTTGTTGTAGGAACCGGACTGCAGCGCGGATTTGCCGAGCACCTGGCGCAGCGCGGCGTGCACCACGTGCGTGCCGGAGTGCGCCTGGCACGCGGACAGCCGCCAGTCGGGATCGACCTGGGCCTCGACGCCCTGCCCGACCCGAACCGGCGCGTCCTGCACCTCCACCGTGTGCACGACCAGGCCCTTGACCGGGCGCTGCACGTCCACGACCTTCACGGTGCCCGACGGCGTGGTGATGATGCCGGAGTCGGCGATCTGGCCGCCGGACTCGGCATAGAAGGTCGTGCGATCGAGCACGACCTGGCCGGTGCTGCCGGGGGTGAGCTCGTCGACCGGCGCCCCGTCGGACACCAGGCCGCGCACGGTTGCCTCGCAGGTGAGCCCCTCGTAGGCTCTCCAGTCGGTGGCGCCCAGCGCGCGCAGTTCCTTCCACACCGCCGTGTCGGCGTGCCCGTGCTTCTTGGCCTTTGCGTCGGCCTTGGCCCGCTCACGCTGTTGTTGCATCAGGCGGGTGAAGCCCGACCGGTCGACCTCGACCCCCTGCTCGGCCGCCATCTCCAAGGTGAGGTCGATCGGGAAGCCGTAGGTGTCGTGCAGCGCGAAGGCGTCCTCACCGGCGAGGACGGCGTGCCCGCCCCCGACCGACGCGGCCGACTGCTTCGCCCTGGTGACCGCCGTGTCCAGGATGGTCGTGCCCTGGTCGAGGGTGCGTCGGAACGCCTCCTCCTCGCCGTAGGCGATCTGGCTGATGCGCGCGAAGTCGGTCTCCAGCTCCGGATACGACTGCTTCATCCGCTCCATGCTGACCGGGAACAACTCCGGCAGCGCCGTGTCCCGATAGCCCAGCAGGCGCATCGCGCGCACGGCGCGGCGCAGCATGCGGCGCAGGACGTAGCCGCGCCCCTCGTTGCCGGGCGTCACCCCGTCGCCGATCAGCATCAGCGAGGAACGCACGTGGTCGGCGACCACGCGCAGGTGCACGTCGTCGGGATGGCTGTGCGCGGCGTCGTGCCGGGAGCGCTCTCCGTAGCGGCGACCGGTCATCTCCGCCGCCTTGTCGAGCACCGGATAGACCTCGTCGATCTCATAGAGGTTGTCGACGCCCTGCAACACCGACGCGATGCGCTCGAGGCCCATCCCGGTGTCGACGTTGCGCTTGGGCAGGGGGCCGGCGATGTCGAAGTCCGCCTTGGTGCGGACCGCGGACAGTTCGTCCTGCATGAAGACGAGGTTCCAGATCTCCATGTAGCGGTCCTCGTCCACCGCCGGGCCGCCGGTGCGGCCGTAGTCCTCACCGCGATCGTAGAAGATCTCCGAGCACGGACCACCGGGGCCGGGAACACCCATGTTCCAGTAGTTGTCGTCCTCGTCGCGCCGCGTGATCCGCTCGCTCGGCACGCCGATGACGTCACGCCACAACGCGAATGCCTCGTCGTCCTCCCGGAACACGGTGGGCCACAGGCGTTCCGGGTCCAGACCGTATCCGCCTTCGGGCTGGGAGGTGGTGAGCAACTCCCACGCGAACTCGATCGCGTTCTGCTTGAAGTAGTCACCGAAGCTGAAGTTGCCGTTCATCTGGAAGAACGTGCCGTGCCGGGAGGTCTTGCCGACCTCTTCGATGTCGGCCGTGCGCACACACTTCTGGACGCTGGTCGCCCGATCCCACGGCGGTGTCTGCTGGCCGAGGAAGTAGGGCTTGAACGGCACCATCCCCGCGTTGACGAACAGCAGGTTGGGGTCGTCGTAGATGAGCGGAGCGCTCGGGACGACGGTGTGCCCCTTGCCTTCGAAAAATGACAGCCAGCGTCGCCGGACTTCAGCGCTTTCCATGAGTCAGGTCCTTGTCTTGTGCGGAGGTCACGAACGGGTGCTACGGGCCGTCTGGCCCCTGGTAGCTCGCACAAGCGTCATGGCACGGCGCAGCGCCGCATGCGGCATCGGGTCTACATCAGTCATCGGGCCCACCCTACCGGCAGGTCGCTTCGGGCCGCGCCAACACCTGCTCGCCACTCACCGCACGCCCCGTAGTGAGCACCCTCACCCCGCCCGGGCGGTTGAGTAGTCCGCTGACGCAGCATGTCCTGAGCCCGTCGAAGGGTCGAGGACGTATCGAAACCCACCCGGCGGGTTGAGTAGTCCGCTGACGCAGTCGAGGACGTATCGAAACCTCTCAAGCGTGCGCTCGGGCCGGCTTGGCAGCGCGTGCTCACAGGCCTCGCTCCCCCGCGCGCTCCGCTCCATGCGGGAGGGACCCCCATTGGCTCGCGCTGGGGCGCTCGACCTACTCGACCGGCCGAATGGGGCCCTTCGCCGCCCTATTCAACGCCGCTCGGCTACTCGACCGGCCGGGGTATCTCGGTCAGCCGGCCAGGTCGGACTTGATCTCCGGGAAGTGGCACGCGATCTGGTGGCCCGGCTCACCCTTGGCCTCCTCCAGCTTGGGCGTCTCGGTCGCGCAGATCTCCTGGGCCTTCCAGCAGCGCGTGCGGAAGACACAGCCCGACGGCGGGTTCTGCGGACTGGGCAGATCGCCGTTGAGCAGGATCCGCTCTCGCTGACCGGACTTCTCCGGGTCGGGGATCGGCACGGCGGACATCAGCGCGTGCGTATAGGGGTGCTGCGGCCGCTCGTAGAGGGTGTCGCGGTCGGCGACCTCCATGATCTTGCCCAGATACATCACGACGACGCGGTCCGAGATGTGCCGCACCACCGACAGGTCGTGGGCGACGAAGATGTAGGCCATCTTCTGCTCGTCCTGGATCTCCTCCAGCAGGTTGACCACCTGTGCCTGGATGGAGACGTCCAACGCGGAGACCGGCTCGTCGCACACGATCAGCTGGGGTTTGAGCGCGATGGCCCGGGCGACGCCGATGCGCTGGCGCTGCCCGCCGGAGAACTCGTGCGGGAACCGGTTGTAGTGCTCGGGGTTCAAGCCGACCCGGTCCATGACCTCCTGCACGGCGCGCTTCACGCCGCCCTCGGGCTTGATGTCCTGGATCTCGAACGGGGCGCCGATGATCTTGCCGACGGTATGCCGTGGGTTCAGCGACCCGAACGGATCCTGGAAGATCATCTGCATCTCCCGCCGCAGGTGCTGCAGCTTGCGCCCCTTGGCGTGCGTGATGTCCTCACCGGCGAACTCGATCGTGCCGCCGGTCGGCTCCAACAGCTTGAGCATGGTGCGCCCGGCCGTGGACTTGCCGCAACCGGACTCCCCCACCAGGCCGATCGTCTCGCCACGGTGGACTTCCATGTCGATGCCGTCGACCGCCTTGACGGGAGCATCCGGCCGTCGGATGATCCCGGGCTTCCACTGCGGGAAGTGCTTCTGCAGGCCGCTGATCTTCAGGACCGTTTCGCCCACACCGACCTGGCGCCCTCCTCCGACGGCTTCGTCCACGTCGGGCTGCTTGGTCAGGTCGGTCATGCCTGCTCATCCCTTCCGATGACGGGCTGCATGTCGTTGTCGATCACCGCCGCGCGGTCCTCCTCGGTGAGGAAGCACCGCGCCTGTTGCTCACCCATCCGATACAACTCGGGGAACTCCCGGCGGCAGCGGTCGTCCGGCACCATCTCACGGTAGGCGCAACGCGGGCTGAAAGCGCACCCGGACGGCAGATTGATCAGCGACGGCGGGTTGCCCGGGATCGGCGTCAATCGCTCCTGGCGTGCCTGGTCCAGGCGCGGCATCGAGTTCAGCAGCCCCCACGTGTAGGGATGCTTCGGCCGGGCGAACGTGTCCTTGACATCGCCCTTCTCGACCGCGCGACCGCCGTACATCACCATGATGTCGTCGGCGATGTCGGCGACCACGCCGAGGTCGTGAGTGATCATGATGATCGCCGAGTGGAACTCCTTCTGCAGATCGACCATCAGGTCGAGGATCTGCGCCTGCACCGTCACGTCGAGCGCGGTGGTGGGCTCGTCGGCGATCAGCAGCTTCGGATCGTTCGTCAGCGCCATCGCCACCATGGCGCGCTGGCGCATCCCGCCGGAGTATTCGTGCGGATAGGCGTCGTACCGCGCCTTCGGGTTGGGGATGCCGACGCGAGAGAGCATCTCCATCGTGCGCGCCTTGGCCTGCGACTTCTTGGCCTCGGGATGATGCACCAGATAGGCCTCGTCGATCTGGTTGCCGACCGTGTAATACGGGTGCAATGCCGACAGCGGATCCTGGAAGATCATCGCGATGTCCTGACCGCGCAGGTGGCGCAGTGCCTCGTCCGAGACCGACATCAGGTCCTGCCCCTCGAAGAGGATCTCCCCGGACGTCCGGGCGTTGCTGCCACGATGCAGACCCATGATGGCCTGATTGGTCACCGACTTGCCCGACCCGGACTCTCCCACCACGCCCAGTGTCTTGCCCGGTGCCAGGTCGAAGCTCACGCCGTCGACCGACTTGACCAGCCCGTCATCCGTGGGGAAATGCACCTTCAGGTCACGCACCGACAACAGCGTGTCCTCGACCCGGTCGCTCGTGATGTCGGTCGTGCTCGTCTCCGTCGTCATCGGCTACCTCAAGCTCTCTTCACACGCGGGTCGATCACGCCGTACAACACGTCGACCACCAGGTTGGCCAGGATCACGAGGGTCGCGAGCAACATCACGATCCCGATCGTGGTCGGCAGGTCCCAGGTCGTCGCGGACTCGACCGCGAGCTTGCCCACTCCTTGGAAGTTGAACACCTGCTCGGTGATGATCGTGCCACCCATCAGGATCGCGAGGTCCAGGCCGGCCTGGGTCACGATCGGTGTCAGTGCGGCACGCAGGGTGTGTTTGAAGAGGATCTTGCGCGGCGCCAAGCCCTTCGCCTTCGCCGTGCGCAGGTAGTCCTGGCCCAACGACTCGAGGACGAATGCTCTCGTCAAGCGCGTATACCCTGCCAGCAGCTGCAGGGCCAGCGCCACAGCGGGCAGAATCAGCCCCTGCAACCACTTCGCCGGATTCTCCGTCAAGGGCGTGTATTCGGGGACCGGGACGATCTTCCACTGCAGGGCCACGTAGTAGTACAGGCACAGGCCGATGAAGAAGCTCGGGAACGAGTAGAAGACCAATGCGAGACCGACGAGGAATTTGTCGGCGAATCTGCCGCGACGTAACGCCGCGATGATGCCGAACCCGACGCCGAACACCATCCAGATCACGAACGCCACCAAAGCAATCGAGACCGACACGGGTATTCGAGGCTTCAACTCGTTGTTGACCGTCTCCGCAGCCATCGGCGAATACCCCAGACACGGCGCACTGCAGTGCGCGATCAACTCGGGGTGGGTCTTGGCGAGTCTCTTGTCGTCCGGGAAGTCCCGCCCGACCACGACACCCTTGACGAAGTCGGCCCACTGCACGACGACCGGCTTGTCGTAGCCCAGCGCCTTGTTGTTCTGCTCGATCAACGCCGGGGTGCAGTTCTTCCCACAGGTCAGCTGGCCCGGATTGACCGGCGTCGCGAAAAACAGAATGAACGTCACCAGGGTGATCAACAGCAGCATGATCACCGCGGCGAACAGACGGCGAATGATGTAGGCAATCATGAAAAGCCTCGGCGGGCGGTCCTCTCAGGCTGAAGCAGGATGTCGCGTGGGCGGAGTGATCCGCCCGTGGTGCCGCCCCCCCCGGGCCCCGGCGGCCCGCCCCCCCGGGCGGGGCGAAATGGGTGTGGACCCAGACACGCCCGGG
>CAZMLG010000037.1:0-22286 GCA_964566985.1 uncultured Intrasporangiaceae bacterium
GGAAGTAGCGGTTCCCCTCCAGGTCCATGGGCGGGAACATCGTGTCCTCGTAGTACGGGAGATGGCCCGAGGTGTGGAACAGTCCCTCCTTGGTGATGTGCGGGGTGGCGACGTACTCAAAGCCCTCCTCGATGTGCCTGCGGCGCACGTAGTCCTCCATCACGCGCCGCAGCACGCCGCCCTTCGGGTGGAAGACCGGCAGCCCGGAGCCCAGCTCGTCCGGGAAGGAGAACAGGTCGAGCTCGGCGCCCAGCTTGCGGTGATCGCGGCGTTCGGCCTCGGCCAGGCGATCGAGGTAGGCCTTCATCTCGGCCTTGCTGGGCCAGGCGGTGCCGTAGATGCGTTGGAGCTGAGGGTTCTTCTCGCTGCCGCGCCAGTAGGCGCCACCGGAGCGCAACAACTTGAAGGCGTTGCCGATCAGCTTCGTCGACGGCAGGTGCGGGCCGCGGCACAGGTCGCCCCAGGCGCGGGCGCCGTCCTTGCGGACGTTGTCATAGATCGTCAGGCCGCCGTCACCGACCTCGGCCTCGGCGCCCTCGGCCGCCTCGGAGGCGTTGCTCTTGAGCCCGATGAGTTCGAGTTTGTAGGGCTCGCCGGCCAACTCCGTGCGTGCGTCGTCGTCGGTGACGGCACGCCGGGCGAAGGTCTGCCCTTCGTTGATGATCTTCTGCATCGCCTTCTCGAGGGCCTTGAGGTCCTCGGGCGCGAACGGCTGGTCGACGTCGAAGTCGTAGTAGAAACCGTCGGTGATCGGCGGGCCGATGCCGAGCTTGGCATCCGGGTTGATCTGCTGGACGGCCTGCGCGAGGACGTGAGCCGTCGAGTGACGCAGGACGTTCAACCCGTCGGGCGAGTCGATCGAGACCGGCTCGACGGATGCCCCGTCCCCCAGCTCCCGGAAGAGGTCCTGCAACTCGCCGTCGACCCGCATCGCGACGATCGTGCGGTCATCCCCGAACAGGTCGGTGCCGGTAGTGCCCGCCTGCACCGATCGCTCGCTTCCGGCGATGGTCACGGTGAACTGGGCAGACACGAACGACTCCTGGAGCGGTAGGTGGGTCGCACCGGCCTCGTGGCACGGCGTACCCGCCGGTGGGTGGCCGGCAGGTGCCAGCGTATCGGTCGGTGGAGCCCGGGATCATCGTGGATCCGGGCGGTGCACTCTCGGGTCGCCGTATTTGCGGATGAGGCGTGGCCGGGCGAGGCGGAGCGCAAGGATCCCGATGGCGAACGAGACGATGAAACACCCGATGGCCAGCACAACCGTCAGCCAATCGGGCATGTCCGACCGGTCGCTGGGCATGATGACCTCGGCGCTCTTGCGCTCGGTGTGCTGATGGCCTCGCCACGTATGCGTCGTCCCGGTCACGACCTGCGTCCGGAGTGAGTCGACGGCCACGCGGCCGTGAAGGTCGGCACCGGAGATGACCCACACCCCCTTGGCGTCGGTCAAGGTGAAGTCGTCCGGCTCGACGGCGTCCTGATCCCAGTGATCGACGATCGCGGCACACTTCTTCGTGAAGGGGTGAAACCAACTCATCCGCTCGCACGACTGGATCGTGACGACACCGTGTCGATATGTCCGGTCCGCCGGCAGGAATCCGGTGCGATAGCCCGTGGTGGTGAGCACCCCGATGCTCACCACCAGCGGAATGAAGAAGCCGAGGAGCAGGATCTTCATCGCCGCGCCCTTGGCCTTGCCCTGATTGTCGGCCGGCTTCTTCGCCGGCGCGCCCCGTTTCCCCATGAGGACTTCCCTCCTGTGACAGGTCGGAACTCTACCCGTCCGAAGCCGGGCCGTGGGGACTTGCGGCCTCGGATCGTCGCGACATGCGCGACGGCCTACGGCGTGACGAGCTCGTCGTCGACGTATCGCGGCCGTGCCAGCCGGAGCCCGGCCAGGGTCATCGGCACGGCGCTGAGCCCGAGCAGGATGACGACGAGGTTCCAGTCGCCGAGGGCGTCGTGGATGATGCCGACGACCAGCGGACCCAGGGCGGCGAAGAGGTATCCGATCGGTTGCACGAAGGCCGACAACTGCCCCGTCACGTGCGAGCTGCGGGTGCGCGCAGTGATCATGGCGATGGCCCCGGGGAAGGTCCACCCGGCGATGCCGAGCAGGACGGCCCACACCCATGGTGTCGTCGCCGGCACGAGCCACAGCCCGAGATAACCGAGCATCATCACCGCGCCGAGCAGCAGGATCATCCAGGACATGTTGGATGAGCGGGCGATGAGACCGGGCATGACCAGGCCGCCGATCACTCCCAGGCCGGCGATCATGGCGGTGAGCGAACCGGCGGCGCCCGCGGACAGTCCGGCATCCCGATAGATCTGAGGGGCCCAGCCGAACTGGACGTAGGCGTTGGTCGCCTGCACACCGAAGTAGACGCACAGCGCCACTGCGGTGCGAGAGCGGATCAGCCGGGCTCCCGGGGACTCGTCGGGCGGCCGGTGGTCATCGGGATCGCGGTGCTCTTTGCGCGTGATGGCGGCCCAGGGCACGACCGCGCAGAGCGCGAAGAGCGCCCAGACGGCCAGGGCCGTGCGCCATCCTCCGGCGGCGTGGTGGGCCAGCGGCGCGGAGCACAGCGCCCCGATCGAGCCGCCGAGCCCCAGCCCGGCGCTGTAGATGCTCATCAAGGGTCCGTCGCGATCGCCGGCGTGCCGCTTGATCCACGCCGGGACGAGGACGTTGCCGACCGCCATCCCCGAGAGCGCGACGACGGACAGCAGAAGGAAGATCCAGACATCGCCGACGACCGCGCGCGCCACGAGGCCCAGGACCACTGCGACCAGGCCCAGCGTGATCCCTCCGGTCAGCCCGACCCGGCGCGCGAAGGTGATCGCCACGGCCCCCGCCGCGGCGAAACACACCCCGGGCAACGAAGTCATGAGCCCGGCGATCGTGCCGCTCATCCCCAGGCCGGAGCGGATCTCCTCGAGGACCGGGCCGACCGAGGTCGCACCGGGACGCAGGTTCACCGACACCAGCACGATGGCGGTGAAGGCGAGGGCGGCGCCGATGCGCCGAGCGGGCGCGGTGCCGCGCTGCGGAGGGGGTGAACTCACCAAGGACACCTATCACGTCCGGCAGTCTCCGAGGTGAGCGGTCCACGTCCCGATCGCGCCCTTCCGAGGGCGGCGCCGGTGCGCGAGGATCGAGGCCGACGCTCATCCGGCCGGAAGGACGACTTCATGACGACGACCGTGTTCACCGCCCCCTTCATCGTGGCGTTCCAAGGCGGCGAGCACCGGCTGCTGCGCGATGGGTGTGTCGTCGTCGAGGACGATCACGTCATCCATGTGGGGCCCACGTATGACGGGCCGGCCGACGTGCACACACCCCTGCCGAATCGGGTCATCACCCCGGGGTTGATCGACACGCATTCGCATCTGCACACGTCTCCGATCGACAAGTCCGTGCAGGAGGATCACGGTCCGCGTCAGTTCTGGCTGACCGGGCTCATCGAGATCCTGCCGGCGGAGGACGCCGGGCTGACCACGGACGGGATGCGCGCCTGCGTGGACTACTCCCTCATCGAGCTGGCCCGCTCCGGCGCGACGACGGTGATGCACCTGGGTGACGAGGCGGCCTACACCGCCGATGCGATGGACGCGATCGGGATGCGCGGCTATGTGGCACCGTCCTACCGCTCCGGGCGCTGGTTCACACCCGACGGCAGGCGCGTGGACTACGCCTGGGACGAGGCAGCCGGCCGGCAGGGGCTGCAGGCCGCCCTCGACTTCGTCGAGGCGCAGCGCGGGCGCGACGACGGTCGCGTGCGGGGCTTCCTCGCTCCCGCCCAGGTCGACACGTGCACCGAGGCGCTGCTGCGCGAGAGCAAACTCGCCGCCACGGATCTCGAGGTGCCGGTCTCGCTGCACGCCGCGCAGGGCGTGTGGGAGTTCCAGGAGATGACCAGACGCCACGGCCGCACCCCGATCGAGTGGCTGGCCGACATCGACTTCCTCGGGCCCAGCACGCTGCTCGGCCACGCCATCTTCACTACCGGCAACTCGTGGGTGAATTTTGCCGGTGACGACCTGGGACTGCTCTCCTCGACGCGGACCTCCGTCTCTTACAACGCGTGGTGTTTCGCCCGGCGTGGGATCCTCATGGAGTCCTTCCCGGGCTACGTCGAGGCGGGGATCAACATGTGCCTCGGCACCGACACCGCTCCGCAGTCGATGATCGAATCGCTGCGCTGGACGGCGATATCCGGCAAGATCACGTCCCGTCGCGCGGACACCTCAACCGCCCGCCGCGTCTTCGACGCGGCCACGATCAACGCGGCTCGGATGCTCGGCCGCGACGACCTCGGTCGGATCGCGCCGGGCGCGAAGGCGGACCTGTTGTTCTGGCGCACCGACTCGTTCGGTATGGCACCGATGCGCGACCCGATCCGCAACATCGTCTATTACGCGGGCCCCGACGACCTGGCCGACGTGCTCGTCGACGGCAGACCCGTCGTGCAGGACGGCGTCGTCCTCGGGACGGACCCGGAGCGTGCGGCGACAGGTGTCCGTGCGGCCGCCCGACGGGTGTGGGATCACTGGCACGAAGGAGACTGGGCCGGACGGACACTCGAGGAGATGATCCCGCAGACCTACGCCGACTTCGACGGATGAGCCGAAGGTGATGTCACGCATCACGTCCTGAGCTCGTCGACGGGGCGGGCGAACGACTCGATCATCCGAGTCGGCCCCGCGCCGTGACGCTACCTCGTCGCGTAGAACGCGACGGCCGCGGACGCAGCGACGTTGAGGGAGTCGACTCCATGCCTCATCGGGATCGTCACGCGCCGGTCGAGGCGTCGATCCGTCCCGGCCGTCAGACCGTGACCCTCGGTGCCGAGCACCAGGGCGAGGTGCGGATGATCCTCGGCGACCAACTCGTCGAGCGTGATCGCGCCCTCCCCCAGGGTCATACCGGCGACGGTGTAGCCGGCCCCCTTGAGAGCGTCGATGCCGGCCGGCCAGGTGTCGATGCGGGTCCACGGCACCTGGAACACCGTGCCCATCGAGACCCGGATCGACCGGCGATACAACGGGTCCGCGCAACTCGGCGTGACCAGGACGGCATCGACGCCGATCGCCGCGGCCGAGCGGAGCGCGGCACCGAGGTTCGTGTGGTCGACGAGATTCTCGAACACGGCGATCCGCGATCGCGACCGCCCGGTGCCCTGCCGAACCTCGTCCAGCATCGTCTCGTAGGCCGGCAGCACAGGCCGGCGCATCGAGGCCAGTGCCCCTCGGTGCAGGTGGAATCCGGTCATTCGCTCGATCACGGCCGCCTCACCGACGTAGACGGGGATCCCGTCGCGGTGGGCGTCCTCCACGATGTCGGCGAGATCGGTCAGCCAGCGCTGCGCCATGAGGAACGAACGCGGCCGGTAGCCCGCCGCGAGCGCGCGGCGGATGACCTTCTCCGACTCGGCGATGAACAGCCCGTGCTCCGGCTCCAACAGGCGGCGCAGGGCGACGTCGGTCAGGTCGAAGTAGTCCCTGACGCGCTCGTCGCGAGGGTCGGTGATCCGGACCGGCCCGATCGTCATCGCGCAGTTCCGGCGACGTATCGAGGCACAGCGGTTCAGTGCGCGTGACGGGCGCGCGCGCTCCAGCGGTCCCCGTGCCGGTCCAGTTCGAGCGACATGCCGAAGGTCTTGCCGAGGTTGTCCTCGGTCAAGGTCAGCTCCAGCGGCCCGGCGGCGACGACCTTGCCGTCCCGCAGCATCAGCACGTCAGTGAATCCGGGCGGGATTTCCTCGACGTGGTGGGTGACCAGGACGGTCACCGGGGCCATCACATCCTGCGCCAACGTGCCCAGGCGCGCGACCAGGTCCTCCCGGCCGCCGAGGTCGAGGCCCGCCGCGGGTTCGTCGAGGAGCATCAGCTCCGGATCGGTCATCAGGGCGCGGGCGATCTGCACGCGCTTGCGCTCGCCCTCGCTCAACGTGCCGTAGCGGCGGTCGACCAGATGGTCGGCGCCGAGCGCCGTCAGCAGTTCGGCGGCGCGTTCGTAGTCGAGCGCGTCGTAGGACTCGCGCCAGCGGCCGACGATGCCGTAGGACGCGGTGACCACCACGTCGCCGACCCGCTCTCCGGCGGGGATGCGTTCGGCGATGGAGGCGGAGGCGAGGCCGATCCGGGGGCGCAACTCGAACACGTCGACGGCACCGAGCACCTCGGAGAGGACGCCGGCGACCCCGCTGGTGGGGTGCATGCGTGCCGCGGCCAACTGCAACAACGTCGTCTTGCCGGCACCGTTCGGGCCGAGCACGACCCAGCGCTCTCCCTCCTCGACCTCCCAGGACACGCTGTCCAGCAGGTGACGATTCCCGCGGACGACCGAGACATCGGCCAGCGCCAGCACATCGCTCATACGCCGACCCTATCGGTGCCGAGATGCAGGTCCGATCCGAGCCTGCACCGCCGAAAGCCTCCTGGGCGACTCTACGATGGCGGGGATGTCCAGTCTGCCCGCCAGTGTGCGCCTGAGCCTCTGGGTCACCGCCGCGTGGTCCGGTCATCTCGACGTGGACGAGGCCGTGCGACGGGCACTGCCGGACCTCGATCACGTCGACGGGGACGTCGCCTACTTCCGACTCTGGCAGGAGCTCGGCGAGCGCGTCCTGGCCTGCGCACTGCCCCGGCCCGGCGACGTGCGCGGTGTCCCGCAGGGCAATCCGGAACTGCTCGCGGCAGCCACCGAGTCCGGTGAGTGTGTCTATGTGCCGGGCATCGGCGGGGCCGTCGTCGTGCAGTTGGAGGAGTTCGGCCCCGAGGGCGACGTCGGCACCATGGCGCACCTGACGGCATACGACTGCGACCCGGTGCCGGTGCACCGGCTCGAACAGTTGCACGCCACCCAGATCGAGCGTGCGTTCCGGCAGGACCTGCTCGCGGCCGCCGGGGCGCTCGAGGGCCTGGACATCCAGCCGTGGGCCGGTTCGACCCTGCGGGCGCAGGCCGACGACCACGTCGACTTCACCGACTGGGGGCTACCGCCCGGGCTCCCCGGCAAAGCGGTGCGGGTCCTGCAGCAGGCGGCGCTCGTCGGGGCCGCCATCGACCTCGGGATCACCACGTCGCCCGCGGTCGGCGCGCAGGAGGACCGGGCGCGCCACCGGCTGCTCCGTGATCTGCAACAGGCGACGGACGCCGCGATGGCCGATGCGTGCACGATCGCCGCCCTCGCCCTGGCCGGAATGCACCCTAACGGGTCATAACGGTCTCGTAGACCGCTCTGGTGCGCTCCGCGACAGCCGGCCAGCCGAATTGCGCGACGGCGCGTTCCCGCCCGGCACGACCGCGACGTGCGGCCTCCTCCTGGTCCTCCACTGCCCCCGCCAGCACGGAGGCGAGGTCCGCCACGAAGGCGTCCGGGTCCTTCGGAGTGCCGGTGCCGTCGCCCACCTGGTCGATCGGCACCAGCCAACCGGTGCTCCCGTCGTCGACGACCTCGGGGATGCCCCCGGTCGCCGTGCCCACGACCGCCGCCTCGCACGCCATCGCCTCGAGGTTGACGATCCCCAGCGGCTCGTAGACCGACGGGCACACGAAGACCGTCGCGTGCGAGAGCAGCGCGATCACCTCCCGTCGTGGCAGCATGTCGGCGATCCACACCACACCGCTGCGGCGTTCGCGCAGTCCGGCCACGAGCCCTTCGACCTCGCGCAGGATCTCGTCGGTGTCCGGAGCGCCGGCACACAGCACCAGTTGCACCTCCGGCGGCAGGTGCGCCGCGGCGCGCAGCAGATACGGCAGCCCCTTCTGCCGGGTGATCCGACCGACGAACACCACGCTCGGTCGAGTAGGGTCGACACCGTGCTCGCGCACGATCTGCAGCGCGGACTCCGATCGGTCCGGCTGCCAGGACTGGGCGTCGATCCCGTTGTGCACGACATGGACCCGGTCGGGGTCCAACTGCGGATAACTGGCGAGCACATCCTCCCGCATCCCGTGACTGACCGCGATCACCCCGGCGGCGGCTTCGTATGCCGTCCGCTCCACGAAGGACGAGACGCGATACCCGCCGCGGAGTTGTTCGGCCTTCCACGGGCGCATCGGCTCCAGGCTGTGTGCCGTCACGACGTGCGGCACGTCGTGCAGCAGAGAGGCGAGATGGCCGGCCATGTTGGCATACCAGGTGTGCGAGTGCACGACGTTCGCGCCGGCGCAGCCTTCGACCATCGTGAGGTCGGTGCCCAGGGTGCGCAGCGCGGCGTTGGCCTGCGCCAACTCGGGCAGATCGGCGTATCCCGTGGTGCCCTCTTCGGCCACCGGCTCACCGAACGCACGCACTCTCGTGTCGATCCCGCCGGCCCGCAGAGCACGCACCAACTCGGCCACGTGCACGCCGGCCCCGCCGTAGATGTTCGGCGGATACTCCTTGGTCAACAGGTCGACTCTCACAGCGCCGACGCTAGCCGACCGCACCTCGTGCGTCACCCCGGTCCGCGGATTCCCGCCACAAACTGCCCATGGACGCTTAGGTTGGGGACATGGTTGCTCCTCGACGCCAAGGGCCCAAAGTGTTGGCCATCGTCCTTGCCGGAGGCGAAGGCAAGCGCCTCATGCCGCTCACGGCCGACCGGGCAAAACCCGCGGTGCCGTTCGGCGGCGTCTATCGACTCATCGACTTCGCCTTGTCGAACCTCACCAACAGCGGCTACTACAAGATCGTCATGCTGACGCAGTACAAGTCGCACAGCCTCGATCGGCACATTTCGGTGACGTGGCGCATGTCGACCGGGTTGGGCAACTACGTCGCCTCGGTGCCGGCACAACAGCGCCGCGGCAAGCGGTGGTTCCTCGGCTCGGCGGATGCGATCTATCAGAGCCTGAACCTCATTCACGACGAGCACCCGGACATCGTGGTCGTGGTCGGCGCCGACCACGTCTATCGGATGGACTTCGGTCAGATGGTCGAGCAGCACCTCTCCTCCGGTGCGCGCGTCAGTGTCGCGGCGATCCGCCAGCCGATCGACCAGGCCTACCAGTTCGGAGTCATCGAACCGCGCGATGACGGCAGCCGGCGCATCGCGGCGTTCCGGGAGAAGCCCTCCGATCCGAAGGGCCTGCCGGACAGCCCGGAAGAGATCCTCGCCTCCATGGGCAACTACGTCTTCGACGCCGACGCCCTGATCGAGGCGGTGACCGCGGATGCCGACGACGAGGACAGCAAGCACGACATGGGCGGCGACATCGTCCCCTACTTCGTCGAGCGTGGCGAGGCGTACGCCTACGACTTCAAGGACAACGCGATCCCCGGATCGACCGACCGGGACAAGGGCTATTGGCGCGACGTGGGGACGATCGACTCCTACTACGACGCACACATGGATCTGGTGTCGATCCACCCGATCTTCAACCTCTACAACTACGAGTGGCCGATCGTCACCAGTCCGGGCAACTATCCTCCGGCCAAGTTCGTTCGCGGCGCCTCCGACGAGCAGGGGGTGGCGATCAACTCGGCGGTCTCCCCCGGCTGCATCATCAGCGGGTCGGTGGCCAACAGTTCAGTGCTCGGCACCAACGTGCGGCTGCACAGCTTCTGCCGTGTCGAGGACTCCGTGCTGCTCGACGGCGTCGACGTGGGCCGGGGCAGTGTCGTGCGCCGGGCCATCATCGACAAGGATGTGCATGTGCCAGAAGACCTGCAGATCGGCGTCGATCACGAGGCGGACCGGGCCAGAGGCCTGACCGTGACGGATTCGGGGCTGGTCGTGATCGGGAAGGGAACGACCCTCACTCCGTGACCGATTCTCGACACGACACCCTGCTGCTCACGCTGACCGGCACCGATCGGCCCGGCGTCACCGACGACCTCCTGCACGCGATCGCGCCCCACCTGACGGCGGTCCTCGACCTCGAACAGGCCGTCGTCCGGGGGCGACTCATCCTCTCGGCGCTGCTGTCGACGCCCGACCACGATGCGTTGGTGACCGACGCGAGCTCTGTGGCCGACCGGTGGGGGCTGACCCTGCAGGTCGAGGCCGGGTCCGGTGACAACCCCCGCAGGCGCACGGGACGTGCGTCGGTGGCCGTCATCGGTGCCCCGTTGTATGCCGCGGGCCTGGCAGCGCTCACGACCAAGATCTGCGGGAGCGGAGCCAACATCGACCGGATCCGCCGGCTGTCGCGGGACCCGGTCACGACGCTCGAGATGGACCTGTCCGGCGCGGACGTGCCCGCGCTGCGGCGGGATCTCGCCCTCGTCGCGGCGCACGAGGGGATCGACATCGCGGTCGCCCCCGGCGGTCTGGACCGGCGCGGTCGCCGTCTGCTGGTCATGGACGTCGACTCCACACTGATCCAGGACGAGGTCATCGAGCTGCTCGCCCGTCACGCCGGGCGCGAGGAGCAGGTCGCCGACGTGACGATGCGGGCGATGCGCGGTGAGCTCGACTTCTCGCAGAGCCTGCACGAGCGGGTGAAGGCCCTCGCCGGTCTGCCGGTCGCGGTCCTGGACGAGGTGCGCCACGCGATCCGTCTCACCCCGGGCGCGCGCACACTGGTGCGCACCGTCAAGCGACTGGGCTTCTCGGTCGCCGTCGTCTCCGGCGGGTTCCTGGAGATCGTCGAGCCTCTCGCCCGCGACCTCGGGATCGATCACGCCCACGCGAACCGCCTTGAGGTGCACGACGGCCTCCTGACCGGCCGGGTCGACGGGCCCGTGGTCGACCGCGCGGAGAAGGCCCGTGCCCTGGCGCGGTTCGCCGAACGCGAGCATCTGCCGCTGTCGCGCACGGTGGCCATCGGCGACGGCGCCAACGATCTCGACATGCTCGCCAGCGCCGGCCTCGGCGTCGCCTTCAACGCCAAGCCGCTCGTGCGCGAACAGGCCGACGCCTTCGTCAACGTGCCCTATCTGGACCCGGTGCTGTTCATGCTCGGCATCTCCCGTGAGGAGATCGAGGCGGCGGACGCTGCAGACCTCGACGATATCGACGCGAATGATCGGAGCGGACGATGCTGACCTTTAACGACCTCCTGGCTCTCGAACAGATCGACACGACGAACGTGCGCCTCGTGCGGCATCAGGACAGCCGTCTCGGGCCGGGACGCCTCTACGGGGTCTGGCGGAACAATCGAGAGGCCTTCGAGGCCTACCAAAGTGTCCAGAGCAGAGACGTGTTCTCGATCAACGATCTTGTGTCCAGCTTCGTCGTCACCGAAGTCGGCAAGACCGTCTTCGTGGGGCTGTACCAGGTCGACCACGTCGGCACCTGTCCGCCCGGAACTTTTGACACTCTGCTGGAGCAAGACGTCTCGGAGCAAATCAGTTATGAGCTCAGATTGCTCGACGCGCTATCCGAATATCGAGACCGACTCGTCATCGACTGGGGCCCCGGTGCGCGAACCTGGGTTCAGCGGGCCGCCAATCAGGCGAAGCCGGTGATGGAGATCGCGCAACAATTCGAACCCCGCTTTCCTGGGTTCCGGGTGTTCGCCAGCCTCGTCGACGAGATACCGCATCTCCCGAACAGCTGGCAACAGGTGCTCCGAAGCGTCAAGGGCGTATACGTGCTGACCGACGTCGAATCCGGCCACCAGTACGTCGGCTCGGCCAAGGGGGCGGACAGCCTGCTCGGGCGCTGGATGGACTACGCGGCAGGCCGGACCGGCGGCGATGCCGGGCTCGAAGATGCCGCCACACGCGGGCGGAGGCACTACCAAGTGTCCGTGCTCGAAGTTGTCGATGAGGGCACCCGGGACGACACGATCGAGCAGATCGAGTCCCACTGGAAGAACAAGCTGTTGACCCGTGAGTTCGGTTTGAACCGAAACTGATTTCGCCAGCAGGGGCACTCAGATGCTCTCGTCGAGTGCTCGAGGAGTGATTCCGGGCCGCCGAGTTGCTCGTTACTGCCCCATGGCGTGCACACCGCCGTCGACGTGGACGACCTCGCCGGTGGTGGCGGGGAACCAGTCGGACAGCAGGGCGACGCAGGCCCGGGCGGCGGGCTCGGGGTCGTCGACGTCCCACCCGAGCGGCGCGCGCTCGCCCCAGGTGTCCTCGAAGGCTTCGAAGCCCGGGATCGACTTGGCCGCGGTGGTGCGCACCGGGCCGGCCGACACGAGGTTGCTGCGGATACCGAGTGGGCCGAGGTCGCGGGCGAGATAGCGGTTGATCGACTCGAACGCCGCCTTGGCGACGCCCATCCAGTCATAGACCGGCCAGGCGTAGCGCGCGTCGAACGTCAGGCCGACGACACTCGCGCCCCGGCCGAGCAGCGGCAGCGTCGCGGAGGCGAGCGCCTTGAGCGAGTAGGCCGAGGCGTGGATCGCCGTGCTGACATCCTCCCAACTGCCCTCCAGGAAGTTGAACGCACCCGGCGGCGCGAAGCCGATCGAGTGCACGACACCGTCGAGGGACGGCACGTGCGCCTCGAGTCGGTCACTGAGGGTGTCCAGGTGCTCCTCGTCGGTGACGTCGAGCTCCAGCACCTCCGGCGTCGTCGGCAGGCGCTTGGCGATGGCCTGCGTGAGCCGCATGGTGCGGCCGAAGGAGGTCAGCACCACCTGGGCGCCCTCCTCCTGCGCCAGCCGCGCCACGTGAAAGGCGAACGAGGACTCCACCAGCACCCCGGTCACCAACAGTCGCTTGCCGTCCAACAATCCCATCGAGTTCTCCTTCGTCGTGGCGGCCGGGGCCGCATGACCGTCGCTGCTGTCAGTGCCCCATGCCCAGGCCGCCGTCGACCGGGATGACCGCTCCGCTGATGTAGGCCGCCTCGGGGCTCGCGAGGAACCGTACCGCCGACGCCACCTCGGCGGGCTCGGCGAAGCGCCCGGCAGGAATCGAGGCGAGGTAGTCGGCGCGCTGCTTCTCCGGAAGCGCTCTGGTCATCGCCGTGTCGATGAAACCCGGCGCCACCACGTTGGCCGTGATCCCCCGCTTGCCCAGCTCGCGCGTGATCGACCGAGCCATGCCCACGAGCCCGGCCTTGCTGGCCGCGTAGTTCGCCTGGCCCGGCGACCCGAAGAGTCCGACCACGCTGGAGATGAAGATGATCCGCCCCTTCTTGGCTCGGATCATGCCCTTGCTCGCCCGGCGGGCGCAGCGGAAGGCCCCGGTCAGGTTGGTGTCCAGGACCGACGAGAACTCCTCGTCGGTCATCCGCATCAGCAGCGTGTCCTTGTTGATTCCGGCATTGGCCACGAGCACCTCGACCGGTCCGCCCAGCAACTCCTCCGCCTGCGTGAAGGCCTCGTCGACGGACGCGGCATCGGTGACATCGGCCCGCACCGCCTGCACGCCCTCGGGCGCGTCACCGCTGCGCGAGGTCACCACGACCCGGTCGCCGGCCGCCGCGAATTCGCGGGCGATCGCCTCGCCGATCCCCCGGTTGCCTCCGGTCACCAACACGCCGCGCGGTTCACTCACAGACTCGACCTTCCTCGTATGTCCTCGATCGTCGTGGCCGACGGTATCCGACTACCCTGCGGTAACCGGAAAGGGCGGTGCCGCTCATCGACCGGTTCGGGCCTATCCTGAAGGAGTGGCACACCCGTCGAACGAGCGGCACATCCCCTCGGCGACCAACGTACCGTCGCGGCCGAAGGACGATCACGACGCGCGGGTACGCCACTACCTCATTTCGATGAGCATCCGCACGGTGTGCTTCGTGCTGGCGTTCGTCTTCCACGGTTACCTACGGTGGATCTGCGTCGGCCTCGCCGTCGTGCTCCCCTATATCGCCGTCGTCGCGGCCAATGCCACCAATCAACGACGGATCGACGTGCTCGGGTCCGTACGACCGGACCACCGCGTCAAGCAGATCGACAAGCGAAAGGACGAGGACCGTGACTGAAGCGCCACAGGATCAGCTGATCTGTAGCGCAAAGGGGTGCCAGTCGACCGCCACCGAGGCGCTGCTGTGGAACAACCCCAAACTGCATACCGTGGAGCGGCGCAAGGTGTGGCTCGCGTGCGGCGAGCACGTCGAGCACCTCTCCCAGTTCCTGTCGATGCGCGGATTCCTCAAGCAGGTCGTGCCGGTCGACGAGATCCCGCCGGACGCCCACTGAGCGGCGGGTCTCAGCCGCCGAGATAGGACATCTCGGGATGCGAACGCAGGTCCGTGTGGCTGCTGCGCAACTGCGAGTAGCGGTCGTCGCGCATCCCCCAGGCCCCACGGAGCGCCGCCTCGAGGTCCTCGTCGGAGGCTCCCTCGCGCAGCATGGCTCGCAGATCCAGCCCCTTTTGCCCGAACAAGCAGGTGAACAGCTCCCCCACCGCCGTCACCCGCGCCCGCGTGCAGGTGCTGCAGAACGGCCGGGTGACCGAACTGATCAGCCCGAGCTCGCCGCGGCCGTCCACGAACCGGTAGCGCGAGGCGACTTCACCGGTGTAGTGCGGATCGACCGGCTCCACGGGATACACCTCGGCGACCCGCTCGAGGATGCGGGCGGAGGGAACGACCTCGTCGAGCTTCCACCCGTTGGTCGCGCCGACGTCCATGTATTCGATGAACCGGATTGTGTCCCCGTGCTCACGCGCGTAGTCGACCAGGCTCACGATGGCGTCCTCGTTCATCCCCTTCTTGACGACACTGTTGATCTTCAGCGGGCCGAATCCGGCCTCCCGTGCCGCCGCGAGGCCGTCCAACACCCGCGAGAGCGGGATGACGACATCCGATATCGCCCGGAACTGGTCCGGATCGAGCGTGTCGAGGCTGACGGTCAGCCGGTGCAATCCGGCGGCCCGCAGATCGGCGGCCTGGGCCCGCAGGAGCGAGCCGTTGGTCGTCAACGCCACGTCCTCGATGCCCGGCACCTCGACGATCTTGCGGATCAAGGTCGGCAGATCCCGTCGCATCAGCGGCTCCCCGCCGGTCAGGCGCACCTTGACGACCCCGAGACGGGCGAACACCCCGACCAGCCGGGTCAGTTCGTCGAAGTCCAACAACTCGGCCCGAGGCAGGAACGCATGATCCGCGCCGAACTTCTCGCGCGGCATACAGTAACGGCAGCGGAAATTGCAGCGGTCTGTCACCGACAGCCGCAGATCCCTCAGCGACCGACCGAACAGGTCCGTCGTCTCCGCGGTACTCATACCGTCGAGCATAGTCGGCCGCTCGACGCGTGCCCAGCATCGGCGGGTACCGTCGGTACGTGTTCCGCCTGCTGCTCACCCGACGCTGGTTGGCCTGGCTCGCGGTCGCGGCCGTCTGGGGGGTGGCCTGTCTCTTCCTCGGCCGGTGGCAATGGCACCGCTACGAGTCGAAACACACCCTCCAGCAGCAGATGAACGACAACTACAACGCGACTCCCGTCGGCATTCGCACTCTGCTGCCCTCCCGGTCGACTCCTGTGTCGGACACGACCGAATGGCGCCAGGTGCGCCTGGTCGGCCACTACGACGCCGCCCACCGGGTGCTCGTGCGCAACAGGCCGAAGAACGGCAACTACGGTTACGAGGTCGTCGTGCCGTTCCGACTCAAGGACGGGAGCAACGTGCTGGTCGACCGTGGGTGGATCCCGAACGGACCGACCGCCGCCGCCCCCGCCTCTGTGCCTCCCGCCCCGAAGGGCCGCACCACCGTCACGGGCTGGCTGCGACCTCCCGAAGGCAATCTGCACAAGCAGCACGTCAAGGGTCAGGTGGCGTCCATCAACCTCGCGCAGATCCACCGGGTCAGTACCGTGTCCTCGGACTTCGATGCCTACGTCCTGATGCGGCACGAGAAGACCACGCAGACCGCGCCGGAGAAGCGTCCACAGCCCCTCCCCGAGCCCGACCCGGGGCACTATGCCGGCATCAACCTCAGCTACGCGATCCAATGGTGGATCGGCATGGTCGCCGGTCTGGCGTTCGTGCTGTTGCGCGCCCGGCGCGAGCACCTCGACGCCACCCGCGGTCCGCGGCCCCCCAAACCGAAGAAGGTCCGCATCTGGGACGAAGAGGACGCCTGAGCGGCTAACCCTTCGAGCGCTGCAGGAAGGCGTTCATCGCGTCCTTGGCCTCCTGCGAACCGAACAGCGATGCGGACAGCGCAGCCAATTCCTCGCCCCGCTCGTCGATGTCGGCGACGATCCGACGGTTCAACAACTGCTTGGTCGCGCGCAGCCCCTGCAAGGTGGCCCTGCCGAGGTCGTCGAGCACGTCGTGGACCGCCTGATCGAGGTCGGCGGGAGCCACGACCCGTGACACCAGCCCCATCCGGGCCGCCTCGTGCGCGTCGAACGTGGCCCCGCTCAGGAACGTCCATGCGGCATCCCTGCTCGTCAGTCGCGGTAGCGTCGTGAACGAGATCGCCGCCGGTGCCAATGCGATCCTCGCCTCCGTGAACGCAAAGCTCACCGTGTCGGCCGCCACGACGACGTCGGCCGCACCGACCAGCGCCAGACCCCCGGCACGCACCGGCGCGTGCAACCTGGTCACCACCGGCTTGCTCAGCGTCACGATCGTGCGCTGCAGGGCGATCAGGTTGCGACTTCCCTCCTCCATGCCCTCGGACGCGGCTTCCTTCATATCGGCCCCGGCACAGAATGCGGGCCCCTCGGCCGCCAGCAACACCACCGTGACCGCGTCGTCCTGGCCGGCCCGCACCAGCGCGTCGGTCAACTGCGTGACCATCCGGCGGCTCAGCGCGTTGCGCTTGCGCGGGTGGTCCAGCGTGATCGTCGCGACGCCGTCCGCCACGTCGTATCGGACGAGATCCTCCGGTGGCACAGTCATGGGCGTCCTTCCAGTGATCCAGGTGCGCGAACCTCGCGCTCTCGCACACTGTGCCATGCTGCGGCCGCGGCCCGGGCACCCGGTGATTTACTGATCAGGTGCCTTCACTGCGCCACGATCCCCGCACACCGGTGCTCTTCGCGCTCGTCCTGTCGATGGCCCTGGTCGCGATGGACACGACGATCGTCGCCACCGCTGTGCCCCAGGTCGTCGGTGACCTGCACGGTTTCGATCTGGTGGCCTGGGTCTTCTCGATCTATCTGCTGACCCAGACCGTCACCATCCCGGTCTATGGCAAGCTGGCGGACCAATACGGTCGCAAACCCGTGTTGGTCATCGGGATCCTGGTCTTCCTGATCGGCTCGGCGCTGTGCGCCGCATCGTGGAACATGCTGGCCCTCATCGGTTTCCGCGCGCTCCAGGGCCTCGGGGCCGGATCGATCAACGCGACCGTCAACACCGTCGCCGGCGATATGTACACCGTCCAGGAGCGCGGCCGGATCCAGGGATATCTGTCCAGTGTCTGGGGCATATCGGCTGTGGTCGCCCCGGCCGTCGGCGGCGCGTTCGCCCAGTATGCCTCGTGGCGTTGGATCTTCCTGGTCAACGTCCCGATCGGCGCACTCGCACTCACCCTGATCGTGCACGGTCTGCACGAGGAGGTCGCCCGCCACCGCCACCGCATCGACTATGCCGGTGCGGCCCTGTTGATGACCGCGACCGGTCTGCTCATCCTCGGACTGCTCCAGGGCGACACCTGGGGCTGGGGTTCGGCGCCCTCGGTCGCCACCTTCGTCGGATCCGTGATCGCCGGAGTCATCTGGGTGCTGATCGAGCGCCGTGCCGCCGAACCGGTCATGCCCATCCATCTGTGGACCCGCCGCCTGTCCGGCGCCACCTGGGCCGCGACCGTCACCGCCGGGATGATCACGATCGGATTGTCCGTCTATCTGCCGAACTGGGCCCAGATCGTGCTCGGACTCTCGCCGGTCGCGGCCGGATTCGTCCTGGCCACCATGAGCATGACCTGGCCGGTGACTTCCGCCCTGTCATCCCGCCTCTATCTGCGGATCGGGTTCCGGGACACCGCGCTCATCGGAGGCCTGTTCGCGATCGGCTCGTCCCTGGTCTTCGTCTCACTCGGCACCCACTCACCCGTCATCCTCCCGATCGTCGGCAGCATGCTGCTCGGCGTAGGCATGGGGCTGTTCTTCACCCCGTTGATCGTCGGCCTGCAGAACACCGTCGGCTGGTCCGAACGGGGCGTCATCACCGGTGGCACGATGTTCTCCCGCTATCTCGGGCAGAGCCTGGGCGCGGCGGTCTTCGGCGCGATCACCAACAGCGTGATCACCAGCCACCATCTCCTGCCCCAGATCGACCGGATCCAGGCATCCACGCACGCGGTGTTCGTCGGCATGCTCGCGGTGGCCGTGGCGACGGCGGCGATCCTGATCCTGGTGCCGCGACGGTTCCCCGCCTACATCCCCGGCCCGGCCACCGGCGACAGGAGCCCGACACCCGGCAGCTGAGCGTCACTCCCCCGCCGCACGCAGCGTCTCGGCAAGCACGGCATACCGGATGTGTCCGTCGACGCCCCGGGTCGTCGTCGCCGCCGACAGCGCGTTGAGCACCGCCTCCTCGACCGCCTCCTGGACGGCGAAGAAGGCGGGGTCCAGGTGTGCATCCGAGATCTCCTCGCGGGGCCCGACGGTGAACGCGATCGCGTAGTCCCCACTCCCCTGAGCGTATTCGGAGCCGACTCGAGCCATTCCGAAAACTCCGCGTGCCGCGAGGCGGCGCAACTGCCGTGCCTCCAGGCCGCGATCCACTCCGATCACGATCATGCAGGAATTGCCTTGGGGCCGTTCGCCGTCCACGGTCTCCTCGGGAGGCGGGATCGGTCGTCCCGACACGGTCAGCTCACCACTGAAGTTGGCCTGCACCAGCACCCCGATCGTGCACTCGGCGCCCGCCACCGTGACGACACGAGACGACGTCCCGATGCCGGCCTTGAAACCGAGCGCGCAGGTGCCGGTCCCCGCGCCGACGCATCCTTCCCGGACATCCTCATCGGTGGCCGAACGGATCGCCTCGTGCACCTGCTCGCCGGTGACCGGCCGGGAGCGGATGTCGGACAGGAACCCGTCGTTGGTCTCACCCACGACCGGGTTCAGTGTCGTCAACCGCTCATTGCCCGGCAGGCGCAGCATGTAGTCCACGAGAGCATCGGCCACCCGGAAGGCCGACAACGTGCCGGTCAGCAGGATCGGCGTCTCGATCTCCCCGAGCTCGTGGATCTGCGTGGCCCCCACCAGTTTGCCGAACCCGTTCCCGACGTGCAGGCCCGCGGGAAGGTGTCCGCCCGCCACGTCGAGTGCGTCCGGAACGATCGCAGTGACACCGGTATGCAGTCGCTCACCGGAGCGCACCGTGACGTGGCCGACCCGCACGCCGGCCACGTCGACCAACGCGTTGCGCGGGCCCGCCGGGAAGCGTCCGGGTGCGAGACCCAGGTCACGAACTCGTGGCACGGTCATCCTCCTGGAACTGGGTGCGATACAACTCGGCATACACGCCGCCGGCCGCCAACAACTCGAGGTGACGGCCGTGTTCGACGATGCGGCCATCTTGCACCACGAGGATCCGGTCGGCACCGCGCACGGTCGACAGACGGTGGGCGATCACCACCGACGTGCGCCCTTCGAGCGCCACGTCCAGGGCCCGTTGCACCGCCGCCTCCGACTCGCTGTCCAAATGCGCGGTCGCCTCGTCGAGCACCAGCAGCGCCGGGTGCTTCAGCAACAGACGGGCGATCGACAGTCGCTGCTTCTCCCCGCCGGACAGGCGGTGGCCGCGGTCGCCCACCAAGGTGTCCAGGCCGAACGGGAGACGCTGCACCAGATCCCAGATCTGAGCCGCCCGCAGCGTCTCCTCGAGGTCGGCATCGGTGGCCTCGGGCGCGGCATAAAGCAGATTGGCCCGCACCGTGTCGTGGAACATGTGCGCCTCCTGCGTCACGGCCCCGACCGTGGCACGCAGGGACTCGAAACTCGTCGAGCGCAGATCGACCCCACCGATGCGCACGGCGCCGCTGTCCGGATCGTAGAGGCGGCTGAGCAGCCCGGTGATCGTGGTCTTCCCCGCCCCGGACGGACCGACCAGCGCGACCATCTCGCCCGGCTGCACAGCGAAGCTCACGCCGCGCAGGACGGGCTCACCACCCCCGGTGTCCCGGGTCGGGACGGTCTCCAACGAGGCGAGGGACACCTGCTCGGCCGACGGGTATCCGAACGTCACGTCGTCGAACTCGACGCCCACCGGGCCGCTGGGAAGCAGTGTGGGCTGCTCGGGCTCACGGATCATCGGTTGCAGGTCGAGCACCTCGAAGACCCGGTCGAACGACACGAGCGCGGTCATCACGTCGACGCGCACGTTGGACAGTGATGTGAGCGGGCCGTAGAGCCGCGCGAGCAGTGCGGCCAGCGCCAGCAGCGTCCCGATCGTCAACGCCCCGTGCACCACCATGACACCACCGAAGCCGTAGACGATCGCCGTCGCGATCGAGGCCAACAACGTCAGGCCGATGAGGAAGATGCTGCGCTGCACCGCGATCCGCACCCCGATGTCGCGCACCCGAGCCGCGCGCTCCGCATACTCGCGGGCCTCGGTCCTGGGCCGGCCGAAGAGTTTGACGAGCAGCGCTCCGGCGACGTTGAACCGTTCGGTCATCCGGGCACCCAGGTCGGCGTTCTCGACCATCTGGTCGCGCGTGAGCGTCGCCAGACGACGCCCCATGAGTCGTGTCGGGATGAGGAAGAACGGGACGAGCAGCAACGACGCCACGGTGAGCTGCCACGACAGGGACATCATGGCCACGATGATCACGACCAGGCTGACGGCGTTGGAGACGACGTTCGACATCACCGACGTGAACGCCTGCTGCGCGCCGATCACGTCGGAGTTGAGGCGGGTGACGAGCGCCCCGGTCTGCGCGCGGGTGAAGAACGCAATGGGCTGCTGCAGCACATGGGAAAACACCTGCCCGCGCAGGTCATAGATGAGGCCCTCACCCAACGTGGCCGACAGCCAGCGCTGGACGACCTTCAGGCCAGCCTCGAACACGGCCACCGCCCCGGCGAGCACGGCGAGCTCCACGATCATCGACACGTCTTCGCGCAGCACGCCCCGATCGACGATCTGTTTGAGGATCAGCGGGGACGCGACGACGAGCACGGCATCGACCACCACGAGGCCGAGGAAGACCACGAGGGCCCGGCGGTAGGGGCCGGCGTATCCCAACACGCGCCGCGCAGTCCCCTTGCGCAACGCCGCGTCGCGGACCGCGGGGTCGCGCGACATGGAACGCAGCGTGCCCCATCCGGTGCCGGCGCTCATCGATGCTCCTTCGAGACTAGGCCTTCCTGTCGAGCACCTGCCCCAGCAGGCGCAGGAAGGCCGTGCGTTCTACGTACTGCTGCTGTTCCGGGGAGGCGGTCAACGCTGAGCGCAACAACGAGGTGACCGTGCGTATGCCATCGGGCGAATTGGCGAGCACGGCGTCGGCCAGATCCCGGCATGCCTCGTCGAGCTCATGCGGGGGCACATGGAGTGCGGCCAGACCCATTCGCGTCGCCTCGGCTCCGGTGATCTCGCGTCCGGTGGCGGCGATCTCGAGGGCGCGGCTGTAGCCGATCGCCTCCACGAGCGTGTGCGTGCCACCGATGACCGGCAGGGAGCCGACACCGGGCTGCATCAACCGCAGGCGTGCGTCGTCGGCGACGACCCGCAGGTCGCAGGCCAGCGCGAGCTGCAAGCCGACCCCTGTCGCGGCGCCTTGGACGGAGGCGATCGAGACGGCGTGGGTCCGGCTCCAGATCGTGAAGGCCTGTTGATAACCGAGGATCTCGTCCGAGGCCGACTGCTGGTCACGATCGGCCCATGCGGCCAGTTCGGGCAGGCCCGGCTCGTGGCCGCGGCCGGCGAGCCACTCACCATCCAGCCCCCGCGAGAAGTCCGGCCCCGCTCCGCGCATGATCACCACCCGCACGTCAGCTGTCAGGGACCGGCCGATCTCGGCCAGGCTCAACCACAGCGACGGCAGTTGGGCGTTGCCCGACCGGTCGTGATCCAGGGTGACCGTGAGGATCGGACCGTCCTGGCGGACCCTCAGGCGAGGATGCGGGGAGTCGAAAGGCTGGTCGGTGCTCACGCGCGGGACTCTATCCGCTCGGGCTCGCTCGCGGTCGGCATACCCCCGGGGTGAGTGAGGCACGACGCTCCGGGCACTCACCGGAATGGAGGTATGCCGAGCGCCCCGGCGCGAGGCGGTTGCAGACCTCACCCCGGCCGGTCGAGTAGGCCGAGCGCCCCGGCGCGAGGCCGTATCGAGGCCCAACCCCGGCCGGTCGAGTAGGCCGAGCGCCCCGGCGCGAGGCCGTATCGAGGCCTGGTGAGGTGAGGCTGGAACTGAGCTGACTACGGAGTAGCTATCCGGTGTCTTGTCGTTCGGGTGGTGCGCCGGGTCCGCGGATGAGCGGGTCGTCGGGTTCGAGCGGCTGGGTGGGCATCCGTCCGGGGGTCAGGTCCCAGA
>CAZMLG010000038.1:0-22276 GCA_964566985.1 uncultured Intrasporangiaceae bacterium
TGGTGCGCCGGGACGAGCAGGGCTACATCTTCGTCGTCGACCGCATCAAGGACGTCATCAACACCGGCGGCGTGCTGGTCGCGTCGCGGGACGTGGAGGATGCGCTCTACACCCATCCGCAGGTCGCCGAGGTCGCCGTCGTCGGGTTGCCGGACGAGAAATGGATCGAGGCCGTCACAGCCTACGTGGTCCCCAAGGGCGAGGTGAGCGAGCACGAACTGATCGACCACGCCCGCGGCCGGATCGCGGCCTACAAGGTGCCCAAGACGATCGTCTTCGTCGAGGAGCTGCCCCGCAACGCGTCCGGCAAGATCGTCAAACGCGAGCTGCGGGGCGACTGACGGGCCGCCACCCCCCTCGTGTGGGCCTTCTGCACCACAACCTCGGCCATTCCTGACACAATTAATGCGTGCGGCATCCGCCGTGCGCAATAACTCGGGGAAGGTGGCGTGTGATGGGGCCGATCAGCCTACGTCCCACGGCACTGCGCACGCGCCGTGCCGAGACCAACGCGGCGCTGTCCTTCGGGTCCGGTCTGGCGGCCGGGTGCCTCGTCGCCGCATTCATCGGGGTGCCGCTGCTGGTGGTACTCGGGGTGATCGCCGCGATCGTCCGTCCCGGTCCCGCGGTGATGCATCCCGCCCTGTGGACCCTGCTGGTCGTGGCGAGTTGTTGGGTGGTCCTGCTGGTCGTCGGCCTCGTGCTCACCGCGGTCGGGCGCCGACAGGTCGCCGAGTCGGCCCCGCGGCAGGAGCCGTCGGACCGCCGGCGTTGAATCCGCGCAGCCGCAGCGAGTTGGCCACCACCAGCACCGACGACGCCGCCATCGCGAATCCGGCGATCATCGGGTCCAACAGCCCGGCCATCGCGAGGGGGATCCCGGCGACGTTGTAGGCGAACGCCCACACCAGGTTGCCCTTGATGACGCCCAGCGTCCGGCGAGACAACCGTATGCCGTCGGCGACGCCGCGCAGGTCGCCGCGCATCAACGTGAGGTCCCCGGCCTCGATCGCCACGTCCGTGCCCGCGCCCATGGCGATGCCCAGATCGGCGGTCGCGAGCGCGGCGGCGTCGTTGACTCCGTCACCGACCATCGCGACGACCTTGCCGTCGGACTGCAGGCGGCGCACGACGTCGGCCTTCTCGGCGGGAAGCACGCCGGCGACGACGCGGTCGATGCCGACCTGGTCGGCGACGGCACGCGCCGGCGCCTCGTGGTCGCCGGTGAGCAGCACCGGCTCGAGTCCGAGGTCGCGCAGCCGACGGATCGCCTCCGCGGAGGTGTCCTTCACGGTGTCGGCGACGGCGATGATCCCGCGGGGAGCGCCGTCCCACCCGACGGCGACGACGGTCTGCCCGGCGGACCGCATACGCTCCATCCGGTCCTGCAGCTCCTGAGGTAGGCCGATGGCCCACTCCTCCAGCAGCGCCGGCTTGCCCACGACCGCGGCACGCCCGTCGACGATGCCGGTGACGCCGAACCCGTCGACGCTCGTGAACGATGCGACCGGGTCGAGCGTCGCGCGGGCACTCGCCTCGGCGGCAATCGCCCGAGCGATCGGGTGGTCCGAGCCGTGCTCGACCGCGCCGGCGACGCGCAGCACCTGACCGGCGTCCTCACCCTCGGCGGGCACGACCTCGTGCACGCTCATCGATCCGGTGGTCACGGTGCCGGTCTTGTCGAGGACGACCGTGTCGACGGTGCGGGTGTGTTCCAGGATCTCCGGGCTCTTGATGAGGATGCCCAGCTCCGCGCCACGCCCGCTGCCCACCAGCAGCGCCGTGGGGGTCGCCAGGCCGAGTGCGCAGGGGCAGGCGATGACCAGGACGGCGACCGCAGCGGTGAACGCCGCGAGGACGGATCCGTCGAACACCATCCATCCGGCGAACGTGAGCACGGCGAGGCCGATCACGACGGGCACGAACACCGCCGAAACGCGGTCGGCCAACCGTTGGACGGCCGCCTTGCCGGATTGCGCGTCCTCGACGAGCCGGCCGATCTGCGCCAGCGCGGTGTCGGCGCCGACGTGCGTCGCGCGCACCAGCAGCCGTCCACCGTCGTTGACGGTCCCGCCGATGACCTCGTCCCCGGGGACCACGTCGCGCGGAATCGGTTCACCGGTGATCATCGACGTGTCGATCGCCGAGGTGCCGTCCTCGACGACGCCGTCGGTGGCGACCTTCTCGCCGGGGCGCACGACGAACCGGTCGCCGACGCGCAGTTCCTCGATCGGGAGACGGCGTTCGGCACCGGCCCGGATCACGGCGACGTCCTTCGCGCCCAACGCCAGCAGGGCACGCAACGCCGCACCGGCCGACCGCTTGGAGCGTGCCTCGAGGTAGCGGCCGGTGAGCAGGAACGCGGTCACGCCCGCGGCGGCCTCGAGATAGATCGTGGAGGCACCGTCGACCGCGGAGACCGTGAACGAGAATTCGTGGCGCATGCCCGGATCGCCCGCGGTGCCGAAGAACAGCGCCCACAGTGACCAGAGGTAGGCCGCGGAGGTGCCCACCGAGATCAGGGTGTCCATCGTGGTCGCGCCATGACGCAGGTTGGCCCAGGCCGCCCGGTGGAACGGCAGCCCGCCCCACACGACGACGGGCGAGGCGAGCACCAGAGCGAGCCACTGCCAGTGGTCGAACTGCAGCGGCGGCACCATCGACAGCACGATCACCGGGGCGGTCAACACCGCACTGACGATCATCCGGGTGCGCAGCCCGGCGGCCTCGTCGTGACGCTCCGGCGGGTCGGGTGTCTCGGCTGCGGGGCGTGCCGGGGCCGGCAGCGCGGCGGCGTACCCGGCCTTCTCGACGGTGGCGATGAGCTCGTCGACCGCGAGGGTGTCGGGATAGCTGACCTTGGCCTTCTCGGTGGCGTAGTTGACGCTCGCCTCGACCCCGTCGAGTTTGCCCAGCTTCTTCTGGATCCGGGCGGCGCACGAGGCGCACGTCATCCCGGAGATCTCGAGCTCCACCTGCGTCGTCATGACAGGGTCAACGATACCCCCTCAGGGTATATTCCCGGGTGGGTCAGGCACCGGGCGTGACCACACCGTGCTCGTAGGCGAAGACCACCGCCTGGGCGCGGTCGCGCAGACCCAGCTTGGCCAGCACCCGTGACACGTGCGTCTTGACGGTCTGCTCGGCGACGAACAACCGGCCGGCGATCTCTCCGTTGGACAGTCCGTGCGCGACGAGTTCGAGCACCTCGCGCTCCCGGCCGGTCAGTTCCGCCAGCCGCGGCGACGCCTTGGGGACGGTCGAGCGCCGCCGCGTGACGTCGGCGATGAATCGCTTGGTGATGCTCGGCGCCAGCAGCGCGTCGCCCGAGGCGACGACCCGCACCGCCCGGGCGAGCTCCTCGGCCGGAGCGTCCTTGAGCATGAACCCGCTCGCCCCGACTCGCAGCGCCTCGTAGACGTAGTCGTCGACGTCGAACGTCGTCAGCATCAGCACGTGCGGGCGCATCGTGCTGGGCGCGCCGAGGATGGCCGCGGCGGCCTCCAGTCCGTTCGTGCCCGGCATACGCACGTCCATCAGCACGACGTCCGGCGCCAGCCGCGCGACCTCCTTGACGGCCTGGTCGCCGTCGGAGGCCTCTCCGATGACGCTGATGTCCGGCTGCGCCCCGAGCAGCGCACCCAGCCCCTGTCGCACCATCGCCTGGTCGTCGACGATGATCACCGTGATGTGCATGCTCTCCAACCTATAGACCCGGGATGTTGACCTGCACGACGAACCCGCCGTCAGGGGTCGGCCCGGTGCGCACGGATCCCCCGACGGCCTCGGCACGCGTGTGCATCCCCGGTATGCCGTGGCCGCCGGACTCGTCCGGCCACGCCTCGAGAGCGGGCCGGGTCGGCAGACCGTTGCGCACGATCAACTCGAGAGCGTCCGGCGTTCCGGCGGCGGTCACCTCGATCACCGCACCGGGCGCATGCCGGGAGGCGTTGGCGAGGGCCTCCTGCAGGATCCGATGGAGGACCAGGCCGGTGGCCGCCGGAATCTCGCCGTCGAGGTCCACCCGCCAGGTGAGATCGATGCCGGCGTCCCGGGCCGACTCGAGCAGATCGGTGAGGTCCTCCGCCCCTGGTTGCGGCGCGAGGGCCTGACCGCCGTCTTCCTCCCGCAACACGCCGAGCACCCCGCGGACCTCGTGCAGCGCCTGCCGCGCCGACTGTTCGATCGAGGCGAACTCGTCGCGCACTTCCGGGGCCAGGTCGTCCAGCCGCACCGGTGCGCTCTGCGCCTGCACGACCATCATCGACATGTGGTGAGCGACGACGTCGTGCAACTCGCGCGCGATGCGCGAGCGTTCCTCGACCACGGCGCGCCGGGCCCGCTCGGTCTCGGTCTCCTCGGACGCCTTCGCCAGCTGTCGGCGGGAGATGACCAGCCAGCGCACGAGCAGTCCGAACGCCACGAAGAGTGCCTGCCCGAACGACCAGGGACGCAGCCCGTCCGGCATCGCGAGCAGGAACACGACCGCGGTCGCCACCACGACCACGCCGATCTGGCGCAGCGAGGCGAACATCGACGCCACGATGATGGTGGCGAGCAGGACGAGGAAGTGCACGACCGGCCACGGCATCGGCGCGCCGGGTAGGGCGGGGAAGACGATCCACCACACGAGGGCACCGGCCAGGCTCAGACACCATGCGACGAACGGTGATCGCGCCAGGAGCAGGATCGGGGCGACCTCGACGACCGTCATGATCGGCTGCAGCGAGACGGGGACCTGGTGACTCAGGTGCATCGTCGGCCAGCCGATCGCGAACATCACCACGGCGAAGCAGGCGAGCAGCAGTTCGAGCGGCCCGCCGACGCGTCGAGCCAGTGGATCGCCGACCCAGACGGCAGCCTTGCCGACGGGACGGGTCGACCGGCCGACGGCACGCCCGACACGCGTCACCCGGCCGGCCGCCGCGCCGATGCCGTGCGCTGAAGGTCGCCACATGCCCTCCAGGCTACGGAGTCGCCACCCCGCACACGTCACACCACGGTCCGGTGGGCACGTCACCCGGAGGTATGACATCGGCACCGGGCCTACGCGGATCGTGCAGGTGGGAATCCGCCCGGAAGCCGACGACCGCGAGTACCCCGCGTTCATAGCTTCACCAGCATGAATCGTCTGACCGTTCTCCTGACGACCGCGCTGTTGAGCGGCGGGCTCGCGGCGGGTCTCCACATCACCCAGGACCCCGCGCCGACCACACCGAGCAGGCCCGCGGCCGACGCCGTGCACGCCCTGGTGGCGTTGCCCCCGCACGCGGTGCTGCACCGCCTACCGTCGGATTTCGCCGCGATCAACGGATACCGGCCGCAGATCCGCCACGGGCACGCCGTCGATCCGACCGGCGGGTGCTCGTCGCCGGTCCCGCTGCCGCGCGAATTCGACCCGATCTGCCGCCAGCACGACCTGGGTTATGACCTGCTGCGCACCGCGGACGCCACCGGCGGCACCCTGCCCGCCGAGGCACGCCACACACTCGATCGCCAGTTCTCGGCCGAGACCCACCGGGCATGCCGGGAGCGCACGTCGGCGGTGAGGCGCGCCGAGTGCGGCGTGTGGGCCGATGTCGCCACGGGCGCGGTCGAATTCAACTCGTGGCGGCAGCACTGGTCGACACCGTCGGCAGAGACACCGGTCTCACTCACCGCGATCGTCGCGGCATCGCTCTGCGTCATCTCGACGCTCTTCGCGCTCGTGCTCGGAATCCGTGAACTCACCCTCCGCCTCTGCCGATTCGCCCTCCCGCGCCTCCCCGAAGGAGCAAAAGCATGAACACCCCACGAAGTTCTCCGCTCGCACGCTCGCTCCGATACTTCGAAGGGGACCCCGCATGAGCACTCTCCTCCTCCAACCACCCGCGCTCCAGGAGCGCAACGCACCGGCGATCACGCCGACTCACGCGCCGGTGCGCAATCGGTGGCACCACCTGACCCACCTCCCGCGCGCCTCGTCGGCGATCGCCGCCGCGGTCGGCGTGGCGCTGTCGGTGTTCCCGTCCTACCTGCCACACGACCCCTTCACCCAGGGGTTCCTCACGACGGTCTTCGTCGCGGTCCTGGTCGCGGTGACCCGGCGACTCCGCCCGGCCCAGACGCGACTCACCAGTTCAGCTCACCGGATGGCACTGTGGTGCTCCGGAGCGACGGCACTGACCGCGCTCGTCGGGCACCACCTGATCGAGGACCGGATGCGGGCGGCGATCGGGATGTCGTCGATCGGTGCCGACTACTGGGCCCGTGTCGCGCTCGCGGTCGGCGCCACGATGCTGCTCGGGCACATCTGCCGTGCGGTGTGGCGCCACCGCCGGCGCCTCTGGCGCACCGGACTGATCCTGGCCGTCATCGTGGCCTATTTCTCGCCGATCTCACCGGTGCACGCACAGCAGACCGTCGCGGTGCCGACCGCGTCGTCGGACCGCCCGCTGGAGCACGCCTCGCCCGTCGGTGCGGTCCGGGTCTACGCCGAGCAGCGCACCGGCGAAAGCGCCCGGGCCCGCGCGCAGCGCGCCGTCCGGCACCTGGTCGCGGACGGCGGTCTGCGACGCGATCACGTGGTGCTCGCCACACCGACCGGCTCCGGCTGGATCGATCCTGCCGCGGTGACGGGCCTGGAGCAGCGGTTCGGGGCGGACGTGGCGATCGTCGGGATGCAATACGACGACCTGCCGAGCTGGATGTCCTACGTGCTCCACCAGAAGGATGCCGACCGGGCAGCACGGGCCCTCTTCCACGCCGTCGTCACCCGCACCGATCGATTGCCGACGGACCGCCGTCCACAACTGCACATCTATGGCGAGAGCCTCGGTGCGACCGCCGGTCAGTCGATCTTCACCGGCGACGGCGCGAAGGCCGCGAGGCACAAGGTGTGCTCCGTCTTGTGGGTCGGCACTCCCGGAGACCACCGCGTCGGGCTCCCCCGCGAGGCATCCGTCGCGAATCCGGACGACCCCGTCGCGCACACCAACCCGAGCGATCTGTGGTCGCCCCGGAAGGACGGCAGGCCGTGGCTCCCGGTCGTCAGCTTCGTGCAGCGCAGCGCCGACCTGGTGGACGCGCTGCTCATGCCCGAGGGGCACGGCCACAAATACGGCCCCGACCAGATCGACGCGCTGCAGACGTGCCGCTGACCGCTCTGCCGGGCGGGTCTCACTGGACCCGTTGGAGGTGATCCCTGGTCAAGAACGCGGTGACCAGGTCCTCCGGCAACCCGTCGTAGGGGGAGGTCTGCGATACGTGGGCGGCCATGGCGTGCCGCCGGGTCGCCACCACGTGATCGGTGTCCACCACGTCGGTGATCTCGTGCGACGGCGTGCCCAAAGCCGAGATCTCCAGGTGGGCCGCATCCGGACGCACCTGTGCCACGTGCTCCGCCCACCGGCGCATCAGGCTGTGGGGCAGGCACCATTGGTAGACCCGCAGCCACGGCCGGGTCCGCCCGGCCGCGACGACCGCGTCGCGGATCCGGGTGTGGTCGCGATGCCCGTCGTCACCGGAGAGCGTCACGACCAGCCCGGGGTCCGTTTCGTCGACCACGGCACCGACCTTGCCGACCAGTTCCTCGAACGTGACGCCGCAGATCGAGCCATCGCGCGGTTCACCCTCCCACCCGGAGTCGAGCAGGCCGAGCCGCAACACTTCATCGACACCGAGTCTCTCCGCGGCCAGGTGCAATTCGGCGGCGCGGACCTCACCCAGGCTGCGATCACCGAGCTCGATCCCCGACCTCACCTCGCCGGCCTCGCCCAGGCTCGCACAGCACACGGTGACCCGGCATCCACGACCTGCGGCGTGTGCGAGCAGCGAGCCGCAACCGAAGGACTCGTCATCCGGGTGAGCCACCACGGCGAGCACCGAGCTGACTGTGTCGAAGAAGTCTGGCATCCGCGGGCTCCTTGGCCATGACCCCGCCGGGCAGAGTCGGGTCGATGGACCCATCTGGCCACACCGCCTGAATGGCCGTCAACGATATTGCGGGCGGTGCCCTTGGAGCGTGTATTGCTGCAGGGAGACGAAGCCCCTGTAATCGGTGCGAATCTCGACCCCGTCACGGCGCAACAACGACCACAGGGCGAGCACCTTCGGGTCGTAACGGTTGATCAGCACGCACATCAGGCGACACCCACCGGCCTCGCACGCCGAGAGGGTCACCCGGGTCGACGGAGCGCATGACCTCACCGAGCCGAGTGCATGGGCCAGCAGCCCGGACTCGCCCAGCTCGCGCCCGACCTCGTCCATCACCTCGACGGTCAGCCCACGCGTGCGAAGATCTCGGACGAGGTCGTCGACCTCATCCGACGCGCGATGCCCCACGAGCACGTCACCGGCCGGTTCGTCGACGACCGCCGGCCACTCGCCCGTCGGCGGGGTCCGGTGTCGCCGACGCCCTGTGCCTGCGCCGAGTCCCCACATCCGCATACTCGAACGGTAGAAGGCCGTATCGCGCGGAAGGCGGTTTTCGGGGGTTCGAGTGCTCGCGCCAAGAACCCGCCGGTCTCCGGGCGAGACTCGGCCTACGGCTCACCCGGCCTGCTCGACCCGGGGTCCGTGACGCAACCACCAACGAGCCGAGTCCCGGACCACCGGCGAGGTGAACCGCGAGTCGCGTGCGGAGACCACATCGGGATGATGCGACATGCCTGCGGCATAGATCGCGCTCCCCGCCACCGCGGGGCACACCAGATGGTCATGCAGGTCGACATCTGCCGGCACGCCGGTGCTGTGCCCCAGCGCGGTCAAGGCATCGGCCTGCACCTGTGGGTCGGCATCCCGCAGCATCCGGACGAGCGTCTGCTGGTGTCCTTCTCCGGCAAGGTAGGTCATCAGGAGGCCGGCCCGGTGGCGGCTCGCAGGATCGGTGGACCCCTCCAGCGATTCGGCCGCCGCGTCGGCGACCGGACTCCGATAGGGGCTGGCACCGATGAGCACGATGGCGTGGTGTCGTCGTCCGCCTGGGGCGTCGGACAGCGCCTCCTGCAACAGGCGCTCGATCATGTGATCACCTGGTGATCCCGAATATCGGTAGGCCGCGTCGAGGTAGCGCGCTAGACCCGAGGGTCGATGGGACCGGAGCGTCCCGGACGACGCCCACAACGACGGGTCCACCATCCGGCGCAGCGAGACCGCCAATTTCGGCGACAGGCCAGGCGCGACGATCAGACCCGCTCTCGCACCCTCCGTCGGGTCGTCACGAGCGACACCGACGATCGCGCGCTCGATGCGCCGCCGCGCGTGCTCGGAGAACTCGCCGAGCGTCGACCATTGGTCGATCGCCAGGGCCGCACCGGTCCGCGCTCCCCCCTCCGTCGAGGTGAAGATGTCGAGCACCGTGTCCATCGTCGAGTCGCTCGGCGCATCCCCCAAGGCCGCGACCGCGTCGATGACCCCTTGCGCCCCCTTCTCCAAGGTCATGTCCTTCACGGCCTGCACCACGGCGCGGCGGGGATTCTCCACCTGCACCAGCCTCGAGATCGCTTCCATCCGCGCGAGGTAGGCCGGTCCCACCGAGCGCATCAGCTCGATCACCAGCCGGTGGGCCCACTCCTCCAGTATGGAGGGGAACATCGGCAGCCCGTCGGGTTGATCGAGCAGGTTGCTGAACGTCAGCCAGTCCCCTCCGGTCATGGTTCGATCCTGGAATCGGCCCTCCAGTTCGGCGAGTTCGGCCCATCTCTCCTCGGGGTGGATGACGGATCGGTGCCGGATCCCGCGCGCCAGGAAGGACCGGGACAACGAGTCCGCCGGCCCGAGCAGGCTGCCTTTCGGCAGCTCCAGCACCATCTCGTAGGTGCGGATCACCTCGGCATCCAGCGTGCGGCCACGGGTCTCGATGTCGCTGGGGCCACCCGGCAGCGACGGCCTACCCAGATCGGCCGCTCGTGCGACGAAGTCCGCAGGCTTTCGATAGGGAGAATCGATCCGGTTGGTGCGCAGCAGCCAGGCGATGCGCGGCCGCACCTGGATCTGTGGGCCGTTCAGGTCACTGGTGTCCTCGGGGAAGACATGGGGGCGCCCGGTGGCGGCGTTCCATCCCATGGTGACCTCCCGGCGTCCTCACCACCCCGTCGTCCGGGGCATTGTTCACGCTACTGCGGATCTGCGTGCACCACCCCGCGTTTCCCTTCGATCAGGACGACGGTGGCGTCATCGTGCGGTGTGGCCCACAGGTCGCGCCTGTCCGGCTTCGACTCGGCCTCCCGCGTGCGCCTCACCCACCGGTCGGCGCCGTCTCGCAGGTAGGCGGTCACGAGGTCTTCCGCGGTCAATTCTGCGAAGACGTCGGCGAGGCGCATCGCGCCGTCGGAGGCGAGCACGAGGCCGACCACCTCGTCCGCCGGGATCGCACCGGTGAGCGCATGGTCGGCGGCCTCCGGCCGGTGCCCGACGCACCAGAACCCGCCCGGCCGGTTGCGCACGGCGGCGTCCCGTCGGCGAAGGGTGTCCAGCAGCGCCGGGTCGTGGCGGTCGCGTGCGGGGTCCAGTCGGTCGCGCAGGTTGCGCAGGACCTCGTCGAGCGGGTGATGCGTGGTCTCGAGCGCCCGGTCGGTCACGACCTCGACTCCGGCGGCGGTCACGATGCCCAAGGTCGAGTCGCACAGCACGAGGTGTTCGAGGGTGTCGTGCACCCGTCGCACCGCGACGACGGTCGCGCTCGGCGACCCGGCGTCGAGGTCGCATTCATCCGCGTGCTGGACGGCGACGTCCCGGATGGCCCGGGAGAGTGCGTCGCGCATCGACACCCGGGGATCCTGCAGTCGGTCCAGGTAGGCTTCCGTCGCGGAGCGGGCGAACCACCGCACCGTATGCCGGCACCCGGCCCGCGTCTCCCGCGGCATACCGGCGCCGTCCATGAGCACGACCGCGTCCCCGCGGTGTCCGGCGGCGTCCTCGTTGATGCCGTCGTCGCCGCCGGCGCTCGTCGTGATGCGGACCGATCGCATGGTGTCAGTGCATCACACCGACCTCAGTCCTCGCGCGGGCCGAACGTCTGCACCAGTTTCCAGGTGGCCGGCAGCAGTGCGGCCGCGGCGACCGCCTTGAGGGCGTCGCCGACGAGGAACGGGTAGACCCCCAGGGACATCCCCGAGGCGAGGCCCACATGGGCGTAGGCCATGAGCCATGGCACGCCCGCGGCATACACGATGACGGTCGCGGCGCAGGCCGTGGCGGCCGTGGCGGCGAACGAGCGATCCGCGCGGCGCCGGGCCAGCGCGCCCACGGCGACGGCAGCGAGCAGATAACCGATGATGTAGCCGAACGATGCGGACGACCAGCCGCTGCCGTGCTCGGCGAAGATCGGCACGCCCGCCATCCCCGCGGCGAGATAGAGCAGCACGCTCAATCCTCCGCGCACCGGCCCGAGCGCGGCACCGTTCAGCAACACCGCGAACGTCGCGAGCGTGAGCGGCACCGGGGTGAACCACAGCGGGATCGCCACCTGGGCGGCGATCGCGAGCAACGCGGTGCCGCTCAGCACGAGTGCGGCATCGCGCGCGCGGGCACCCGGGATCAGGTCGGCCAGAACGGGGGCGGAGCCTCGTCCCGGAAGGGCGTGCAGGGTCGCGGTGCTCATGGGGTCTCCTCGGGCGTGCTGAACACTGTTCAATGAACAGCGTTCAAGTTACGCTGGTGCCGAGCACCCCGTCAACACCGGGTCGACCCCCGGTCGGCCCACGGCAGCTACGGCGTGCCGGACCGACACGATCGATCACGACGACACGGGACAGGGGAGATGGCCGGGCGAATTCTGCGGGAGGACATCCTGCGCGCGGCAACCACCATCCTCGACCGGGGAGGTCTGCCGTCACTGGCGATGCGGCGCATCGCCGCCGAGCTCGACGTGCAGCAGAGCGCGCTCTACTGGCACTTCCGCAGCAAGCAGGAACTGCTCGGGGCCCTCGCCGACCACCTGCTCGCGGCCGTCCGGCTGCCTGCCGGGGACGACTGGGCGGCGCGCCTCACCACGTTCTCCGTGCGGCTGCGCGCCGCGCTGCTCTCCCACACCGATGGCGCCGAACTGGTGGCCACGGCCTACGCCTTCGGGCTGGGCGCCGGCCGGCTGCATACCGCCTACCTCGAGGTGCTCGGGCGTGCCGGTCTGACCGGCACCGACGCGGACACCGCGGCGTCGGTGCTGCTGCACTACGTGCTGGGCTCGACCACCTCCGAGCAGCAACAGCGCCAGGCCACCGACCTGGGTGCCATCGACCCGCGGCCCGCACGCCGACCGGCCGATGCCGACGCTGCCCGCCGACCGGCGGACGCGAAACCCTCCCCTCCCCCGGCGGATGCGAATGAACTCGCCCGGTTCCGCGACGGCCTACGGCTCATCGTCGCCGGCATCCGCACCACCGAGTAGTCACTCCGCACCGGCGAGTGGTGCCTCCGCACTGCCGAGTGGTGCCTCCGCGCGCGAGGCACTCCGCGCGTCGTACCCTCGTGCGGTGACCACCGCGCAACCTCCGGCCGCCGACTGCTACTACCTGCCCCTCGGCGAGGGGCGCTACCAGCCGACCCGCAACGTGCAGGGCGCGTGGCGCGCCGAGGAACAACACATGGCCCCGGTCAGCGGCCTCATCACGCACGAACTCACGATGCACGAACCACGCCCCGACCTGCAGATCGGCCGAATCTCCTACGAGATCCTCGGGATGATCCCGGCGCAGGAGACCCACATCGACGTGCAGACGATCCGCCCCGGACGCACCATCGAACTGCTGGAGGCCACGATGACGGTCTCCGGACGCGTCATCATCCGGGCCCGCGCGTGGCGCCTCCTCGTCCGCGACACCTCTGACGTGAGCGGCCTCGAACTGCCCACCATGCCTCCACCCGAGCGGTGCGAGTCCTACGACACCACGATCGAATGGCCCGGCGGATTCCTCACCACGGTGCCGATGCGCGTCGCGCCGGGCGGCCGGTCCGGCCGCCGCGCGATGTGGCTACAGCCTCCGATGCCGCTGGTGGACGGCACGAAAGTGCACCCGATCGCCACGTTCTGCTCCATGATCGATGCCGCCAACGGCGTCGCGACGCGCGTACGACCGCACGAGTTGATGTATCCCAACGTGGAGCTGTCAATCCACCTGCTTCGGGAGCCCGATCCCGGCTGGGTCGGGCTGGACACCTCGGTCAGCTTCGGTGCCGACGGGCTCGGCCTGACGTCCACCGTCCTGAACGACGTGCACGGTCCGGTCGGCCGAGCCGAGCAGTGCCTCACCATTCGCCCGCTTCCGGCGGGCTGACCAGCGGGCAAGCAGGCGCCAGACGGCGAGGATCACCACGGCATACAGCACGCCGAAGATCTCGTCGGTCACGTAGTGCTCACCGCCGTAGACGAGGCTGGCCGCCATCAGCAGCGGATAGAGACACAGCACGCAGCGCAGCCACCAACGCCGGGTCAGGAGGCAGAAGAACCCGACGACCAACGTGGCGTAGGCCATGTGCAGCGACGGCATCGCCGCCACCGGGTTGGAGCGGGCCTGACCGTCGCTGAGCACCTGCCCGGCGATGTGGAACCCGAGACGCCCCCACCCCTGACCGGCCAGCCGGAGCACCTGGTCACCGTCGATGTAGCCCTGGTAGGACGCCAGCCACGGCGGCGACATGGGATAGAGGAAGTAGGTGGTCAGGCCGGCGACCGCCACCGCGATGACCAGCTTCACCCAGACCCGGAACTTCTCGCGCGCCCAGATCCACAACGCGACCGCGACGAGAGGGGTCACGATGAAGTGGCTGCAATAGGTGAGCGTGACGATCACGCTCTCCCACGGGGCCGACGCGGCGTCGAGGTGCTGCTGCACCCATTGGTTGGGCAAGGTGCCGCCGAAGAGGAACTCGTCGAAGTGGATCGGAAACGTCACGTGCAACGGCATCCCGAGCCGGTTGGTCGCTCCCTCGACGGGAAACCCGTTGAGGTATCCGCCGTGGAAATGCGACGCCATCCCGTAGCCGTAATCGTAGGCCAGCAGGATGCCCTGGAAGGGCAGCCAGTCCAGCAGGATCCGACCCCACGCGCGCCAGCCCTTGCCGATGACCACCGTGCTCAGGCCGACCAGGATCCACAGCGTGAGCCCGACGCGGTCGATGGGCACGCCATACGTCGCGATGTAGAACGCCAGCACGACCAGGTAGCCGGCGATGGCCGCCCAGCGCACGATCGTCCAGTCGAGCCGGGCAGCGCCGTCCTTCTCCCCGCCGGCTGCCATAGTCGCCCACTCTAGACGCACGGCCTGCGCGATTCGCGCAGAGTGGAAAAGCCGAAGGTCTGGCGCGGGCACCGGCCGGCCAAGGCCCCCGTTACTCCGCGAGCGCGGCGCGACCGTCGTCGGTGATCACCCGGTCCTGCTTCTCGGTGATCAGCAGCGGCGGCTGCGCGCTGTAGAGCTTCGCCAGCGCGCCGCGGTCCAACCCGACCTCCCGAGCCACCTGGTGCATGGCCAGCTTGTTCATCCGACCACCGGGCGCCTCGGCGACCGCGCGCAACAGCGCCTTCTGCGGGTCCCCGGTCGACGCCGGCCGGGCGGTGTCGCCGTGGCCGGTCGAGGGAGGCTCCAGCAGAGCCTGCAACTGCACGATGACCGAGGCGATCGCCTTGCGCAGGATCGCCGCCTGCGATTCGTCGGTCGGCGCGCCGCCGGACCCCTGCCAGGTCCGCTTCGGATAACGGCGCAGATACTCCTGCTCCAACTCCAGCATCCGCGCGGTGTGGGTCGCGAACTGCTCCGCGGTGCCGTGCAGGAACGCCCAGTTGCGTGTGTCGTGTGCGGACTTGCCCTGGTGCTCGAGCTCCTCGTCGCTGAGCTCGCGCGCCGGACGCCCCAAATACTCCGGTGTGCTCATTGCTGTTGCTCCTTGTCGTTCCGGCAAAGGGTCCTTGCGAAGCCGAACGCCTCGGCCTCGCTGCTAACCGCCGGTCAGCCCGGCATACACCTGCCGTGCGTGTCCGGCCCATACCTCGGCCACGAGGTCATCGGGGAGCCCAAGGCCGGCGACCGCCCTGGCGTTGGCCGCGATGCCGGGGACTCCCGGCCAGTCCGTGCCGAAGATCCACTTGCGCGCGAGGCGCGGCAGATCGAACTGCGCGTAGTACTCCGGCAATCGCTTCGGCGGCAGGCCGGACAGTTCGATCCACACGTGCTCGTGCGACAACGCCATGAATGCCGCCTGGTCGTACCACCAGCCGCGACCGCCGTGCGCGAGCACGACCTGCAACCCCGGGAAGTCACGCACGACCGGCAACAGGTAGGTCGGGTCGGCCAGTTCGTTCATCGAGCCCGGGAATGTGCTGGTGCCGCAGTGCACGACCAGCGGCACGCCCCGCTCGACCAACACCTGGTAGGCCGGGTAGAGCGCGCGGTCGTCGCAGCGGAACCCGCCGTGCACCGGATGCAGCTTGAGCGCCGCCGCCCCCGCATCCAGCTGACGGTTCAGCTCTTTGGCGATCGGGAAGTGCAGATGCGGGTTGACGTTGGCGATCGGGCGGAAGCGAGCGGGGTCAGACTCGACGACCGGCAGGAGGTCGTCGAACTGTTGGTATCCGGTCGCCTTCGGGCTGTATTCGCACAGCAGCAGCGCCTGGTCCACGCCTTCTTCCGCGAAGAGGGCATCGACCTGGTCCGGCCGCGGGAATCCGTCCGCATCCCAGATGCGTTCCAGCAGGCCCGGCGGGCCGAAGTCACGCACCCATTGCACCCACGCCGGCGCGAGCGTCCCGAGCACCGGCAGGTGGACGTGCGCGTCGACCAGCGGCTTGCCGTCGAGCACGGCGGCCTACAGGTCGGCGACCATCGGCGTGTCCACACCGATCGGCCCGGTCTTGTGCGCGCCGCCGGGCGCGCCGAGCGGTTCGTCCCTGCCCGGGAGTGTCTCGGTGAAGAACCGGCGGTTGTCCTCGACGTACGCCTCGTCCTCCTCGGGCATCCGGCGATCCTGGCTGATGGCCTCGACCGGACAGACGGGTTCACAGGCGCCGCAGTCGATGCATTCCTTGGGGTTGATGTAGAGCTTGCGATCCCCTTCGTAGATGCAGTCGACCGGGCATTCCTCGACGCATGAATTGTCCATGACGTCGACACAAGCGTGACCGATCACGTATGGCATGGTTCCTGCTCCTTACTGTCCGACCGAGGTGGTGACGTCGTGCGGGATGTCGGTGGAGTGGCCCGGGAAGAGTTGAGCTTCCGGATCCATGTGCACGGCGGCGTTGTTGATCGCCGTGGCGGCTTCTCCGAAGCCTACGGCGATCAGCCGCACCTTGCCGTCGTATTCGGTGATGTCGCCGGCCGCGAAGACGCCCGGCACGTTGGTGCGCATCGCCGAGTCGACGATCAGGTGCCTGTTGTCGTGCAGGTCGACGCCCCACTCGCGCAGCGGCCCGAGATTCGCGGTGAAGCCCAGGGCCGCGACCACGTGATGGCACGCCAGAATACGTGGCGAGTCCTCGCCCTTGACTTGCACATGGGCCTTCTCGACACCGTCGCCGCCCTCGAGCGCCACGACCTGGGCGCCCAGGATCATCTCGACCGACGACTCGCGCACCTTGTCGACGCTCGCGGCGTGCGCACGGAAGCGCTCGCGGCGGTGCACGAGGGTGACGCTGGAGGCGATGGGCTCGAGCATCAGGCACCAGTCGATGGCGCTGTCGCCACCGCCGACGATGACGACATCCTTGCCCACGAAGGCGTCCTTGCGGGGCACGAAGTAGTCGAGCCCACGCCCGAGGTAGTCCTCGCCGGCCGGCAACGGACGCGGCGAGAAGGTGCCGATGCCACCGGTCACGACCACGGCGCCGCAGTCGACGCGGGTGCCGGTGCTGGTGGTCACCTGCAGACGGCCCGGTCCGGCACCGGCGGGGGTCATCTCCAGTTCCTGCGCCTCCTGGCCGAGCAGATAGGTCGGGTCGTACTGGCCCGCCTGCGCCACCAGGCCGGAGACCAGGTCACGGCCGGACACCTCGGGGAACCCACCGATGTCGTAGATCTGCTTCTCCGGATACATCGCGGTGACCTGACCGCCCAACTGGCTGAGCGAGTCGATGACGGCCACCGTCAATCCGCGCACTCCCGCATAGTAGGCCGCGAACAGCCCCACCGGGCCCGCGCCGACGACGGCGATGTCGACCTGCACCGGGTCCGACGCGGTGCCAGGCGTCTCGGGCGTGGTCATCATGGCCTCCTTGCGGTGGCGGACGCGTCGGGTGCGATGACCTCACGCACCTTGAATCGCTGCAGTTTGCCGGTAGCGGTCTTGGGTAGTTCCGCGACGAAGGTGATCCGGCGCGGCGCCTTGAAGTGCGCGAGCCCGTCGCGACACCAGTCGATGAGTTCCTTTTCCGTCACGCCCTCGGCCACGACGGCGGCGACCGGCTTTTGCAGATCGTTCTCGTCGGCGATCCCGACGACTGCCGCCTCCTGCACCGCGGGATGCTCCAGCAGGCGGCTCTCGACCTCCGCCGGAGAGACCCAGATCCCCCCGGCCTTGAGCATGTCGGTGCCGCGCCCGAGGCAGGTGAAGTAGCCCTGTTCGTCCTCGACATACATGTCTCCGGTGCTGAGCCACTCTCCGACGAATACGTTGCGCGATGCCTCGGTGCGACGCCAGTACCCGAGCGCGATCGACTCACCCTTCACGTAGAGTCCCCCCGGGGTGCCGGGCGGCAGCAGGTTGCCCTCGGCGTCTCGGATCTGCAGCTCGTATCCGGGGACGGCCCTCCCGGTGGTGCCGGGGTGAATGTCGTCAGGTCGGTTGGACAGGAAGATGTGCAGCGCCTCCGTGGAGCCGATGCCGTCCAGGATCGGCACGCCGAACCGGTCGGTGAAGCGTTTTTGCAGCGGTTCGGGCAACGGCTCGCCCGCTGAGGTCGCCAGGCGCACCGACGCGAAGGTGTCGTCCGCGAGGTCGCTCGCCAGGAGCGCTGCGAAAAAGGTCGGAACACCCCCGAAGATGGTCGGCCGGTGGCGTTTCGCGACGTCCGCGACGACCTCCGGGCTGGGTCGGCGCGGATCGAGGATGGTGGTGGCGCCGACCGAGAACGGGAAGAACACGGAGTTGCCGATGCCATAGGCGAAGAACATCTTCGCGATCGACAGAGCTCGGTCGGTCGCCGTGATGCCGAGCACCTGGCTCCCGTAGGTCTCGCACACGTAGCGGATGTTGGCGTGCCGGTGCATAGCGGCCTTGGGTTTGCCGGTGGTCCCGGAGGTATAGAGCCACAGGGCCCAGGAATCCTCGTCGATGCTCAGGCCGTGGCGCGGATCTGCCTCGCCCTGACCGAGGTCGACGAAGTCGGTCCACCCGTAGGACGTGACGTCGCCGGGCAACTCCGGCACCTCGCCGTCGCACACGAGATACTCCACCTGGGGCGCGTGCCGCACCGCCTGAGCCGCGGCGTCGGCGAATTCGGCACTGCAGACGAGCACCCGTGCCCCGGAGTCGGAGAGGATCTCCCCGAGTTCGTCGCCGGTATACATCGTGGAGACGGGCACGGCGACCTGGCCGCCGGCGATCGCCCCGATGATGCCGGCCAGCATCGGGATGTCGTCGGCCATCACGAACATCACTCGGTCGTCGCGGCGCAGACCGAGTCGGCCGTAGGCCGCGGCGACGGCCCCGACGAGCTCGTCCAGCTGGGCGTAGGTGAGCTGCTTGGATCCGATCACCGCGGTCTGGTCACCACGACCTTCGCGGACGTGCCGGGTCACCAGGTAGTCGGCGGCGTTGAATTCGGCCATCACGCGTCACACCCTCTTGTAGTCGTAGCTACCGCGCTGACCGGTGCCGTATCGGCGCAGGGCACCGTCCGGACCGGACGCGTTGGGGCGGATGAAGATCCAGTTCTGCCAGGCGGTCAGCCGACCGAACACCTTGGTCTCCATGGTTTCCGGGCCGACGAACCGGTGGTTGGCCTCCATGCCGGTCAGAGCGTCCGGGGAGAGCGACGCCCGCTCCTCGAGCACGATCCGCAACTCGTCCTCGAAGTCGATGTCGTCCAGCGCGAGGGTGACCAGGCCGGCGTCGGCAGCGGCGACCGCGTCGAGCTTCTGGCCCTTCAGGCCCTGCGCCGTGGCCAGGTCGTCGTCGTGCCCCCAGAAGCGGGAGGCGAGTCGGGACAGGTCGTTGCTCATCGGGAAGCAGCCGTCGTTGGTGTCGGTCAGCACGATCGAGGCGGGCGTGGCGTCCGGGTCGACGTCCTCGTAGATCCCCTCGAGCATGTACTGCCGGTCGGCGGCGAGCGCGATCTCGGCGAGGAACCCGCCGAAGCAGCTTCCGGGTTCGATAACCGCGAACAGGCTGCGGCTGGTCACATCGAGGCGCTTGAAGGTGCGTGCCAGGTAGCCGCGGACCTCACCGAGGAACCAGTCGTCGCCGCTGTCGGAGAGTTGTGCGTCATACGCGAGGACCCGGTCGAGGTCGCCTTGCGCGCGGAAGACCCAGGAGCCCAGCTCGAGTTCGTTGGTGCGCAGCCGCAGGATCAGGTCGTCCAGTTCGCGGGCGACGGCGAACGGCCAGTAGTCGAGACCCTGTTCGAGCGCTGCCGCGGCGCCTTCCGGTGGCGGAGCATCCGGCCCGTGGACGGTGATGTCGACACGCCGGGCGTCGCGGTGCAGTGCCGCGTCGACGTGCGGGTAGGTGATGGCGTCCGCCGTCTCCTCACGCTGCAGCGGGAGGAGCTCGACGCCGTGCGGTGCCGGCTTGCGACTCGACGCGGCGGCGGCCTCCCGGGCGCGGCGGCCGATCTCCTCGTCCCAGTGGCGTTTCGGCACGGTGGCGTCGATCAGGCCCCAGGACACAGCGGCGTCGCCGCGGTATCCCTCCGCCTTGGTGGCGAACAGGTCGGCCCGGTCCTTGCGCACGTGCCGCTTGTCGACGACGCGGGTGAGGCCACCGGTGCCCGGCAGCACGCCGAGCAGCGGCACCTCGGGCAGCGACACCGTGGACGAGCCGTCGTCGATGAGGACGATCTGGTCGCAGGCGAGGGCCAGCTCGTAGCCTCCGCCGGCCGCCGTGCCGTTGACGGCGGCGATGTAGGTCTGGCCCGAGTTCACGGTGGCATCCTCGATGCCGTTGCGCGTCTCGTTGGTGAACTTGCAGAAGTTCACCTTCCAGGAGTGCGCCGACTGGGCGAGCATCCGGATGTTGGCCCCGGCACAGAACATCTTGTCCAGCCCGCCGGTGACCACGACGGACTTCACCTCGGGGTGCTCGAAACGCAGCCGCTGGGTGGCGTCGTACAACTCGATGTCGACACCCAGATCATAGGAGTTCATCTTGAGTTCGTAGCCCGGGACCAGACCGCCGTTTTCATCGACGGTCAGCGTGAGCGTCGCGACGGATCCGTCGACCTCGAGCGTCCAGTGACGATAGCGATCGGGGTGGGTGTCGAAGTCGACGCGGGGCGGAGGTGTGGCTGCAGCGTCCGGGTCGGTCGGCCGGGCGGCCTGCTCTTGGGTGCCGAGATCTGTCATGGCTGGTCCACCTCTCGCGGATGCGGTCGGGCTGACGATGGCATGGGGCCATCGGGCTGGCTGCAAAATAGTCTACGTATATATGTGACTACGTCAAGAGTCTGTCGACTATTTCTCGGTACGAGCTCGGCCTCCGCACACACCTGCGACAATCGGAGTCGCCCGGGACGGATGAGGCGCGACGAAGGGAGCACGCGTGTCGGAGACGGCGCAGACGACGAGCGGGTCGAGGATCGCCTCCACCCGGCGCCGCGAGCTCGGATCGGCCAGTGCCCGGTCTCTCCTGCTGACGATCCTGGGGGAGTTCGTGCACCCGCGCACCGAGTCCGTGTGGACCTCGTCGTTGATCGAAGCCCTGGGCGCCCTGGGGGTCGAGGAGAAGTCGGCCCGCCAGGCCATGGCACGCACGGCCGCCGAAGGCGTGCTGGAATCCGCGCGCCACGGCCGCAAGGTGTTGTGGTTCCTGAGCGACGCGGGCGCCTCCATGCTGCAGGAGGGCACCGAGCGCATCTACGGCTTCATGCGCCGTCCCCACACCTGGGACGGCTCCTGGCTGGTGCTGACGGTGGCCGTCCCGGAATCGCAGCGCACCCTGCGACACCGCCTTCGCACCCAGCTGACCTGGCTCGGACTCGGGTCGCCGTCCCCCGGATTGTGGGTCACCCCGGACACCGACAAGACGCTCGACGTGCACCGGGTGCTGCGCGAGCTCGACCTGGAGAAGCGCGCCTTCGCCTGGACCGGGCCGGCGAGCGGCATCGGCGAGGAGAGCAAACTCCTCGCCGAGACCTGGGATCTGGGCACGGTCGAGGATCGCTACCTGGAGTTCATCGCCGCCTACGAACACCGTGTGGTCGAGTCGCCCCAGGAGGCGTTCTCCGCGCAGGTGCGCATCGTCCAGGACTGGCGCCGGTTCCCCTTCCTCGACCCCAACCTTCCCCGGGAGCTGCTGGACCAGGACTGGCCCGGCCCGCTCGCCGCCACCCTCTTCCACGACCGGCATGCTCGGTGGCATCGCCAGGCCCAGCAGGAGTGGGATCGGATGGACCGGGCCGGGGGCACCAAGCCGTCGTGACCTCGGCGCCCCGACGCCCGTAGGCCGTCAGTACCGGTGGTCGTCGACGTCGACGTATCCGCCGGACTCCTCGTGGCCCGGCGGCCGGCCGCCGGGGTCGGCGGCGGCGTCGTAGACCTCTGCCGGAGCGGGTGGCTGCCGGTGGCTGGTGGAGGGGCAGCTCCCCACCCGCTTGCGCAGGTCGCCGTCGATCGTGCCGACGAATCCTCGCACGACCAGCCAGTCGTGCACCTGGTCGCGCTGCGGGTCCTCCTCGCGGATCGTGTTGTGGATGTAGTTGATCCCACGCCGCGCGGCTTCGTCCTCGAGCTTGCCGAGCACGAAGCCACCGACACCCTTGCCCTGCGCGTCCGGGTGGACGGCCAGCAGGATCTCGGCGTCGCCGCCCCAGGTCGTGTCCAGCCGTCCGTAGCCGACGACCGCGCCGGCGTCGTCCGTCGCGGCGAACCAGTCCCCCGGCAGCGAGTCACCCTCCTGCCACGGGATCACAAAGGTGCCCTCCGGCGCCGACCCGATGACACGCGCCTTCTGCGCGTCCCAGACCGGCGACTTCTCGTGGGTCCATGTCCATTCCATGGTCGACTCCCGTCCCTTCCTCTCCCGAGCGCAGCTCAGGAGAGACCTTCCTCGGCGAGGTGGACGTAGTCGAACTCCACCGGCTGGGCATTGATTCCGGTCTTCGGCGGAGCGATCCACCCGGCGAACTCGCCGTACTCGTACTCGGGGA
>CAZMLG010000039.1:0-20769 GCA_964566985.1 uncultured Intrasporangiaceae bacterium
GTCGTCGTCGGGTGGGGCCATGGCGTGGTGGCTCCCTTCTCACTGCCCGAGCGGAGTGGTGGCGTTGGCGTCGAACCCGGCACCGATCGCGGCCGACCAGAGTCCGGCGAGTCGTTGGGTGAGTCGGCGTGTGAGTCGCATCATGCGGTGATCCTTTGGCGTGGGTGGATCATGGGTCAGCGCAGTTCGAGCACGAGGGACATGGAGGTGCCGTCGTTGCGTTTACCGGCGCCGTGGTACTTGCCGGTCTTGGTGGGGCCGACGAGCCAGGTCAGGCCCTGGTTGTGGCCCTGCACGGTGTCGCGCCACAGCTCGACGAAGGTATATCCGTCGTAGGTCGCATATGCTTTCGCGACGTCGTCGTCCGTGTGTCCCGCCGCGCCGGCGATCAGGGTCGGCGGGTCAGCGATGGACCGCGACCGGAATGCCTGGTTGCCGATGGTGGTGATCAGTGCGTTGTTGTCGATCTCGTAGGCAAGGTCGCTGAGTAGGACGGATGGCGAGGTGCGGGGTGTGCGGAAGATCCCATTTGGTGACCCGTTGTCGGAGAACCATAGGACGCAGTCCGGTAGTGCTACCACGGACGTCATCTGGTGTATCACCGGCAGGGTGCTCCACGTCTTGCCTCGGTCGAAGGTGACGAGCTGCTGGCGAGTATCTCCCTGGTCACCGTGTGAGAGCCAGATCGCGTCCCACCAGGGGTCGTAGCAGACGCCGTGGAGGTGGTATCCGGCTCGCCCGTGAGCGACGGTGTTCAGGTCGTAGATGATTCGCCAGGTTGCGCCGTAGTCCTCGGACAGCCAGCAGTAGCGGGCGAACTGCGACTTCCCATCGACGATGCCGTTCTTGGTGTTGTACTCATTGGCGACGACGATCGGGCCATAGGAGTCGATGCCCCAGGATGCCCAGGACAGCATGGGGGTGCTGGTGCCGGGGTCGGTGACGCCTTGTCCTTCAAGGACTTGGGTGAAGGTGGCCGATGCGTGGTCGGCGGCCCAGCCGCTCGAGCGGTAGATGCGGCAGTTCGCAGTGTCGCGCATGCTGCCGGTGAACACGAGGACTTCCCCGTCGTCCATTTCGCGGACGCAGTTGACGCCGCCGCCGAAGGTGAACGAGTGGTCTGTCCAGGTGGCGCCGTCGTTGGTGGACCATGCTGCTCTCGGGCCGGCGGTGGAGCGGCCTAGGAGTGTCTGCCGGTCGTGGCACAGCCAGGACACGGCGTGGTCGACGTCTTCGGTGGCGGTTGCGGTGATCTGGGCGTCGGTCAGGCGGTGGGAGATGGGTGTGACGGTCATGCATGCGGGGCCGTTTTGCCCGCCTGCGCGGATGCTGGCTTGGATGTTGTTCTTGCTGCTCATCTGGACCCAGGTCCAGGTGACCCGTTCGCCGGGCACGAGTGGTGCTCCGCTGGAGTCGGTCCCGACGACGAGCTTTCGTGTGAATGAGCTGGTCGCCAGGGGCTCGGTGTCGGTGGAGGTTGCGACGTTGATCGCGGACTCGGTGATCGTGAGTGTGTCGCGTACCGCCCATCGTGCCGTGGCGAGTCCGGCGTTCACGTGCGCCCGCGCTGAGAGCTCGAGTATCACCTTTCCGGACGGGGGGACGACGAAGGACACTTTCAGGTTGTCGGTCTCGACGTCGGTCCATGACAGGTCGATCGAAGACAGGAGGTTCGCTGCGGTGGCGGGGTTGTACTGTGCAACGGTCGGGGCGATATAGGTGGGCTGGTTCGATGCTGGGGGACGTTTCCTGCCTTCGTAGATGATGTTCTGAATGGCCGCGTAGGAGGCGTTGGCGGGGTCTTCGAAGATGGGCGCGACGGTGGAGTCGCTAGGCTTTGCCGACGAGGGCACGAGCGGGGGGAGTAGCTGACCGGTGTCGGGGTCGAGCAGCCGGGAGCCCATGAGGTTCCCGGTGATCGTCGACGCGCGCGCCTCCTTGGACCAGAACGGACCCTTCCACGTCGCCCCGTCATCACCGGAGACCTGTACGCCGGGCACATCGGTCGTGGTGAACGACAGGTAGCCGAGGTCGAGGGCCTTCGTCGCAGGCAGCGGTGTCCCGTCTGATGCATCCCGCACTAGGACCGTTGACCCGGCCGCGAGCCGGGCCGGTGTCCCGTTGTCGTCGGTTTCGAGGAACAGGGACGGGTCGGTGTCGGTGCTGAAAGTGTGCGTGGTCATGGATCAGGTTTCCTTTCAGCGCGTGTAGGTGAGTCGAAGGCGGGGACGCTTCGAGGTGTCGGAGAATGTCGCGCCGGCGAACCTGCCGCGGGTCTCTTGGCCGAGCCAATCCGGTGGACCGATCAAGACACCGGTCGACATGGACGAGATCCACGACGTGGGGATCTCGACCCAGCGGCCCTGCTGCTCGTTGCTGTAGTCCCACTTGACCGCGCCGGATCCGACGGTGCCGTGCGTGTAGGAGCTGGGGATGTCGACGCGGCCGTACTCCTGCATCTGCAACTGACCCGCATCCAGCGCCCAGAAGGTGGCGTACAGGTAAACTTCGGCCTTCCGCAAGGTCGCGCCGGCCAAGGCGTCCGGGATCGTTTTCGGCTCCCCGACGATGGCGGATCCGTTGCACACGAACGCGGCGTGCCAGACGTTTCCGATAGATGTCGGGCCGTAGACGAGTTCGTCTGTGCCGTAGCCGCCTTCCTTGCGGCCGGTCTGCTCCCATGAAGCGGAGTTGGTGGCGCGCCACGTCGTCACGAACGTTTGCACGGCGTCAGCTCCGGCCGGGGTGACGGTCGCTTCCAGCGGCGTCGCGCCCATGTCGGAGACGCAGGCGCGCCACATCGTGACCCGCTGCGAGTCGGTGTCGGGGGAGAACGTGCCGTCCTGAGACCAGATGCCGAGAAGAAACTTGTACCAGACCGGCTGCCCCGCGGCTGGGTCGTCGGTCATGACGGTGGTGACGAGCGTGTCGGAGATCCCGACCGGAGACACCGGCCAGCGTTGCCCCTGGGAGCCGACGTAGGCGTCGTCGATGGTCGGGTCGGGCGGCGTCGAATCGGAGTCCGTGGCCCGGTTCATGTAGAGGTTGATGGTCTGGTGCACGTCGTCGCTGGTGGTTGAGGCGACGTAGCCGCGCCACGGCATCACGAACCGGTAGGTCCGGTTCGGGTAGAGCTTGACCATGAACTGCCCGACCGGGGTGGTGGTTCCGCCGGGGTTGACGGTGATTCCTTCGACTTGGCTGGTGAAGTTCGCCCACGCCGCAGTGCCCCACGACAGGTTGTCCGCCGCGCCCGGATCTGCCATCGGGTCGATCAGGGTTCCCAGGAGAGGCATGCCGCCGATGAAGATGTCCGTCTCGGACGAGACCGTGTGCCCGGACAGGCTGCCCGATGTGCCGATGGAGATGTCGGCGCTGATGTTCTGCGCGTGAATGTCGATGAACTCACCCACGGCCGCCGCAACCGATTGAGCCTCGACCTTGTCCGCTGTCACGGCGTTCGCAGCAAGGCTGGGCGTCTCGATCCCGCCTGGACGGATCACCGTGCTGTCGATGTTGTAGCCGACCCCGAACGTCCCATCAGGGCGCTTCCCGATCGTCGTGAGCAGTTGACCCTCGGAGTCCTTGACGGCGATCCCGGCATTGTCCAGGCTGCTGTTCGGCAGCTGTGGGCGCCGCGCGATCTTCTTGATCTCGCTGCGCAATCCCGTGATCTCCGTCATCAGCCGTTGCACGAGCCGTTGAGTGTGCGGATCAGCCACGGTCAGTCCTCTCCGACGCCACGACGGACAGGATCGCCGTGCCCTCGTCGCGCTTATACGTCGTGCTGAGCACCCGTACCCACAGGTCCAGTTCCCCGATCCAGGGCACATCACGACCGGTCAGGTGAATGTCATCGCCGTTACCCCACGACCCGAAGGGCGCGTTTTCGTGGTCCCACACGACGATCTCCGTCGTCGATGGTGACCCGTCGCGCCACTTCGCTTCGGCTCGCGCGGCCGCGTTGACCTTCGACTGCTGGTCCAGCGACGAGTCGTCCACGATCCGTGTCCGGTTCGGCCTGCGCCACTTGCGGCCCGGGGTCGGCTTGTACGGGGTCTGGACGGTCTTGCGGAGCTTGTCGGAGCCCTCGCCGGCGCCGAGCATCATGACCTGCCCGGCGAAGTCATCGGCCGACTGGTCCAGCGACGGCTGGGAGGCCAGGTTCTCCCCGAGACGGAAGCGGAGCTCGTGCTGCCGGCGGCCCAGCCGCGGGTATTCGATCTGCAGCCGGTGGTGGATGTCACCCGCTCCGGGCCCGTTCCAGGTGTGCAGCTCCCGGAAGTCGAACGGGGTCGACTCCTGCAGCTGCATGAACTCGTTGGACAGGTCGTCGGTTTGATACCAGGCCAGCACATACGGTTCGGCGTCGACGATGTTCCCGTCGTGGTCCTTCGTCTTCGGCGTGCCGACCCGCACCGGTGACTTCGCCTTGTCCACGATCAGGCCCAGGTCCTCGTGCTTGCGGTCTTGCACATGCGCCCACATCTGCCGGACGATCACCATCGGGTCGACCTGCGTGTACTTCTCGACACCCAGGTAGGGGCAGTCCTTCAGGTATCCGAAGAACCCCGACGAGCTGATCGACAGGCCTGGCCCGTCGACGGCGCGGTCGTCAACCAGGCACATCGCGAGAATGTTGTCGCCGCCGAACTCGACCATGATCGCGGTCGCTCCGGGCTCGACGAGGTTGATCAGGTCTGGGATCTCCGGGGATAGGGTGCCGCGAATCGTGTCCGTGCCGGACAGGGTCGTGGTGACTTCGAGACCTGCGATCGGGACGTCCTGCGCCAGGAGCTCCTGCGTGCCGTCCCAATGCATCCCGTACAGGTGGCAGCGCCACTCGTCCGGTCGCCACTTGGCCGCCTTCGGTAGGCCCGCTGGCTGCGGGGGTGGCGGCGGCGGGACGGGCCCATCCGCGCGGATCGGCATGTCAGCGCTCGGTCACTTCCGGGTCGGCGATCTGCATGAATGTGAACTTCCACTTCATTCCGGATAGGGCGTCCATGGACACGCCCTTGTCGCTGCTGGTGTACATGGCCTTGGGCGCGAATCGCTGCGTAGTGCCCCGGTACTTGAGCGGGATGTAGACGTCGTCGGCGACCGCCCACGGGCGGCGGTCCGCGAACGGCGCGCCGGGGAACTTGAACTGGAACCGCTGCGTCGACTTCTCCCGGGTGGACGTGCCGGTCTTGTCGCCCCACTCGACCCACATGCGGCCGTAGGCGTTCTTGTTGGCGTCGCACGCGACGGACAGCCAGTCGCACTCGATCGCGACACGGGTGGCCCACTTGGGGATCTCGACGTCGGCGGGGCCGAGGGTGTTGTTCTCGCCGTTCGGGAAGTATTCGCCGGGCTCGGATGCGGCCGTCAGGTTCATGCCCGTGTCGGTTGCTAGCGCTGGGATGTTAATCGTTTTGATCTCGATCAGCGGGTTAGCCACCTTGCGCAGGTCAGTGATCATCGACTGCTGGATGCCGGCCGTGTTGCCCTTCGGCTGCACGACCTTCGCCAGGACAACGCACGGGTAGGACGTGGGGATCGACGAGGTCAGCACCAGACCGCAACCCTTACCCTCCGGCCCCAAATCCTGGCCGGCATACTCCGGGTCGAACACCCGCAGGACGACATAGTCAGTGCGGGCAGCGGCGCCCGTCGACGCCGGGACCGAGAGGATCGCGTCGTCGTCCATGGACTCGTTGGCGATCAGGTAGGACTGCCGGAACGCTGCTAGCGCGTACACGTTCTCGACGATTGCGGCGCCGGGCATGACGCCCACGCCCTGCGACCCGAGGCCCTTCACGCCGAGGTCGTTCTCTCCGATGACGCCAGACACGCCAGGGGCGATGGCCGAGTTCGCCAGCCGCTGTAACCGTGCGTGGTATGTGCCAGCGTCGACCGCGTAGCAATCCTCGAACGCCATCAGATCTCCTAGAGTGAGTAGTGCGCCGGGCGCCAGAACACCCGCGCTGCTGCCGTGTTGGTCGGGTCGGTGCAACCGAAGACGAGCTCCTGGCTGCCGGGCATCAGGCGCGCGGACAGGGACGAGCGGCGGGACAGGAACCGGGCCACTGACGTGCCGCCCTTGGTCACCGTGCGGGCCCTGGTGTCGATCACGACGCGTTCGTCGTAGTTGATCTTGAGGCCGGGCAGTTCGATCCACCAGCCGCGGCCGCGGATCGTCGGCGATGTGGCGTGGCCGGTGACCGGGCCGGTGATCTCTACACGGAACGGTGTCTCTGCCTCGCCGGCGACGTTCGTGACGCCCTGCCGCAGCCCGGCCTGTGCGCCGAACGTGATCGGGAACGTGATCGGCCAGGTCAGGCCCTCACCCGGGTCGGTGACCAGGCCCAGGTTCAGGGAGGCTTCCTGGTCGTCGTAGGTGAACGGCTCCGCGGTGAACTCGCCGATCGCCGGGAGGAACACGCCATTGACCAGGCCCTGCTTGTCCGCCGGGTCGAACTTGCGGCCGCGCCCATAGACGCGGCGCGTGCGGCCGTTCAGCCGGTACCGCAACACCGACTTCGCGCCCGGGGTCCGCCGGATACCGTAGGGGCGCCAGGCGGCCTCTAGCTGGTCGACGGCATCGAACGACTCCGCCGCGGTGCGGCCACGGATCGCGAACGTGAACGTCCACGTCGACGCGCCGATGTAGTCCCGCCCGAATCGGACCCCATCGTCGACGGGGTCGTCGGCGTCCTGCGTGCGCACGTCCTTGGCCCGTGACAGATCCTGGATGTGCACGGTCGTCGGGTCGCTGCGCCGGGCGGCCATCAGGATCCGGCCGTCGAGTTCGAACTGTCCGTCGTCGAGAACCCTCACCGGACACCTCCGTACGCGCCGGGCAGCGACAGCCGATGCAGCCCGTAGGACAGTTCCCGCATGAAGTCGTTGCCCTTGTCCGAGGGCGCATACAGGTTCACTGTGTCGATGTGGGGGCCGGACGGTGGCTTCTTCCCGTTCTGCAGGACCGTTTCCCCACCGTTGGGGGAGTAGATCCATTCGGGGCCTTGCTCGCCAACCTTGTGCCAGCCGCGGCGTGCGCTGGTGGTGCCGTGCGCATATCCGCCGGACTTGAGCATTGCGTACCGCAACGACGGGTAGCGGTGGATGGCGTAGTTCAGCCCGGCGTAGATGTTCGCGAACGGGTTGTAGATCCCGAGGCTACGGAACCGACCGGCATACGCTGCGAACGTCGCGGGGATGGTTTGCATCAGCCCACGTGACGCTTGCCCGATCCGGGCGTTCGAGTCCCACAGGTTGATGGCGCGGGGGTTTCCTCCGGACTCTTGCATCATGCGATGCAGGACGGGCCCGACCAGGGAGGCGGGCTGACCAAGCATGCGTAGTGCCCGCAGCACCAGAGGGGTCCACCGCTTCACGCCGCCTCCGACGTTGCCGATCGAGGCTCCGACGTCGAGGGCAGCCTGTGCTTTCTTGGTGAGCTTCGAGACGACCCGTTGCGTGAACTTGTTCATCGACACGCGCAGGTCCCGGAATTTGGCGGCGCTCGTGTCGAGCCCCGATGTGGCAACGTTGAACACGGTGCCGCCGTCTGCGTGGCCCTGGTATTGGCCGGAGTTGATGGCCTTCAGCAGCGGCCGGTGCTTGTCGGCCTGTCCGTGCCGGTTGGAGATGACCTCTTCGCCGGGCGCCAGCCAGGAGAGCACCTTGTCGCCGTATGGGGCGCGCTGACCGGGGATGGTTCCGCCGGCAGCGTTCACCATCGTCAGCTTCCGGCCACCGCCGCCGCCGAGCATCCCGGCCGCCGCGGACAGCCCAGGAGTGTGCAGGTCCAGCTTGACCTTGCGGTCCTTGATCTGGCCGAGCTCGCGGTTGACCTTCTCCCGGAAGCTCTTGAAGTGCTTGGACGCGGACTTCAGTTTCCCGCCGAGCCCGGGCACCCAGCCGAACGCCTTCGCTGCGGCGTCGATGATCTTTTCGGCGAGCCACAGGAACTTGTCGACGATCCACCGGACCGCGCCGAGCACCTTGTCCTTGACCCACTTGAACGCGTCCCGGATGCCGTGCATCACGGTCCAGAACTTGTCGCTGACGGCCTGCGCCGCTTTCTTGATTCCATGGAAGGCGGGCTGGATTCCCTTGTGCCACAGCCACTTAGCCTTGTCGGACAGGAATGTGAAGGCGTTCCGCACGGCGGGGACCAGGTGGTCGGCCAGCCAGCCGATGATGTCTGCGACGATATCGATCAGCTTGCCGAGGGCTTTGAACACGACCTTAAGGATCGGGCCGGCGATCTTCAGCAGGACCGGGATTACCTTGGTCGCGATGAACTTCGCGAGGGCGATCAGGATCGGCAGGATCTTGGTGGAGATCACGTCCCACAGGTGCTGCAGGGATGGCATCACGTCTTCCGCGAAGGCCTTCCACATTTTCGCCAGGAACGGCAGGACGTTCTTGATGATCGCGGTTCCGATTGAGACGATCGCCGGGTATACCTTCCCGATGATCGTCTTCCAGATGGACTGCAGGACGGGCAGCACGTTGCGGGTGAAGGTCTGCCAGATCGATTGAGCGGCAGGCAGTACCGTGTGCACGATGGTGTCGCCGAGTTCCTCCAGCGCGGGCAGGAGGTTCTTCTCGAACGTCGCCCACAGCGACTTCAGGACCGGCATCAGTGATGACGACACGCCGGAGCTGAACTTCTGGAACGCGGGCCACAGGTTGTCGCCGACCCACTTCGACAGCTTTGACACGGCCGGGATCGCCACATCTGACAGCCACTTGCCGAAGGAGTTTCCGAGCTTCTCAATGATCGGGGTGAGCTTGGCCAGGACAGGCACGAGGGCGGTGCCGAGCGTGGTGATCGCCTTGTCCTTCATCCGGGACCAGGTCGCGGCCAGGGTCTTCTCGACCTGCTTGGCCGAGGCCTCCTGCTTCTTCCAGGTCTTCCCGGTGCCCTTCTGCATCACCTCGAGCACGTCGTCGAGCTTGATCTTGCCCTTGGACGCCATCTCGTTGACGTTGTCGATGCTGGTGTGGAAGTGCGCGGCCAGGCCGGACAGGATCGGCACGTTTGCGTTCGACATCTGCTGCAGCGTGTCGAGCTGCACCTTGCCCGCGTTGACCATGGACAGCAGCGCATCGGAGGCGCCCTGCAGGTCCTCGGACCCGCCGCCGGCGCCGACGATGGCCTTGCCGACGTGGTCGAGGACCTGGACAGCCTTCTTGCCTTTCACGCCGGCGTAGGCGAGGGAGGCGGCGGCCTTGTCGTAGGACGCGGTATCGATCGAGGACTTCTCGGATACCTTCTGCAGGGCGTCCATGGTCGACTTCGCTTGTTTCGCGGACCCGTAGAGTCCGGTCAGGGTCGCTTGGGCTTTCTGCAGTCCTGCCGCTGACTTGATCCCGGCGACACCGAGCGTGCCGACTGCCGCGGCGGCGGCGATCCCGCCGGCCTTCGCGATCTTCGCCAGGGCGGCGAACCCGGCCTTGACGGTCTTCTTGAGCCCGGCGCTGATCCGTGACCCCATGCGGTGGCCGATTCCTGCGCCCTCGCGGGTCATCCGTGACCCGGCCGACCGCAGGTCACCTTGGGCGTCACGCAGGCCGCTCTGCAGGCCACTGTCGTCTGCGTCGAGATAGGCGACAAGGGTGCCGAGGTCGAGCGCCATGGTGCCTCCTACCGTTGGTTATGCGGTCCGTGCGTAGCCGTCGGGCGGGTTGAGCTGCCACCCGATCCGCGTCGATGGGATCAGTTCGCCGTCGGGTCCGATCAGCGGCGGAGCGGCCAGCAGGCCCTCGATCCGGGTCCGGAGCCACTCCCACGACCGGCGGTCCCACACGTCCGGGTCGCCGAGGTCGATGTGGTATCGGTCGTGGAAGTCAGCTTCGATTAGCGGCCAGTTCGTCAGGAGGTCGCGCCAGGAGTGGCTTCCGTCGTCTTGGAGTGGCTGGTAGCCGCGGTGGAGGCCCGTTTCCGGGTCGACTTCCCCGATCGGCCGGTACGGTGTGCCGTCGATCCAGACGACTTCGGCTTGTGGTCGGTCGGGGCTTTTGGGCCCGTCACGTCATTCCAGTAGGCCTCGGCGACGTCTTGGTCGCCGAACATGTGCCAGATCATGAGGGTTTCAAACATGTGGTCGACCATCGCTTCGGGGACGTCGTCCTCGGCGAGCTTCGACCAGGTGCCGCCGAGGATCTCGGCGCGCATGTCTTGGACCTTGTCCTCGGGGATGCCATCGAGGATGTCGGCGTCGAGCTCGAGGTCAAGGTCTGGCGCGGTCGACTCGATCGCCTTGGCTGTCGAGTCGTTGCCCGATTCTGCCGCGGCGGCGGCTGCCGCTGCCTTGGCGGCGTTCGCTCTCTCCGATGCTTCCTCGGCCCTCGACTGCATGCGGTGCAGCAGCATGCCGGTGGCAGCCGAAACGCTCGACGGGAACGTGTACCAGGTGCCCTCGTAGGGTAGTTTCTTCGGGTCGAGGTTGTCGACGTAGGCGTGGCCGTGATCCTTGAATGCCATGGTGGTGCCTTCCGGTTGGTCCGGTTGACCGGTTGGTGGCCCTGGCGCGCCGCCTCAACCGGAAAGGGCGACGCGCCAGGGCGTCTCGTTACGGGGTGGCCGAGTCCGGGTGCTCGATGTCGCTGCGCTTGCCCTGCCCGGACAGGGTGAAGCTGACGAGGTTCAGGGCGGTCTTGTCGCCGCCATCGGGGGACCAGGTCACCGCCGCGTTGCCTTCGTACGCTTCGGTGCGTGGGCCGTCGGGGGTCATCTCGTACCAGCGGACGTGCACGCTGTTGTCGAGGCCGACCTTCCCGCCGGCGAGGCGCAGGGCTTCCTGGCCAGGGTCGTAGGTCGTCGCGTCGGCGACCGTGGTCTTCCGTGCGACCTTCCCGGTCAGGGACCAGTCGATGCCGGTCGAGGTCTGCGACCCGAAACCTTCGGAGTCGAAGTCGCCGTCATCCTGCAGCTGCGGCTCCTGCGCGGGCTGGAATTCGGTGATGCCCTGCACCGGAGTCCACTCGGGGGTCTCCGGGTCGGTGCCGGTGTCGATGTCGAGGTACCACATCCGGTTCAGCGTCGACGCGCCGAGCGGGGTGCGAGTGGGGACAGTCATGGTGTGTCAGCTCCTGTGTGTGGTTGGCCGGTAGAGAGTCAGCTGGTAGGAGTCGGCGGCCTCGAAGCGGCCGTTGGCGTCTTCTCCCAGCGGGGTTCCGGTTGTCCGCTCGGCGATCAGGAGCCTCGCGGTGCCCTGCAGGTCCACGGGCTGGTGGCCTTGCAGGAGATCGAAGATGGCGTCGAGGGTGTCGAGCGCCGGGCGGGGGTCGGCGGTCGCGGACCGGACCCGGATCTGTAGGCCCATGACGGAGTCCGACATGGTCGGGTCATCCGTGAGCGTGTACGGGGAGAGGCAGATGATCGCGGGCGGTGACTGCGGGACGGTGGCGACTGTGATGCCTTGCTCGTCGCTGGCGTACATTCCGTCGGTGCGCCACACGCCGATGCCTTGGGCGTGCAGCATCGCCGCGACACCTTCGACGACGTCGCGTGTGAAACCCACGGTGGACTACTTCGGTGGGCCGGTCAGCGCGGCGATCATGTCGGCCTTCGTTTTCGCGCCAGCCAGGTTGACGCCGCGGGACTCGGCGAGTGCCTCCAGTTCCTTCTTCGTGTACGCCTTGAGTGGTCGAGCGGGTGGGGCGTCCTTGTAGCGGACCCAGCCGCGCTGCTCGTACTGGCCAGCGAGAACATCGGGGACGGTGATCACGTCGCCGTTGCGGATGTAGCGAGGCATCGTGGGCTCCTTCAGGACAGTTCGGATCGGATCGCGTGGGCGATGATGTGCGCGGCCTGCGTGCGATTGGCGTTGGCGGCCTGCTCGAGGAACTTCGCGTGGCGGCCCTCGTCGTGGTGCATCGTCAAGTCTTCGTGCTGCTTGACCGCGTAGGGCGTGTCGTAGGAGATCGCTGCCTTGCCGTCTTCGACGGTGACCTTCCCGGACCGTTGCAGCGTGCCCTCTTCGATCGGTACGGCCCGGTTCGATTCGCCAAGGATGTGCTCGGCTGCGAGGCGCACGCCGCGATCGAGGCCGACCTGGATGCGCGCGGCGATGTCGGCGTCGCCGGGCTGGAAGCTGTCGTGGCTCATGTGCAGGTCACCTCTACCCATGCGGTCGTGCCGCGGATCGTTGCCGCCCGGGTGCCGATCACTTCGGAGTCGCGGCCGTTGACGGTGACTTTCGACCCAGGCGCGAACAAGGCGACCGGGTCATGTGTGCCGCCCTGGTCGTCTCTGGTCTGCGGATGCGCGGCCAGGGTGACGTCGGAGACGACTTGCTCGCCGTTGGCGTCGCGAACGAGTTTTCGGGTGGTGTCGACGTTGACTCGTACATTGACGGGGTCGGCGAACACTGCGCCGTAGGCTCCGTCGCCTTGGTAGGTGGAGATGGTGACGGTGTCTTTCAGGAGGATCCGGCGGATCTTCACTGTGTGCCTACCCGTCCAGTGATTAGTCCGGCGTTGTTGAGGATCCGCCAGGCGCGCGGGGCGAGGTAGGTGGGGGTGGCGCGGTTCGTGCCGGCGCCGTACTGCAGCTGCAGGCCGTTGAGGATGAGTCCCTGCAGGGGGCCGAGGACGTCGTCTTCTTCGTCGCCGGTGAGCCAGTATTCGACTTGTGCGCAGGTGGCGTTGGCGAGCACGTCGGCGGTTTCGTCGGGGTCGTAGACAGCGGTCTTGAGTGCGGCGTCGATGACCTCGGAGGCGCGGTCCAGGATCCGGTTGGCGTCGGCCGGTACGGGAATGGTGTCGGGCAGCCAGTTGGACAGGTCGGATGTGGTGGCGTGTGCCATGGCTGCCTCCTTGGGCGGGTGGCTGGTGGCCCACCGGGGTGTGGTGGGCCACCAGGTGCCCTACTTGGTCTTGCCCTTGGCCGGCTTGGGGGCCGGCTTCGGAGTGATGGTCTCGGTGGTGGTCTTGCCGCCGTCACGGTTGGGCTTGTGGCGGCGGATCAACATGCCCACGTCAGCTACCCACCGCGAGGGTGACGACGCACACGCCCTTGTCGCTGAGCCGCTTCACGGCGTAATGCATGGTCGTGGTCAGCACGGTGGACCGGGCGAGGATGTCGCGGTCCTGCTCGACGACGGGGCGCTGCTTGTAGAGCAGGCCGAGACTGTTCCGCTTCATCAGCAGCACCTTGTCGGCTGCGACGCGGTCGGTGACGAACACGTCGATGCCGCCGATCCGGCCGAGTGAACCGGTCTGCACCGGGGTCGCTGCGCCGAACTTGGAGGCGTCGATGAACTGGTCGTCGGCGAACGCCTGGGCCAGCTGGGCCGAGTTGATGAACAGTCCGGCGAAGTCGCCGGGCTCGAACTCGTCGCCGAACTTGGCGATGCCCTGCACGACCGCGGCCCAGGACAGCTTGGCCTTGGTGGACGCGTCGGAGCCTTCGACGGTGACCTCGTAGGGCTTTCCGCCGCCGCTGCTGGTCTCGTCGGCCTGCGCCTGCGAGATCAGCTCGGAGTCGGTCTTGCGGGCCGCGAGGACGCCGAACTGGCGGCGGGCCTCAGCCAGCGGGTCACCGAGCGCGACGAGGCGCGCCTTGTCGGTGATCTCGACTGCCTTGCCGGCCTCCTTGATGGTGGCCGTCGAGTCGCTAGTCGACATCTTGGTCGTGGTCAGGTCGGTGCCCTCGGTCAGGTCGTCGAGCTCACCGAGCGCTCCCCACTTCGGGAACGTGACGGTATCGCCGGGCGCACCCTCGAGGGTGCTGTCCTGGATGACCGCCGAACTGTTGCCGACCCGCAGGGCGCCGGTGAACTGGCCCTGCGCCATGTCGGCGTAGACCTCGGGGACGAACATCTCTCCTGATGTGGTTTGTGCCATGGCTGGCTACTCCTTAGCTGCAGTGCCCGCCAGTTGGCGGTACACGTTCGGGTTTGACTGGTAGAGCTCGGCGCGCTGCTGGTAGGTCATCGCGTCGAACTTCTCCTGCGTGATGGCGCCCTCACCGGTCCCGCCGGTGAACTCTGCGCCGCCCTTGCCAGCCGCCCGGGCTGCCTTGAGCTTCGGGTTGTCCGCCAGGGCGGACGTGATTGCCTCGCCGACCTTCGTCTGGAAGTCGTCGGCGGACGGGTCGAGATCCTTCACCTTCGCCAGGAAGGTTCGGGAGTCGAGCAGCGCGTCAGGGTCGCCGTCGTGCTTACTCGCAGTCTTGTAGACGGCGAGCTCGACGGCGGTCTGCCGCTGCTGGTCTTGGGCCGTGGTGAGGTCCGCGGCGAGCTTGTCGGGGTCAGCTGGTTCTTCGCCTTTGATGAGGCCGATCGCTTTGCCGATTTCCTGCGCCAGCTGTTGGCGGGCATCGTCGCTGGCCTTCTTGGCTGCGGCTCGATGGTCGCCGGCTTCCTTGCGGGTGTCGGCGATGATCTTCTGCGCCCACTCGGGGAGGTCTTCGACCTTCTCCGCGGCCTTCTGCTGCTGGTCGTTGTCGCCCTGCTGCTGGCCTCCTGTGGGCGGGGCGGGCTTCGGTGCGTCCTGGCCCTGTTCGGGCTGCTGGGCATCCGTCTGGCCCTGCTGCTGGCCCTGCGCTTCGCCGCTGGTGCCGGTGTCGTCGGTCATGGTGTGTTCCTTCCTCGCCGGGGACATCCCGGGATGAGAAAACCCCGACGCCAGGTCGGGGTCCGGTTGGGTGTTGCTGCTTCGGTCTAGATCGCGGTGCCGGTCTGTTCCCGGCGTCGCAGCCGCTTCAAGTCGTGCGCGTCGACGTGCTCACGCAACGCCTTCTGCCACTGCCGCACCTTCACCGCGGCCTGCTCAGCAGCGTCATCCGTGAGCGCCACAGCCTGCCGGCGTTTCCACTCCCTGACTTTGCGCTCCATCGCACGCTGCCGTTGCTTCGCCTCGTAAGCCTCCGGATCGTGCTGCGGCTTCGGACGGTCCGTTACGCCCGGCAAGTAGGCGTCCAGGGTGTGCGTGCAGTTCGGGTGGAGCAGCCCATCCGCCCGGGCGTCGTCCACGGACCCGGCCACATTCACACGCACCGACTCATCCGACACTGCCGACGGGGCGATCACCGCGCCGACCTGCCCGGACTGCGACAACACCTTGCCCTCCCACGGCCGACACAACGGACACTCACGCGGCGAGTCGCTGACAATGACGAGGTCCACTCCCGCGCCAGCGAGGGTCTCCAGATGCCCATCGACGGCAGCCTGACCGGCGCCCGTCCGCGTGGCCATCTCGAGATAGGACGTCAGGGACCAGTCCCGGCCGGCCTTGTCGACGAACCCGGTGATACCCCGCGAAGCGACACGGTCGAGGACATGCTGCGCGGCCTGCACCCGCGTCACCTTCCCGCCCAGGACTTCGGCGACCCCGGCCTGCACAGCATCCTGATACAGGTCCCGCATGACGATCGGGACCCGACCCCATGCCGTCTTGACTTTCGCGGCGACCGCGTCGCCGAGTTCCTCGGCCGATGCTCCTTGAGGAAGCGCCCCGAGGTCCAGGTCGACGTCCCGCAGATCGTTCACGGCCTGCGCGGCGCCGTGGTTGTAGGCATCCCGGACGGTCTGGCGTGCCTTCTCCGCTGTCGCTTCGTCCGCCTTCGCGACACCCTTCGCGAGCTTCCGCGCCAGTAACTGCATCTCGGCGAGCTTGGCCATGGCCCACCCGTCCGTGGCGATCCCGGACCGCAGCTGGTCCGCGACGAGCTTCAACATGGCCGCCTCGGCCTCGGCGACGACGCGGGCGACCCGTGCGGCGCGGTCCTCGCCAGGTTTCCTGGACGCAGCCATGACCCGATGCTACGCGCCGACGTGCAGGCTGGCGGGGTCGTCGACCGGGACACCCTGCTCCTGATGGATCGCTTCGACTTCATCGTCCACGCGGGTCCGGTCCCAGTCCGGGTGGACCGACTCGACGAGCGTCTTGGTGGACGCGGCCTGCGCGGCCCGCAGTGCTTGCGCGGACTGCGCGAGCTCGGTGACCGTGGGCTGCACCGCGGGCGGGAACTCCACCACGGGCCGGATTTCACCGATGCGGGATCCGAAGACGGTGGTGTCGACGGCGGTCAGGGCTTGCAGGATGTTCCCGATCGCGTGGGACCAGTAGCGGGTCTTCTTCTCCCGCGTGGTCAACGAGCGGCGGTCGCGGGACTGGATCTCTGTGGCGGTCATCGCGGCGCTGCTGTTGTCAGCGCCGAACGTCTGCGCCGAATACCCGGCCGACCGGAGGATCTGGATGAGCAGGTCCGACGCCGTGTCGGCATGCTCCTTGACGCGGATCTGGAATTGCTGCGGGGTGATCTTGTCGTTCCCGCCTTCCGACGGGGGAACGTTCACGGTGGTGAACACTTCCTGGTCGAGGTCGAAGCTGGCGCCCTTCCCGGGTCCGTTGTCGTCGAGCATGTACTCGGGCACGATGATCCGGGACTTGCCGGTGCGGATGTCCCGCATCCACGACGAATAGACCTCGTCGAATGCGTCCATCAGCGGCTCGACGCCGTCGAAGTCCGATCTGCCCAGGTGCGCGCCGACGGGGTTGTTGCGCCACCTGCGGTTGGGTCGCATGTTCGGGACATACGACGCAGTCAATCCTGGGTAGCCGGTGGGGACGCGGGAGTCGGCGTCGACGGTCAGGTCAGCTGTCGCGGCGGCCTCGGTGAGGGGGACCCGCGTGCCGAGGTTGTCGCTGGTGCCTTGGAACAGTCCGTGCTCGATGCCGCCCGCCTCGTGTCGTTCGAGGTGCCGCCAGATCTGGGTGCCGTCGGTGCGGACGACCTTCCAGAACGTGACGGCCGTCAGCCGGCCCCACAGGAACTCGGGCCACGCGGAGTCCGCGGCGACGGAGGTGACGAGGGCGTGGTCGGCGACGGCCTGATCCCAGGTGACTCGCAGGAATGACCCACCGAGCGCGGCGCATTCTTCCGCGGCTTCGACCAGCAGGGACGACCATCCGTTCCCTTCGAGCAGCCGGTCGAACCGTGCCCGCTGGTCGTCGGTCGTGCCGTCGGGCAGGTTGAGCGTGACCTGCTCTGAGAACAGTAGGTCCGATGATGCGGTCGCGATGTCCGCGGCGACTGGGACGTGCAGCTTGGAGCGGGCCTGCCCGTCCGGTGTCGGCTGGCCCCAGAACATCCGCGACAGCGCCCCGACGAGCCCGCCCCGGTACTGGCTGGGCCGGTTGAGTGGGGTCTGCCCGGTGTGTCCGGCATAGATGCGGGTCAGGGTGTCGCCGTCGCCCTGATACCAGGCGGCCCATTCGTTCAGCTTCGGAGTGATGTCGACCAGCGCCTTCGGGGGCCACTGCATGTCACCGGATGGCAACGGCATACGGGTCACGCCCCTTTCAGGCTGCGTCGGACAGGTCGGTGCCGGGCGCGTCGTCAGTCGCGACCGTGAGCGGGATGTGGTTGCGCCACAGGGCACGAGTGGAGTACACGCCGTACCGGAGGGCGTCGGCTTCGTCGTCGTCGAGCTTGATCGGTTTGTCCTCGCCCCGTCTCGTCGCGGCGGGGTCCCACGAATAGCCAGGCAGCCGGTCGATCAGATGCGTGCATCTGTCGGAGGCGACGAGCCGGCCAGTCGCGAACAGCGACGACACGGTCCGGATGCCAGGCAGCACACTGTTCGACGCCATGGCGACGTTGCTGATGCCGTCCGCGAACAGTTGCATCCGCAGCGACAGCGCGGCCGGGTCGACGTACACCCATTCGGGCGCCCATTGTGGCCGCTCGGCCAGCCACCCGCGGAGGTCCGCGGACAAGTGCGCGTCGGTCATCGAACGGGGCGACCACTCGTCGAGGACGACCAGCCGTGCAGGGTCTTCGGTGGTGACGCCGATCAGGTAGCCCCTGGTGGGGTGGTTCTGGCCGTAGTCGATTCCCATGCCGACGACCCGGTCGACCTTCGGGACCGCCAGCGCGGGGACGACGTGCTCGGCTGGGTTCCACATGCCGTAGATCGCGCCCTCCGCGATGACCCATTCCCCGTCGATGAACCGGCGCCGCCACAGGCCGGTGTACTCGCGCCGGATCTGATCGACGTAGGCATGGTCCAAGTGGGTGTTGTCGTCGAGACGGAACTGGAAGATGCGGTAGTCGAGCTCGTCGGCGCGTTCGAGGACTTGTTTCTTCAGATAGTGGGCGGGCCCGTCCGGGTTCGTGGTGGCGAACAGTTTCGCGCCCGCGATCGACATGCGGCCGAGCAGCTGGTTCCAGAACGCCTCCGCGACCAGGGTTGCTTCGTCGACGTAGGCGCCGGCGCAGGTCATGCCCCGCAGGACCGCCTCAGCGCGCGAATCGGAGGCGCCGAGGACGTGGATGGTGCGGCCGAACATGTGCGCTGTGGGCGCGCCGGCCGTGTACCGGACTTGTGTCGCGAGGTCGCCGAACAGGTTGACGTCCTGCAGCGGCCCGAACACGTTCCGGGCGATGGATTCCCGAGTGCGGCCGACGACGACGAGCTCCCCACCGGCCGGGGCGTCGGCGACGTACGTGTTCCAGCGCAGCAGTGAGCTGATGGTTTTCCCGGATCGGACGGACCCGGTCCACAGGTTGACGCGGCTGGTGGACCGGGCGACCGATCGCAGCTGTGCGGGGGACAGCGCGGTGATCGTCACGGCTCGCCGTCGTCTTCGTGGTCGGCGATGTACTGCAGTTGGGTGAACAGTTCACCGAGCATCGACTTCGCCTGCGCGGCGCCACCGTCGGAGTGTCGCGCGGCGACTTCGAGGAACCGCATCGAACGGTCCATGGCTCGCTCGTATAGGGCGACCTCGCTGCGGAGTTGCTCGGAGCCTTTGGAGTCTTTGTAGCGGATCCCAGTGCCGAGCGCGTTGGTGCGTGCGCCGGCGGCCTTCTTCAGCGCGAGTGCCTCGAGCGCGAGTCTCCCGATCTCCCGGACTGGGTCGTCGACGCTGTCGAGGCCCTCGGACGCGAGGATCGCGGCGGCGTCTTGTTCGATCGCTGCGGCTGCCTGGCGGCGTTCCGCGGCCTGTCGGTTCTGCCTGGCCTTCCCGCCGTGCACCCAGCACAGGGTTTGGCCGCGCATCGGTAGGTGGCGGCAGGGGTCGCCGGGTTTGAGTCCTTCGGCCTGGCGTTCCTCGCTCGAGTGTTTCGCGTGGGCGACACACGCCGGGTGGCCGTCGCGGGTCACGTGGGGTCGGCCGCACTCGTTGCAGGCCGGGATGTTGGGGGCGACCATGTGCGCCCCCTTCCCGGAAGGTCAGCCGGCGGCCTGCAGTTCGAGGATCTTCCGTTTGATCTGGTCGGCTTCGTCGTGGGATAGCTTCGCCTCGATGACGCCTGACGGGGTGCGGACGGTCAGGATGGTGTGCATCATTTTCTTCTTCGTCGACACGCCGGAGACGGAGCCGACGGGGATGGTGTCTGTTGTGGCGCCTTTTCGGCCGGCGACGAGCGCGGCGACGGCGACGACGCGGGTCGCGGTGAGTCGGCCGGGCCAGTCGAGTTCGATGCGGGCGGGTGCCTCGTAGAGGCGGACTTTCGCGTTCTTCCCGGAGATGTGAGATGTGAACTCGAACACCGGGCCGTCGGTAGGCTGGGTCATAGCCGCTGTCTCCTTAGCGGTTAGGCCCAGGGTCAACAGTGTTCGCGCACTGCCTGGGCCGTCTCATTGTTGGGCCCGTTGATCGTATCGCTTGTCGTGGTTTCCCGCAGGTGCTTGGCTTCGCAGTCCCGGGCGAGTGATGGGACGGGGTAGGCCTGGCCGCAGAGGCGGCAGTGGTGGGGGTCGTCGAGCGATTTTTGGGAATGATGTATCGCTGTGAGAGAGCATACATCACGGCTGATGCAGCGACAATCCGCGCCATCACTGGCATGTCGCCTGTGGATAACGTGCCGGGTCATGCGGTCTTGCGCATGCCGTCGTTGATGTGCGCCATCCGCTGCGTCAACCATCCCCATTCGGGCCACGGCCACGCCGGCAGGCCACGGATCCACAAGGAACATTCCGCGTCGAACGGCTGACAGGTCCCGGATTCGCAGACGACGACGATCTCCGTCCCGTCGTCCGTCGGGTCGTCCGGGCGGGCCGGGAATGCGGCTGGGCGGGGAACACGACGGAACGTGAGCGTGTGCGCGCCACCCTGGGGCGTGTCGGGTCCGACGCCGAGGCAGAACGGGCACATGCCCTTGAGCACTTGGCCGTCGTCGATGAGACCCAAAGCGCCGCGGATTTTGTCGCGGAGGCGGGCGGCGGCGGTGGTGATGTGGTCCACGTCGTCAGGGTCGGGGGCGGTGCCCTTCGGCAGCGGGTGGAGCATCAGCCACCAGGCATCGAGCTTCGTCCGGGCTTCTTCGTGGAGGTCGAGGATGTCGACACGCAACGGGGCTTTGGAGTATCCGGGCGCGTACTTGGCGTTCCAGTCGGCCCGCCAGGATCGTTCCGCGCGGGCTTGTGCGTCTTTCGCGGCGCGGGTTGTGGTGGTGTCTTGGTGTTCTCGCCAGCGTGGCCGGGTGCCCCAGTGGCGGGCTTGCCAGAGTTCGGGGAGGTGGTCGCGGATCCAGTCGAGGTCGGTGTTGAGGGTCATGCGTTGTCTCCCTTGAGGTCGTCGGTGTCGGTCATGAGTCCTCCCGGTCGAGGATGGCGCGGATCTCTTCCACCCAGTCGTCAACTGTGTCGACAGGGAAGACCTCACCGACGTCGTGCGACTCGTAGATGTGCCAGTCGCCCGCCTCGTGCAGCTTGGTCTGCATCTGGTCGATCTTGGCGAGTGCCGCGTCACGCTCAGCCTCGGCCTTCTCGGCTCGTTCACGTTGGGCGCTGCACGTGCAGGGCGTGACCT
>CAZMLG010000039.1:20869-22119 GCA_964566985.1 uncultured Intrasporangiaceae bacterium
GCCTCGGCCTTCTCGGCTCGTTCACGTTGGGCGCTGCACGTGCAGGGCGTGACCTTCGCGAACGCGTCGAGCATGCGTTCCTCACGGCTCGGGGTGTCGGAGAGTAGCCCGGCGTCCGCGAGAGCCTGGACTGCGGTGCAGCATTGATCCATCGTCAGGAATCGTCCGTGCAGTGATGTCGTCGAGAGTTTCACTGCGGCCTTGTCGATGATGTCGCAGTCGGTCATGTCAGCAGTCCTCTCGTGATGTCTGGATGAGTTCCCGCCAGGCCTCGCTCGACGGGTCCGGATCTTTCAGCGGCTCTTTCGACAACCGCACGACCCTCGGCTTGCTGTGCGGGCGTCTCCCGGCCTCCCGCGGCTCAGTCGGGGGATTCCCCGCAACGGGCTCTGATCGCGCCTCAGGGCCGCACACGTGATCAATGCGAATCGCTTCTGCACAATCGTCGTGAGTGAACAACTCGGCGCGAAGCCGACGTACCGCCTGGTCGGCTTCCTCGATGGTGTCGAAGTACCCAGCGCAGTGGTACTTCCCGTTATGCCCAGCGGTTGCCCTCCATTTCTGCGAGCGCTTATCCCATGACACGCCACGGACCCCCGATTTCGAGTTCGACTGAGCGTTTGCTAGGTTCTCCGAGTTCTGCTTATTGGTCGCCAGTCGAAGGTGGGCAGGATTTACGCACGCCCGTGTGTGGCAAGTGTGATCGATGTGGAGACCGTCGGGAATCGGACCGTGGACGAACTCCCAAGAGGCACGGTGGGCGAGAATATGCTGACGTCCCAGATGCCACGCCGAGAATTCTCCATAACCGTTCCGCAGTAGGCCAGCGATCCATGGCCAGCACCCGTCCGTCCCGGCCGAGTCATCGAACTTCGTGATGAAACGCTCGTAGTCGGCCGGCGTAAGTGGCGATGGGTGGTTTCGGGTAGCCTTCATGGCTAGCCCCTCCTTGCTCAGATCAAGTGAGTGGGTCAGGCCTCGGCTGGTGCTTCCAACACCGCCGGGGCCGTCTTCATTATCGCACGATTCCCGCTTAAACACTGACGTTTCAGCGGGGCAGCAATGATCCGGAGACGGCAAACCCGACGCGCCGCACTCGACGCACGACCACGTCCGCGACGGATCCATGAACCGGGTGTCCTCGACAAGACGCCGACGGTGAGGTCCACCCGCACCACACACGACGGTCAGGTCACAGTCGTGCTCGTCGTAGCGCTGCCCGTGGGTGCGGCAGTAGGTGCTCATGACGC
>CAZMLG010000040.1:0-477 GCA_964566985.1 uncultured Intrasporangiaceae bacterium
ACCACATGGACTTCGAGACACGGTCGTTCATGGGCATCCACACCGCCGACGAGCGGGCGCGCCAGGTCGAGACCGGCTCATACGTCGACACCAGCGACGACTCCGACGAGGACGTCGCCGGCGAGTTGGAGAGCTACTCGCAGAGCGCGGCGCCGGCATCCGCGCGCAAGACGGACGAGCAGCAGGCGTCCGACGCCGACGCCGCGTCGGCGCGTGAGACGTCCGCCGAAGTGCACTCCTCCGCCGAACTGATGGAGAAGTTCCAGGGCAAGGCCGCAGACGCACCCATGTGCATGACGTGCGGCACGAAGATGCGTCCGGCGGGCAGCTGCTACGTCTGTGAAGGCTGCGGAAGCACCTCTGGCTGCAGCTGATCGCACACACAGGCCGTGGGGCCCCATGCCCCCCGGTCGGGGCCCCCGGGCGGTGGTTTAGCGCGAGCCGGGCACCGGGGATCGTCGACGGGCGGGGGTGCGG